>NZ_JBKQOI010000063.1:0-5061 GCF_052145595.1 Mycobacterium sp. | reverse complement strand
ACTCACCGGAGGCCTCCTGATCTGCAACTGTGGCTCTACCGGAGCGAGTGTTCACCCGCCACCGGCAACCCACGTCCGATTGCAGCCCGAGGCCTTCGGCCTCAAGTCGCCTCCATACCGTCTAGGCGACTTCCCCGGGGCGGTGACAGCCGTCGCCGGGGCCTTCCGCATTTTAGGGAAGTCTTGGTTAGGGACCTATCGTTTATCCAGCGTTTATGACCGAAAACGGGCCATAAGCAGCGAAAAGCGTTGAAACGTTGCGGGCGCGGAACTGCCTGCGCAACCCAACTTTTCGGGAAATGTTGAGACTCACCAGAAACCATCGACCATAAATCCGCAGGTCCTAGGTTCGAGTCCTAGTGGGGGCACCGGGAGAGACGCGTATGACCTCGGCTGATGCTTGACATTTTGGCTTCGGGTGATGCCTGGCAGTGTTCGGGCTGATGCTTGACAGTTACTTCGGGTGATCGTTGACACTTCGAGACGGCGCCGGATCTGCCGCAATCCACGTCGGGCTCGTCTCGAGTCGGCCCACCGACACGCGGCATGGCCGCGGTTTAACCGCCGAACGGCTTGGCTATGCTTCGCAAGATGAGTGTCGAAGCGGCCTACCCGAACGCGCCCGTAGCCCTGGTAACGATGGAAATCCGTCATCCGGCAACGGATTCCCTCACCGAATCTTCCAGCGGAGAGCTCAGACGGCTGCTCGCCGACCACCTACCGATTGAGCGCCAGGCGCAGGACGTGGCTTGGGCGATGGGCGCCGGCGGAAGTCCGACACCAACCGCCGAGCGCTTCGTTCGTTACGTCAACCGGGATAACACGCTCGCCGCCTCGATGAAGAACCAGGCGGTCGTCATCGAGACCACCGCCTACAGCAACTTCGAGGCGCTGGTCGACGTCGTCATGCGGGTCATAGACGCTCGCTCAGAGGTCTCCTCGATCGTCGGGGTGGAACGTCTCGGTCTGCGCTATGTCCTCGAGGTCCGGGTCCCCATAGGCGTGGATGGGCGTATCGAGTGGAGTAACTGGATCGCCGAGCCGCTGCTCGGGCCGCAGCGCATCGCGCCCGCCGGCCTGACCCTGACCGAGTGGCAGGGCGCCGCGGTCTACCGCGAAGCGCAACCGGGCAAATCGATGATCGTGCGCTACGGCCCCGGTGTGGGTCAGGCACTCGACGCGAGTTATCACCTGCGCCGGACGATGCCGGCCCAACAAGGACCGTTTTTCCTCTTGGACATCGACAGCTTCTGGACTCCGCTCGGGTCCATCCCCGAGTACGACCGGAATACGGTGCTGACGACGTTCCAGGATCTGTACGAACCCGCTCGCACCGTGTTTCAGGAAATGCTCACCAGCCGCCTCAAGGACGACCTGCTCAGCCGATAAGCAGCGCGCTGTTATAGGTCACGTCGGCGAAGGCTTCGGCAACGTCGTCGTCGGGATAGACGAACCCGTTGGCCGCGTGTAGCTCCTTGACGGTCTGGGACGCCGTCCGCCAGCCGCGCTGGGCCAGGTAGTCCAGGATGTGGCTGCGCTGACCGTGATAGACGAGATCGTTGAAGTCGATCTCGAACCCGAGTTCGCTCATCCGGTCATGGTGTGCACGCCACCGCTGGTCGGCGAAAACTGTGGTGTCGGGCACGAATTCAAAGGCCAGGCGACTGCCGGGGGCGCTCAGAGCGGTGATGTTGTCGAACAGCGCGTCCTGGGCCGCGTCCGGCAAATACACCAACAACCCTTCGGCGCTCCACGCGGCGGGCGCCTGTGGATCGAATCCCGCGTCCTGCAGCGCCGCGGCCCAGTCGTCGCGCAGGTCGACGGCGACGGTGCGCCGCTCGGCGGTCGGCTCCACGCCGAGGTCGGCCAGGGTCAGGGTCTTGAACTCGATCACCTCTGGCATGTCGACCTCGTAGACGACGGTGCCCGCCGGCCACGGCAGGCGGTAGGCGCGCGCATCAAGTCCGGACGCAAGGATCACCGCCTGGCCGATGCCGCCCTGCGTCGCATCGAGAAAGTAGTGGTCGTAGAACCTGGTGCGGCAGGCCATCCCCCGGGCCATTCGGTGCGGGTCGAACTCGGAATCCCCGCCAACCGGAATCTGGCCGTTCACCAAGCGGACGTAGACGTCGATTCCGACGGCACGCACCAGCGGCGCGGCGTAAGGGTCGTTGATCAACTTCTCGTCGGTGGAAAGCGCACGCTGGGCGGCAACCATCGTCGCCGTCGCCCCGACGCTCGTCGCCAGGTCCCAACGATCTCGATCGGTGCGCGCCATCGTGCTCCCTCATCCCGGCCCAGAAATATAGACAGTCTAGTTACTATCACAGGGCCGATTCCCGATGCGCTCGGGATTGCCGGTTCCTGCGCTAATATCTGCGTATGCATGCAGGTATTAGCGAAGATCGCTTGCCCGACGACCAGGCCAGTCTTGTGGTCGAGGTGTTCCGGATGCTGGCCGACACCACCCGTGTGCAGGTGCTCTGGTCGCTGACGCATCGCGAGATGTCGGTCAACGAACTCGCCGAGCACGTGGGCAAGCCTGCGCCATCGGTTTCCCAGCACCTTGCCAAGCTGCGGATGGCGCGTCTGGTGCGCACCCGCCGCGACGGAACCACGATCTTCTACAGCCTGGAGAACGACCACGTCCGCCAGCTCGTCATCGATGCGGTCTGCAACGCCGAGCATGCCGGCCCGGGAGTTCCCCGTCATCATCGCGGCGACAGCGGACTGCAGGCGATCACCGAGTCATCGTCATCGCCGAGGACTCGAACAGGTCGAGGCCCCGGCTGAACGACCAATTAACACAACATATTTCGCAACGGGAGAGGACCACCAATGACTGAGCAGCACACCCATGACGCACCGCATGCCCACGAACACCAGCATGCCAAGGTGACTCACAGCCACGCGCACACCACGCATGAGCACGACCACGTCACGCATGAGCACCGCCACGCCCACAAAGACGGAACCGAGCACACTCATCAGCACGTACACCAGTCCGGGCTGGAAGAGGTTCATGGCCACGCCCACGGATGATGCACTTATGAGAGCGTCGTAGCCCTCTGTGGCTTAGGAGACCTTCGGGCAGTAGTGCTTCGGGTTGTCACGTTCGTCGGCGGGCGGCAGGTTGCGCGCCCGCGTCTGCACCAACGGTGCGTCGGCCGGGATTCGCCCGGTGGCACGATCCCAGCCCGCGCGGGCGCGTGGGTGTTTGCGGAATCGCCTTGGCACACAGGCGAAGACGAGACACACTAAGTCGCCGAACCTCCGGTGCAGCCATTCGTCGCGGCGCGACCACCGGTAGCCCATCAGATCGCGCACCGGCGGATCGTAGAGACCGACAGTGAGCCACACGAAGAACGGGCCCAGCAGTTTGCGCTGCTCGGCCCACAACCAGTCCGGGACCTTTTGGGCAAACGGAGGTTTGGGCAGTTCGGTCAGATCGAGCACCGCGCGAGCGGCCCGATTGTTCTCCAACACGTTGCGGCACATGTGATCCCAGTAATCCTGGAACTCCTCCCAGGACGCCGGCACCGGCCGCATGCTCATGCCGTACATCCGGTACCACTCGACGTGCTCGTCGAACAGCTGGCGCCGTTGCGCTTCGGTCAATCCGCCGCAGAACCGCTCGGCCACATGAATGGTGCCGACAAAGAACGTGGCGTGTGCCCAGTAGAAGACATCGGGGTTCAACGCGTGATAGCGGCGGCCCTGGTCGTCAACGCCCTTGATGGTGGTGTGGTAGTCGCGCACCTCGGCGCCAGTGACCGGGGCGCGGTCGCCGTCGAACACGACGCCGCCAATCGGGTACAACGAGCGCAGCAGGCGCGGCCAGCGTTCCCGGAAGAACGTCGAGTGGTCGACGACTGCCGCGCCCAGTTGCGGGTGCATGTTCTGCATGGATCCCGCCCACGGTCCCTGCAGCATGCCGCGCCAATCCCCGAAGTACCGCCATGTCAACGAATCAGGGCCGAGCGAAACGGGTGGCGGGTCGTAGCCCAGCGGCGACACCGGGCAGCCGCCGGCCACACCGCTGAGCCCCCTACCCATTGCGGCGCTGGTCAGCGGGCGGGGTCCGGACGTATGTTGAGTCACTATTAGATTCCTGTAAATACGGGCAATTTTGACTACATGTGTTGTCACTTTGGAAGTCTAGGAGGGATGTGCAGACCGGTCAACGACGGGGCCGTTGGACCGGGGTTCCCCTGGAGAGTCGCCATGCCCTCCGGCGCGACAATCTGATCGCCGCCGGTGTGCAGTTGCTCGGCCGCGCCGCCGGACCTGCGCTGACGGTCCGCGCGGTGTGCCGTGAGGCCGCGCTCACGGAACGCTACTTCTACGAAAGCTTTTCCGACCGTGACGAATTCGTGCGCGCCGTCTACGACGATGTCTGCACCAAGGCGATGAACACCCTCACTTCGGCGAAAACCCCCCGGGAGGCCGTCGAACGGTTTGTCGAGCTGATGGTCGACGACCCGGTGCGGGGGCGCGTGCTCCTGCTGGCGCCGGCGGTGGAGCCGATACTGACCCGATCGGGCGCGCAGTGGATGCCCAACTTCATCGATCTGCTACAGCGCAAGCTGTCCCGCATAGGCGATCCGGTGCTGCAGAAAATGATCGCCACCAGCCTGGTCGGCGGCCTGACAAGCCTGTTCACCGCATACCTCAACGGACAACTCGGGGCCACCCGCAAGCAATTCATCGACTACTGCGTCAACATGCTGTTCAACACCGCGGCCCCTTATGTGCCCGCGTCCGAACAGGGGAAATCCGAGTGAGTGGGCGCGCGCCCTACACCCGAAACTAAGGCGTGCCACACGGGGGCACAAACTTGATGCTACTGGGGTACACAGATACTCTTGAGTGCTACCCGAAGACACAGATAACCGGAGGGATCATGTCAGCCGAGCTGACCGAGCTACAGCTGCTGCAAGAACTTGAACCGGTGGTCGAGAAGAACCTGAACCGGCACCTGAGCATGCATAAGGACTGGAACCCGCACGACTACATCCCATGGTCGGACGGCAAGAACTTCTATGCGCTCGGCGGGCAGGA
>NZ_JBKQOI010000062.1:0-15077 GCF_052145595.1 Mycobacterium sp. | reverse complement strand
GGGCATGACGCCCGCGCCGCTGCCCAGCACCCCGGAGCAAGTGGCCGCGGCAACTGTGCATGCGCTGGCCAAGGGTCGACGCACCGTGTGGATCCCGTGGGCACTGCGGCCGATGTTCTTCGTGATGCGGCTGCTGCCGCAGTTCGTCTGGCGCAGGATGCCCCGATGATCGTCGTTGTCGGCATCGGCGCCGACGGCATGGCCGGGCTAGCCGAAACATCGTGCGCCGAATTGCGCAGGGCCGCAGTCATTTACGGCTCTAAGCGACAGCTCGACCTGCTCGACGACACCGTGGCCGCGCCCCGCCGGGAGTGGCCGTCACCGATGCTGCCCGCACTGCAGACACTGCCCGTCGAGGCCGCCGACGACATCCACGTGGTGGCCAGCGGCGACCCGCTACTGCACGGCATCGGTGGCACGCTGATCCGGTTGTTCGGCGCCGAAAACGTGAGGGTGCTGCCCCACGTATCATCTGTGACGTTGGCGTGCGCGCGGATGGGTTGGAACGTCCACGATACCGAGGTGATCAGCCTGGTCACCGCGCAGCCGCGCGCCGCGGTGCGCCGCGGGGGGCAGGCGATCGTGCTGTCCAGCGACAGGACCACGCCGAGGGCACTCGCATTGCTACTCAACGCCTCCGGGCGTGGCGACTCCGAGTTCAGTGTGCTCGAACAGCTGGGCGCCCCCGCGGAACGACGCCGCGACGGCACCGCCCGAAAGTGGGCCAACGACGCCCCGCTCGACGTGGACGACCTCAACGTGATCGCCGTCCGCTACCTGCCCGACGAACGCGGGATTCCCTTAACCGACAACGCTTTCACCCACGACGGCCAGATCACCAAACACGGGATCCGGGCGGTGACCTTGGCCGCGCTGGCACCGCGGCCCGGGCAACGGTTATGGGATGTCGGCGCGGGTTCGGGGAGCATCGCCGTCGAGTGGTGCCGAAGCTGGCGGAGCTGCACGGCGGTGGCCTTCGAACGTAACGAACATCGCCGCCAGAACATCGGTTTGAACGCCGAGGTGTTAGGCGCCAGCGTCGACATACGGGGCGAGGCGCCGGCAGCGTTCGACGGCGCCGAGGCGCCCTCGGCGATCTTCATCGGCGGTGGGCTGACTGAGCCCGGCTTGCTCGACGCGTGTCTTCACCACCTGCCCGCCGGGGGACGCTTGGTCGCCAACGCGGTGACGGCTGAGTCGGAATCCATTCTCACGCAGGCGTACTCGCGCTACGGCGGCGATCTGCAACGTTTCCAGCACTATCAGGGCGAAGCGCTGGGCGGCTTCACCGGTTGGCGCCCTCAGTTCCCGGTCACCCAGTGGACAATGGCCAAGCCATGACGGTGTATTTCATCGGCGCCGGCCCAGGCGCTGCCGACCTCATCACGGTCCGCGGCCAACGGCTCCTGGAACGATGCGCGGTGTGCCTCTATGCGGGATCGATCATGCCCGACGACCTGTTGGCGCTGTGCCCGTCCGGCGCGAAAATCATTGACACCGGTCCGTTAACGCTGGAGCAGATCGTCACCGAACTTGCCGACGCCGACGCCGCCGGCCACGATGTGGCGAGACTGCACTCCGGTGACCCGTCGCTATACAGCGCGCTGGCCGAGCAGTGCCGCCGACTCGACGCGCTGGGCATTGGATACGAAATCGTCCCGGGCGTACCGGCTTTCGCCGCGGCCGCGGCCGCCCTCAAGCGCGAGCTCACCGTCCCGGGTGTGGCGCAGACGGTGACGCTGACCCGGGTGGCGACCCTGTCGACACCCATGCCGCCCGGTGAAGACCTGGCCAAGCTCGCCCAATCCGGCGCCACCCTGGTACTGCACCTGGCGGCCGCCCAGATCGATGCCGTCGTCCCGCAATTGCTAAGCGGGGGATACCGCCCCGAAACACCCGTTGCGGTGGTGGCTTTTGCGAGCTGGCCGCAGCAGACGGCGCTGCGCGGCACGCTCGCCGACATTGCCCGGCAGATGCACGACGCCAACATCACCAAGACGGCCGTGATCATCGTCGGCGATGTACTGGCCGCCGGGGGATTCACCGACAGCTACCTGTATTCAGCCGAGCGGACCCGGGGGAGCCGGCGCTGATGCGGGTATTGCTGCTCGGCGGAACCGCCGAAGGGCGCGCGCTGGCGAAGACTCTGCACCCGCACGTCGACGTCATCAGCTCGCTGGCCGGCCGGGTGCCGGATCCGGTGCTGCCGGTCGGCCCGGTACGCATCGGCGGTTTCGGTGGTGTCGACGGGCTGCGACACTGGCTGAAAGAGGAGCGCATCGACACCGTCGTCGACGCCACACACCCGTTCGCGGAGACCATGACCGCCCACGCCGCTCAAGTGTGTGGCGAATTGCGGATACCGCATTTGGTGTTGGCCCGCCCGGCGTGGGACCCCGGCGCCGCCATCGTCGTGGCATCGGACAGCCACGCCGCGGAAACCGTCGCACGGGAAGGCTATTCGAGGGTCTTTCTCACCACCGGGCGATCGGGAACCGCGGCTTTCGCCGACAGCGACGCGTGGTTTCTGATCCGTGCGGTCACGGCCCCGGATAGCGCCCTGCTGCCGCGCCGCCACGAGCTGCTGCTGTCGCGCGGCCCGTATCGCTACGACGATGAATTCGCGCTGCTGCGCAAGCACCGTATCGACGCCCTGGTCACCAAGAACAGTGGCGGCGATATGACCCGGGCGAAGCTGGATGCCGCTGCGGCGCTGGGTATTCCGGTGGTGATGGTGGCGCGCCCGCCACTGCCGGACGGGGTGACAGCAGTAAGCACCGTGCAGGAGGCCGCCGAATGGGTTGCCGGACTCGACTAGCCGGTCAGGTCGTCGCGTGCGTCGCGTTCTGTGTCGGCCAGCAGCGCGTCGCGGGCGCGGGCGACGCGGGACCGGATGGTGCCCACTGGGCAACCGCACACCGCCGCGGCGTCGGCATAGGGCAGCCCGAGCAGCTGGGTGAGCAACAGGGCTTCTCGTTGTTCGGTGGTAAGGCCGGCGATCATTGTCGTCACCTCGACGAGGTCTTCGAATCCGCGGGCGTGGCGGTCGCCGCTGAGGGCCTCGGGATCGGCGCCGGGGGCGGTGCGCGGCCGCGATTGGGCGTGACGGATGTGATCGGCGACGACGTGTCGCGCGATGGCCAGCAGCCAGGTTCGGGCGCTGGAGCGCCCGGAGAACCGCTCGACGGCGCCGATTGCCCGCAGGAAGGTCTCTTGAGTCAGATCGTCGGCGGTGCCCGCGTCTGACAGGTAGGTGATGAACCGCCAGACGTCCTGCTGGGTGGCTTTGATAAACGCCTCGAGCGCTCGCGCGTCCCCGCGTGCGGCTGCCAAGGCGAGTTCGGTAACGGCCTCGTCGTCGGTTGACGCGGTCATGACCAACCACCTTAGTTGTGCGGACCCGGCTGGTCTACGACCGGTCGTCGTAGACCGGTTGATCGGCCAGAGATGCCCCCGTCGTCGACCGGTGGGGGTCGCGGTCGGTGCGCGATCGACATCCGCGTCGGCGCCGGAGGTGCGCGGCCTGCGCGACCCGACACGTTCACGCGTCACCAGCAACGTGAACACCAGGCCCAGCAGCACGGGCACGTGACTGGCGACACGTGCCGTGGTTACCTCGCCGTCGAAGGCGTCAATGACGACGTAACTCAACAGCGCGACCGAGTACACGCCGGTAATCGCCGCGACTCCAATCGCGGTGACGGGCCATATGCCGGCGGCGACCATGGCCAGACCCAGCGCCAGCAACCATGCGGTGGACTCATGCATCAGGTGCTCTCCGGACATCGCGCCGTGCATGTGGGCCGACAGCATGCCGAAATCGATCCCGCTGATTTGGGCGGCCGCGATCGCCACCTGGAACACGCCGACAGCGATCAGCGCACCGCGACGATAGTGCGACCGCACCCAGCGCATCCACCGGTGATCAGCGGCGGGCTGCTCGCCGATGCTTGCCATGATCTTGTCGACCAGGTCGGGCCCCTGGCCGGGCTCGAGCGACGCCAGCCGGCGAGTCTGCACGGCCGCGCCGATCAGCCAGGCGCGGCAGCCGCGGCACGATTCCAGATGGGCATCGACCTGCTGCTCGAGCACTTGTGGACGCTCGCCGTCCAATCGCGCAGAAAGCGCCTCACGCGCAACGTCACACCGCATCCCTGCATCGTTGCGCATGGCTTGGCTGTGCGCAAAGACCTCGCGAAGACAGCTCCGGGACTAGGCTCAGGCCCCACATTTCGGCTGGCGAGATCGCGAGCAAAATACCCTAGGGGGTATGGTATATTTTGGGCTGCGGCCGAACTTGCAGCCGCGAGACTGGAGGAGGAGCTGAGCATGCCAGCAGTCGCTCGGGCCGGCCTTACCACCGATATCGTGCCGGCCCGCCGCCGCCCAAAGACCGCCGCTTATTTGCCCGATGGCCATCATTGGCAGGGCCGAACGCCCCTATCGACGCCGCGACGCGGGCGTAAAACTGCGTAACGACAAAACCAGGCCACAAGCGACGGGAAACCTCGATGCTCACCTTTCTAAAGCGGGCTTGGATACCGCTCGTGGTCGTGGTGGCGGTGGCCGCCGGCGCCACAGCGGTCGACCGGCTGCGTGGCGTTTTCGGCTCCGACAAGATCTTCTCGTCGACGGGCAGTAGCGCCGAAACAATCGTGCCGTTCAATCCCAAGCATGTGACGTACGAGGTTTTCGGCCCCAGCGACACGTCGGGAAGCGTGAGCTATTTGAACAAGAATGCTCAGGCGGAGGAAGCGAAGTTCACGAGTCTGCCCTGGACGTACACGCTGACGACGACGATCCCGGCCGTCATCGCCAACGTGATAGCCCAAGGCAACAGCGACAGCATCGGGTGTCGCATCATCGTCAACGGCGATGTCCGGGACGAGCAATCGTCCAGCGGACATCATGCCCAGACCTTCTGCCTGGTGAAGGCCGCATGAACGTCAAGGACGACGACACCCGCCCGCTGTTCATGCGGATGGTCCGCACGCTAGCGGTGCCGATCATCCTGGCGTGGCTGCTTTTAACGATCGGCGTAAACGTTCTCGTGCCGTGGATAGAATTTGTCGCGCGATCGCATGCTGTAACGATGTCGCCGCAAGATGCACCGGCAATGATCGCCGCGAAGCGCATCGGTGGGAAGTTCCAGGAGTCCGATTCGGACAATATTGTCATGGTCGTCCTGGAAAGCAATAAAGAACTCGGCGACGAAGCGCACACCTATTACGACGGCTTGGTGAAAAAGCTGGCGGCCGACACCAAACACGTACAGCACGTCCAGAATCTGTGGGGAGACCGCATCACCGCGGCCGGGTCTCAGAGCGGGGACGGCAAGGCCGCATACGTCCAACTCAACGTAGCCGGCAACCAGGGCAGCACCCTGGGAAACCAGTCCGTCGATGCGGTCCGCAAGATCGTCGACTCGTCACTACCGCCCAGCGGAATCAAGGCATACGTCACCGGCCCGGGAGCGCTCACCACGGACATGACCGAGGCCGCTGACAAAAGCATGTTCAAGATGATGGGCGTGACAGGCGTGGTCATCATGATCATGCTTGCCATCGTCTATCGCTCCATCAGCACTGTGCTTCTCGTTCTCTTTATGGTCTTCATCGAGATGCTGACGGCCAGGGGGGTCGTCGCGATTCTCGGGAATTACAACCTACTGGGCTTTTCGACGTTCGTCGTCGCCATGTTGTCGTCTCTGGCCATTGCGGCCGGAACCGACTACGCGATATTCCTCATCGGACGCTATCAAGAGGCGCGTCAGGCCGGTCAAGACCGGGAAGCGGCCTATTACACGATGTTCCGCGGCACCTACCATGTCATCTTGGGGTCCGGGCTGACGATTGCCGGAGCATCATTCTGCCTTCACTTCGCGCGGTTGTCGTATTTCAAGGCACTGGGCATTCCTTCCGCGTTGGGGTTGCTTGTCGTGATCGCCGGCGCGCTGACCGTGGCGCCGGCTGTCGTCGCCGTCGCCAGCCGGTTTGGTCTGCTCGATCCGAAACGGATGATCAAGACGCGGGGGTGGCGACGTATCGGCACCGCCACCGTCCGCTGGCCGGGGCCGGTCTTTGTGGCGTCATTACTCATCGCCCTCGTCGGCTTGCTCGTGGTGCCCAGCATAAACATCAGCTACAACGACCGCTTCTACATCCCGTCGAACCTGCCGTCGAATGTCGGATACGTTGCGGCAGAACACCATTTCAGCTCCGCCAGGCTCAATCCCGACATCCTCATGGTCGAGGGTGATCACGATATGCGGAATTCCAGCGACATGATCATCCTGGACCGGATCGCCAAGGATATGTTCCGTACGCCCGGGATCGCGCGGGTGCAAAGCATTACCAGGCCCTTGGGCGGCCCGATCGAACACAGTTCGATCCCATTTCAGGTCAGCATGCAAGCGCTTCCCATACAAGAGAACTTGCAATTCATGAAAGACCGGATGGCCGACATGCTCAAGATGGGCGATGACCTTGGTGCCATGGTCGGCTCGATGGAACGGATGTACGGCTTGCTAGGCCAGATGAGCAACACGACTCATCACATGGTCGGCGACATGGGCGACATGAAGGCCACGCTGGACGAGATGCGAGACCATCTGGCCGACTTCGACGATTTCGCAAGGCCGTTGCGCGGTTACGTGTACTGGGAACAACACTGCTTCAACATTCCCGCCTGCTGGGCCACAAGGTCGGTGTTCGAGGCGATCGACGGCGTGGACAAGTTCAGCGAGAACATGAGCACGCTCCTCAAGGACATGAACAACATCGACGCGGTGCTGCCACAAATGCTCGCACAGTTCCCGCCGCTCATCGCCGTCGCGAAGTCCATGCAGGGGACCCTGCTGACCCTGCACAGCAGCTTCTCGGGGCTGGTGACTCAGATGTCCCGGATGACCGACACCGCGAGCGCTATGGGCCAGGCCTTCGACTCGTCGAAGGCTGACGACTACTTCTATCTGCCGCCGGAAGCGTTCGACAACCCCGACTTCCAACGAGGCCTGAAACTCTTCCTGTCGCCGGACGGCAAGGCGGCGCGGTTCATCATCACCCACGATGCGGACCCGGCGACGCCCGCGGGAATCTCCGCCGTCAAGCCGGAACTCAACGCCGCGCACGAGGCGGTGAAGGGAACGCCCTTGGCCAACGCCAAGTTCTATCTCACCGGCACGGCGGCGGTTTACAACGACATCCAGACCGGCTCGAGATACGACCTGCTGATCGTGGGAATAGCGGCGCTGACGCTGATATTCGCGGTCATGGTGATGATCACACGGGCTCTGGTTGCGTCACTTGTCATCGTCGGGACGGTGCTGCTATCGCTGGGCGCCGCATTCGGGCTGTCCGTGCTGGTCTGGCAGCATATTTTTGGTCTGGACCTGAACTGGATCGCGCCCGTGTTCGGGTTGATCATCCTTCTCGCTGTCGGGTCCGACTACAACCTGCTGCTGGTCTCGCGGTTCCAGGAGGAGATAGGCGCCGGGCTTAGGACCGGCATTATCCGCTCGATGGGCGAAACGGGCGGGGTCGTCACCGCGGCGGGCCTGGTATTCGCCTTCACCATGATGTCCATGGTCGCGAGTGACCTGCGTTCGATCGGCCAGGCCGGCAGCACGATCGGCCTCGGCCTGCTGTTCGACACGCTCGTTGTGCGCTCGCTCATGACGCCGTCGATCGCCGCGCTGCTTGGGCGCTGGTTCTGGTGGCCGCAACGAGTGCGGCCGCGCCCGGCCAGCTACATGCTTCGGCCTTTCGGGCCGCGTCGGCTGGTTCGTTCCCTGCTGCTGGGTGAGCAAGCGGATGCCGCGACCACGAAGCTCAAAACACCCTCTGGTAAAGGCTCCACTCTTGAGCGGATGCACGGCGGCAATCTCGTTCCCGAAGGATTGGCGCATTCCGGCGCTGAGGGTGCCGCTGGTCCGGACACTCGGTGATCCGGAAAGTCACGCGGTTAGGCCACCCGGGCGCGTTCGAATTCAGGTGGGATAACGCCGTGGGGTGAACACCCGGTCGCCGAAATCGTCCGAGTGCCACTGGGTTTGCGAAGACCCGACGATCAGCAGGCAGCGCATGTCCACCTCTTCGGGGTTGAGGTCGGCCAGCCGCACCACGCGGACATCTTCGTCAGGTCCCGATACGTTGCGGCCGACCACCACCGGGGTGCCTGGTTCGCGGTGGGCCATCAGCACATCGCGCATCGCGCCGACCTGCCAGGTCCGGGTCCTCGAGGCCGGGTTGTAGATGGCCAGCACCAGGTCGGCGGCGGCCGCGGCTTCCAGCCGTGTCGCGATCACGTCCCAGGGTTTGAGCCGGTCGGACAACGAGATCACCGCGTAGTCATGACCCAATGGAGCACCAACCCGGCTGGCGACGGCCTGCGCGGCCGTCATCGCCGGAATCACCCGAATCCGCACTCCCGGCCATTGTTTGGCCTCTTCCAGGACGGCGGTGGCCATCGCGAAAACTCCGGGGTCGCCCGACGACACCACCGCGACGGTGTGCCCTTGCTCGGCCAGTGCGCACGCCAGCCGCGCACGCGCGGGTTCGTCCGTGTTGTCGCTGGGATGGCGGCGCTGACCGTCGCGGACCGGGACGCGGTCCAGGTAGCCCCGGTAACCGATCAGATCGGTCGCGGCGGCCAGTTCCCGTCGGCTCTGCGGCGTCATCCAGTCGATGTCGCCGGGACCCAGGCCCACCACCGCGACGGAGCCGACGGACGCTTCGCGCCGCCGGCCACCCGGCAGCATGGCCAGCGAGAAGTACGGCACACTGGCCTCGTCGACCTCCGCGGCGGGCACTATGCGTTGGCCGGGGGTGCTGGCCCGCTCCACGTAGAACGCGTCTTCGAGCTGCCCGGATGCCGAAAGAGCTTCCCGTACATTGTGATACGAACGACCCAGTTTGAGCACCACCGCGGCGTCGGCGTCGGCGAGCCGCCGGGTCAGCTCGGCGACCGGCAGGGTGCCCGGCAACACCGACAACACCTCGTCGCCCGCCACCAGCGGTGTCGCGATGGCCGCGGAGGCGGCGCTCACCGACGTGACACCCGGCACGATGACCGCGTTGAACCGTTGCGTCAGCCGGGTGTGTAGATGCATGTACGAGCTGTAGAAGAGCGGGTCGCCCTCGGCGAGCAGGGCCACGTCTCGGCCGGCATCGAGGTGTGCCGCGATGCGCCGGGTGGCGTCGGCGTAGAAGTCTTCCAGCGCGCCGGCGTACCCGCCGGGATGGTCGGTTACCTCGGTGGTCACCGGATAGATCAGGTGCTCCTCGATCTGACCGGTACGCAGGTACGGTTCGGCGATTCCGCGGGCGATGCTGCGACCGTGCCGGGCGCTGTGATAGGCCACCACGTCGGCCTCACCGATCACCCGGGCGGCCTTGACCGTCACCAGTTCCGGGTCGCCGGGCCCCAGCCCGACTCCCCAAAGCGTGCCCCGCTTGGTCATTCGGCGTCGCTGGCGATCGCGTTGACGGCGGCCGCGGCCATCGCGCTGCCGCCGCGGCGGCCCCGCACCACCAGATAGCACATCCCGCGCGGACGGTCGATGAGCTCCTGCTTGGACTGCGCCGACCCGACGAATCCGACCGGCCCGCCGAGCACCCCGACCGGCGGGGCAACCCCCTCGTCGATCAGCTCCAGCAGCCGAAACAGGGCGGTAGGCGCATTGCCGATCGCGAGCACCGCGCCGGCCAGGCGTTCGGCCCACAGCTCCACGCCGGCCGCCGAGCGGGTGGTGCGCCGACGGGCGGCCAGCTCCGCTGCGCGCGGATCGGCCACCAGCGACACCACCTCGTTGCCCGCCGGCAGCCGCGCGGTGGTGATCCCGGCCGCCACCATCGACGAATCACACAACACCGCAGCACCACTTCTTAGTGCGGCGCCCACTCGCGTCACCACATCGTCGGTGTAGGCGACGTGTTCGGCGACATCGACCTGTCCGCAGGTGTGGATCAACCGCACCACGACCGGTGCCACGTCGTCCGGAAATCGCGTCAGGTCGGCTTCGGCGCGGATGGCCGCGAACGACTGGCGATAGATCTCGGCCGCGTCGCGGATGTAGTCGAGCACCCGCTCACCCTAAAGGCTGTTCGGGTGGGGACCCGCTGCGCCCGGCTTCGCCGCGCCGGCGGTCGCGCGGACCGGTCGGTGCAGCAGGCGATATCCCTGTCCGTTGGCGACCAGCACCTGACCGGTGGGCGGGCTGCCGCAAGCGCGTTCGCAGCCAACGAAATGGCGATGCACCGTGGAACCTGCCTCGAGCGCCAGCGCGGCGTCTGCGCGGACATCGGCGGCCGAGTGAGCGCAGCCGGGGCTGCCGGTGCAGGCGCTGACGTCAAGCCAGGGGGAGTTCTCGTCGAACACCAAGCCCAACGGCGCCAGCACCCGCAGTGCGGCGTCGGCCACGCCCTCGTCGAGATCGCACACCAGCACCGATCGCCACGGCGTGACCACCAGCGGGGCCTCGATCGCGGCGAGGTAGTCCGCGACCCGCGCCGGCAGCATGCCCAGCGGCACCGCGGCGCCCAGTGCGACCCGGCCGTCTCGTTGGCTTATCCATCCCACCGGTGGCTTGGTGACGGGCGGGAAGGTTGCAGAACTCAGTTCGATACCGGGCAGCAGATCAGTAACGTCAGCCAATTCATTAACACGCCAAGCTTTTTCGCGTATCTCGATGAACCGCAACGCAACCCCAGCCAATGTCTGTACGACGTCGCCGACGGACAGCCGGACGCCGGTGTCGCGCCCCGCCAGCAGCAGCGCCAGGCCGTCGTCCAGCACGTGCACGCCGACATCGGCCCCCAGTCCGGATACGTCGGCGCGGCCGTCGTCGAGACTGACCCAGAACCGGCCTCCCAGTTGCACCAGTCTGGGTTCGGCGCAAATCGCCGCGTCCAGCTCACTCACCCACGCCCGCACGTCAGCGAGTCCGCCGGCCCGGCCGGACAGCGGCGACGCGACGATGTTACGGACCCGCTCATGCGTCGCCGACGGCAACAGCCCGGCTTGTATGAGCACGGGGACGATCTCGCCGGCAACCGCCGTCACGTCGGTGATCCCGCGCAATTGCACGTTGCCCCGGGCGGTCAGCTCGAGCATCCCCGAGCCGAACTCGCTCGAGACGCTGGACAGCGTCGCCAACTGGGCCGCGGCGATCATGCCGCCGGGCAGCCGGACCCGCACGAGCGCGCCGTCGGCGGCCCGGTGCACCTGCAGCGCACCCGGGCAAGCGTCGGCGTCGCGGTCCCTGGCCATCTAGCCACGGTACGTCTAGGCACTGAGAATTGGAGTAGCCGACTACTCTAGGCAGCCGCCGGCGCCGCGCCGGACACTGCGTGCAGTCCACCTTCCAGCGATGTGAGGAGTACGCGATGGCGAAGCGCGGCGATCATGCGGTGGTGCTCGGCGCCAGTATGGCCGGTTTGCTGGCCGCCCGGGTGCTGGCCGACTTCTATGACCGCGTGACGGTGGTCGAGCGAGACACCTTGCCCGCCGACCCGGTGAACCGCCGCGGCGTCCCACAAGGCAAGCTGATCCACGCCGCCCTTGCCCGATGCACCCAGATCCTCGACGAACTGTTCCCCGGGTTTGTGGGAGAACTCAAGGCGGCTGGCGTCGAGAGCTGGGACGACGGGGACCTTTCGAAGCTGTGGATGGCAGTCGGGGGCCATCAAGCCGTGCGCTCCGGTACGGCGCCCAATGCGCCGGCGATCTTCTTTCCCAGCCGGCCGCTCCTGGAATGGAATGTGCGCCGGCGGGTGCAGGCGATTGCCAACGTGGCGTTCCTTGAAGGCCACGACGTGGTTGCTCTGACGGCGACACCCGATTGCGATCGCGTCACCGGGGTGCGCGTGGTGGATCGCGCCTCCGAACGCCAGACGGAGCTGACCGCCGACCTCGTCGTCGACGCGACCGGCCGCGGATCGCGCACGCCGGTCTTCCTCGAACAACTCGGCTATGGCCGCCCCGCGGAGGACGAGTTGACGGTGCAACTCGCCTACGCCTGTCAACTGCTGCGCAGCACACCGGGCGCCGTAAGGGAGCACATGATCGCGTTCTTCCCGCAACCGGGACGGCCGAAGATGTTCGGATTCATCAGGTACGAGAACGACACCTGGATGTTCGCGGTCGGCACCCTAGCGGGAGCCAAGCCGCCGACCACACCGGCCGACATGCTCGAGTTCGCGGCCGATTTCGCTCCCGCGCATGTGCTGGAGGCGATTCGGACGGCCGAGCCTTTGGGCGAGGTGGTTCACCATGGCGTTCCATCGAACCGCTGGCGGCGTTACGACAAGATGCGCCGGACCCCCGATGGTCTAGTGGTCGTCGGCGACGCGGTTTGCAGCTTCAACCCGATTTACGGACAAGGCATGACGGTCGCGGCGATCGAGGCGACGGTGTTGCGCGATTGCCTGCGCCGCGGGGATCGCGGCCTGCCGCGACGGTTCTTCCGCGCCTCCGCCAGGAAAGTCCGGGTGGCCTGGCAGACCGCCGTCGGCTCCGACTTGAAACTTCCGGAAGTGGTGGGACCCCGGCCGGTCTCGATGCGAATCACCAATGCCTTCCTCGAGCCGGTGATGACTGCCGTCGAGGTGGATCCCGTCGTCGCCGGGCAGTTCATGCGGGTTACGGCGATGGTTGACCCGCCGGCCCGGTTGCTGCGCCCGTCCATTCTGCTTCGCATCGTGCTCGCCAATCGCCGGCATGCGGGTGTGCGGTCCATTGACGAGCGGTTCGGCGAAGGTTCGCTGCCTGCAGCAAGCGAAATCAGCCGCCGCGCAGTGTGACGACCACAGTTGAAGAACTGAGATGCCAAACGGGAACATCGAGGCTTTGAAGAAGGGTTACGACGAGTTCGGCGCGGGTGACCTCGAAGCCGCGTTGAGCGTGTTCGACGACTCTGCCGAATGGATTGTCAACGGCGAGAGCATGATTGGCGGAACGTACCGCGGCAAAGCCGAAATCACCCAACTGCTCATGCGGTTGGTGGAGAAGGCCGCCCAGGTCGAGGCACAGCGTTTTCTCGCCGGCGGTGATGTGGTCGTGGTCCTGACCGAAGTCACCATCGGGGGAGAGACCTCCCAGGAAGCCGATCTGTACACGTTCGGCAACGGTAAGGTCGTGAAAGCCCTCTCGTTCGGGGACACCGCCATGCAAGAACGCATTTTCGGCAGCAAGCGAGCCGCCGGCTAGTCAACTGACGAACCTGTCGCTGCCCCGAGTCGATCGGCGTAGCGTGCAGGCCAGCGAGAGGTCCGGTGATTTGCATGACACAGAAGCGCCCCCTGAAGGTCGCGATAATCGGCGCCGGGATGTCAGGTCTGTGCATGGCGGTCAAGCTGCAGGACGCCGGGATCGAGTCCTTCACCATTTTCGAGCAAGCCGACGAAGTCGGGGGCACCTGGCGCGACAACACCTATCCCGGTCTCACCTGTGACGTCCCTTCGCGTTACTACTCGTACTCGTTCCGGCCCAACCCGAATTGGTCGCACCTGCTGCCGCCCGGTCCCGAGATACAGACGTATTTCTGTCAGGTGGCCGACGAACGGGGCGTTCGTCCCCACATCCGGTTCGGCACCCACGTCACCAGGGCCGAATACGACGACGGGAAGTGGCGGCTCACCACCAGCCAAGGCGACGAGACTTTCGACGTGCTCGTCACCGCAACGGGGGTCCTGCGGGTTCCTCGTTATCCGGCGATTCCCGGGCTGGAGACGTTCGCCGGCCCCGCCTTCCATTCATCGCGCTGGGATCACTCCGTCTCTTTGCCGGACAAGCGGATCGGATTGATCGGGACTGGCTCGACCGGCGTGCAGATCACCGCAGACCTGGGCGGCAAGGTGCGCCAGTTGAAGGTCTTTCAGCGAACCGCACAGTGGGTCTGCCCGATGCCTAACCTGCGCTACTCGCCGCTGACCCGGGCGGCGCTGCGCCGCTGGCCGAAGTTAAACGGGTTGCCCTACCGCTTCTGGGGCTGGTACGTGAGGTTCATGTTCGGCCGCGCGCCGATCCGCCCAGGCTTTCAGCGAATTTATTTCACGATCCAGTGCCGCTTGAACCTGCGGTTCTCGGTACGCAACTCCGAGTTGCGGGCGAAGCTGACACCGAAGGATCAGCCGATGTGCAAGCGGCTGATCTTTGCAGGCCATTTCTACCGCTCCGTGCAGCAGCCCGGCGTCGAGGTGATCACTGACGCGATCGACCACATCGAGCCCCGCGGGATTGTCACCGCCGACGGCACTCTGCACGAACTGGATCTACTGGTGTACGCCACCGGGTTTGACGCGCGAGCCTACGTGCGCCCGCTGGAGGTGATCGGGGAAGGGGGGCTCACCCTCGATGAGGCATGGGCCGACGGCCCCATGGCATACCGGTCTGTCGCGGTACCGGGGTTCCCGAATCTGTTCATGCTGATGGGCCCGCATTCGCCGATCGGCAACCAGTCCCTGATCCCGATTGCCGAGGACCAGGCCGACTATGCGATGTGGTGGATCAAGCAACTGCGCGACGGTATCGTGCACGCCGCCGCACCGACCGAAGCGGCCACCAAGGAATACAACGAGCGCATGAAAGCCGCTATGCCTGAAACGATCTGGGTTACCGGCTGCAACAGTTGGTACCTTGGCAAGGATGGTCTGCCCGAACTGTTCCCCTGGACGCCGGAGCACCACCACGAGCTCTTGCGCGAACCCGAGCTGGCCGACTTCGACGTGCGCACCGCCTGACAACCATGGCAGGGCAACCCCGTCATCGGCCGATGCGGTACGAATGAGGGGTGGCTGAGCCGACCATCCTGCTGCTTTCGACATCAGACACGGACCTGATCAGCGCCCGTTCCAGCGGGAAAAACTATCGGTGGGCCAACCCGTCGCGGCTGTCCGAAGACGAGTTGCCCGATCTGCTGGCCGACTCGTCGATCGCGGTGATCCGGATCCTTGGCGGCTACCGCGCCTGGCAGAGCGGCATCGACACGGTGATCGCCAGCGGTGTCCCGACGGTGCTGGTCAGCGGCGAGCAAGCCGCCGACGCCGAGTTGACCGGCCTGTCCACGCTGGCGGCCGGCA
>NZ_JBKQOI010000061.1:0-5854 GCF_052145595.1 Mycobacterium sp. | reverse complement strand
CCTGTTCCGTCATCGGCGACCGTTAGCACGATTCTGTGGCCGTCTCGCAACAGTTTGACTTTGACCCTTTTCGCCCGGGCATGCTTGTGGATGTTGGCTAGCAGCTCGCGCGCGGCCCGGTACAGCAGCGACTGAGACGAGGGTCGGCCGATGTCTTCGAGGTCGGCCTCGATCGCAAAGTCGCCGCGAGATTCATACTGGCGCGTCAGTTCTCGCACAGCTGGGGTGAGACCGAGTTGGGCAAGCACCTGCGGATGCAGCGCCGTGACCGTCGAGCGCAGGCCAGCGACGGTCTCCTGCAATGCCGCGTCGACCATGTCCAGGGCGGGATCGGGATGGCGTTCACGAACCCCGTCCAGTTCCAGCCGGGCCGCCATGAGCGTCTGCAGGGGGCCGTCATGCAGGTGCTCGGCCAGCTCCCGGTTGTGACGCTCGTCGGCTCGCAACGCCTCCGACACCAGTCGGCGCCGCACCTCTAGGAGAGCCCGCACCCGGGCCGATCGCCACGCCAGCACGAAGCACAGGGCTGTGGTGGCCACCGCGAGCCACATTAGAAAGCCGACGTGCATGAACACCATCTTCGGCAGCTCGACGTTGGGGTCGCGTTTGGAGTAGACGATCCACACCGCGAGATATCCGACGGCGGTTCCGATCCCGAAGATCGCTGTCAACACCGGGCGGTCCCCGAAGGCCACCGAGATCGGTAGTAGGAAAAACACCGGCAGCAACGCCGCGGTCGCGCCCCCTGACACCAGGCACAGCGCGACGATGGCCAGCAGGTCGACTCCGGTTGAGGCCCAGTCGGCCCACGACGGGACTGGGCCGCGGATTACGGCGACCACCCACACCACCGCCGCGGCGGTATAGGCGCCCAGAATCGCCGCATAAGCCCCGGGCAGCCAGTGATCGACCTCCCATATCCACACCAGGATCGATATCAACCCGATCAGTGGCAGGCGAAGAAGCGCCGAGATGCGCACGGGTTGCGCCGTGAAGAAGGCAGCTATCCGGGCCAGGTATCTATTCACGCTATTCCAGATTCCAGCAAACCGCGGCGTATCGCCTCGGCGACAGCGGGTAGGTCATCGACGACCCCCAACGCGCACCTTCTCGATCGTACCGCTTCGACCACGGCTTTCAGCTTCCCATAGCACTGCACGCTGTATCCCCCGATTGGAGAACACGAGATTCATCTGCGTCAGGACAGGCGGACGGGTTCGGCCGCAACGAAGTCGACCAGTCGAGCGAGCGGGCGCGCCATGCTATTCGAGCAGCCCGCGCCGCATGGCCGCCGCGACAGCCGCGGCGCGGTCACCGACGCCGAGTTTCTCGTACAACCGTTGGACGTGGGTCTTGACCGTGGACGGCGCCAGGTACAGTTCCGCAGCGATCGCGGGGATGGTGTAACCCTGGGCGATGAAATTCAGCACCTCACGCTCGCGGGGGCTGAGCACCGGTGTCTCGGCTTCGCCGCGGCGCCGGATCTCCCCCGCCAGACCGGCGGCCATGGCCGGCGACACGACGTCTCGGCCCTTAGCGCAGTCGAGCACGCCCTTCACGATCTCGGTTTTCGTCGACTCTTTGGGCAGGAATCCCGCCGCGCCCTCCGCCAGGGCGTGGAAGACGATCGCCGACTCATCGTGCGCCGACAGCAGCAACACCCTTGTCGGTAGGTCGTCACGCCGTACCGCAGCGGCGACCTTTGCACCGTCCATTCCGGGCATTCGGTAATCCAGCAGCGCGACGTCCGGCAGATGGGTTTTAATCAGAGCCAAGGCAGCGACGCCGTCATCGGCTTCAGCGACCACATCCACTGCGCCGCTCGACGTCAGCGCGCGCACGAGCCCGTCGCGGAACAGCGGGTGATCTTCGCCCACGACTACGCGCACTTTGTCGGTCGGCGCCGCGTCGATCACGCCGTTGAGTGTCGCACACAGCGGTTGCCGCCGTTTCCCCCAATCGGGGGACGCGCGATTCATCCCACGCACCGACTGGTCGGCGGACAGACACCGCCGAACCGCGCCGGAATAGTGCTTGCCAGGGGGCGAACGCCGGCAGAAGACGCGCACGGGAGTCTTCAACCACGCATAGGAGTGTTCAACGTGGCTGCAAGCACCACCTACATCGGCATGGCCGAAGCCCGCACCGAATGGTGGTCGAAGGCACTGTGTCGCTCCGCCGATCCCGACAAACTCTTCGTTCGCGGGGCGGCACAGCGGAAAGCGGCTGCCTTTTGCCGGCACTGTCCCGTCATCGCCGAGTGCCTCTCCGACGCGCTCGACAACCAGGTCGAGTTCGGTGTTTGGGGCGGCATGACCGAACGCCAGCGGCGGGCCTTGCTCAAGCGGCACCCCGAGGTGGAATCCTGGTCCGAATTCTTAGCCGCCCAGCGCAAACACCACAGCACCGACCGACCGGCGTAAACCAGCCGGCCATTGCAACTACAGATCGGTCGACAGGACACCCAGGCTGCCGCCCACAGCGTCGACCAAGTCCCGGGTCACCACGAAGGGGAAGCCCACCGTCGTCGTGGCGACCTCGTCGACACCGTCCCCAATCGCGTGCATGATCGTCGTCGGATCCCCGGTGGGGAGGGCCTCCCAAACGTTGTAGGCCGCAAATTGCGGCGCCATGATCAGGTCGCGTACGTCGACGAAGAGCTCGGTCGGCAATGACGCCGGCGGGACGGGTACACCGTCCCAACTGACCAGCGTCCAACCGTCCTGGGGATCGCCCTGCACCACGACAACGGCGGTGTTGGACAGCGGGTGGGTGAGCATGAGCAAGGGGTCGGGGTTCTTGACGTTCATCATCGTCCCGACCTCGATCGCAAACTCGCTCGAGAACGCCACCTCGTTGACGTTGCCGTTGGAACCCACGACCGGGTTCGCCAAGGCCTGGCCGTACATCGTTTGCAGCGCGGCGGTAAAGCCCTGGTCGAAGACCACCCCGTTAGGGTGGGCGGAGCCCGGAGCCAGCATCGGCATGATGGGCAGTCCGAGCGTCCATGCCACCGGGGCTATTAGATACAGCACGCCCGCGGGGCTGACATCCGGCGAGCCATCGAAGATGCCGGCATTGATCTCGTTGAGCCCGGGCAATGCCTGCACGCTCATCCCCATCCCCAGCAGGCTGGCCAACGGCGCGGCGGTCTCCTGCGTCCTGAGCAACTGCGACGAGAAGATCCCGGCGAAGGGGCCCTGCCCCTTGAGTGCGTTGGCGATGGCCACCGCCTGTTGCTGGCCCAGCGCAGTGAGTCCAGTTCCGGGCACCGCCGTGTCGATCACGTTCGTCGCGTTGCCTATCGACTGCCCGTGCCGCACGAAGTCGATGACGATCGGCGTCCCGGTGCTGCCGGTGCCGTTGCCGATCAGATCGCGCCCGAACAGCGCCTCGGTGGGCGCATTGATAATCGGGTCGAGCACCCGGCCGAGCGGGCTGCTAATCCAGGCTTCGCCGATCGTGCGAATGGGACCCTCGGCGAACACCTGCGTGGTCGCGTTGACCGCGCCCAGCGCCCCCCGCACCGACGCCGCGATGGTCGCCTCGGCGTCCGCATACGATGCCTCCGCCGCGATCAAGGTGCGCACAAACTGCTCGTAATAGGTCGCCGCCCGCGCCGCCGCCGCTTGATACTCCTGAGCGTGTGCGCCAAACAGCGCCGCAATGGCCGCCGACACCTCATCGGCGCCCGCCGCCGCCACCTCGGTCATCGGAATGGCGGCGGCCAGATGGCCCGCACTCACTGCCGAACCGATCTGCGCCAGATCCGCCGCGGCCGTCTCCAACACGTCCGGCGCCACGAGCACAAATGACATCGCCTACCCCCGGGTGCTATCGCGTACTTGCCATCATGGAGCCCGATGTCGGAAAAAGACGCGTATATCGACGAAAATGAAACGAACATCGAGGTTTTCAATCGAGGTACCGCCCCCACTGGCGCCTGCCAAGGGCCAAAAGTCCGTATCGTTACGCAGTCTCGCGACGCCCTGGCTAGAGCCGCTTTAATGTCATACGGTCGGAACGAAGGTCAATCGGCCCAGGAATCCCGACGGAAGTGAACACAGTGATCCGTAACCGCGTAGTCGCCGCTTCGCAGCGGACGGCCGTCGGGAGCGTCCGCACGATAGGGGGCTTCGTGCCGCTCGTCGTCGGCGCGATCATGTTCACACTTGTCGGCTGTTCAGCGCTGCTACCTGCAAAGACAGTGGCCGCCGTAGCACTCGCGTCGACCACAACGCCGATGCCCGCCGCTCCGATCAAGCCTGAGGGCGCGCAGCCCCAACTGGCGTCAGACCCCGCGCAGCTGGCCGACGACCTCGTCGCCGACGAGCGAGCCCTGCGTGACCCGTCGACGGCGGAGCCGGCGCTCGCGGCGGCGGCGCGCCGCGAGCAGGCTGCCTACCGGGCCATCGGGCGGCACCCGGAATGGGATGCGACCACACGACCGCGAATCCCGTCGTCGCTACTCGACGTCTACGACCGCAATGTCGACGCCCGTCGGCAGCTCTCTGCGATGACACACGTGAGGGACACACTGCCCGCGTGGCGCATCGAGCCTCCAGCTCCGGCCGATCAGCTGATGGGTTACTACCACGCGGCGGAGTCGGAGTCCGGCGTCGGCTGGAATTATCTGGCCGCGATCAACCTGATCGAGACGCGCTTCGGCAGCATCGTCGGCGTCAGCACCGCCGGCGCGGAAGGCCCCATGCAGTTCTTGCCGTCGACCTTCGCCGGCTACGGCCAGGGCGGCGATATCAACTCGCCGCACGACAGCATCATGGCGGCGGGCCGCTACCTCGCCGCGAACGGCTTTGCCAACGATCGTGATCACGCCATTTACGGGTACAACCACGCGCACGAATACGTGCAGGCGGTCAACCAATACGCCGCGGTGCTTGCGGCCGATCCGGCAACGTTTCCCGCGTACTATCGGTGGGACGTCTATTGCTACACGACCGCCGGCGACGTGTTGCTGCCCATCGGATACGCCGCGACGGCACCGATTCCGGTCGGCGACTACCTGGCCACCCACCCCCAGTAACGGCCAGCTCCACCGACGCAAACACAGCAACCAGATCCATTGAGGGGTTGCGTGGCTCAGGAAGGTGGATAGCAGCCGCCCGCGGGCCATTGCCACACATTGAGAACCGCCGTCGGTATCTGCACCGGGCAGTGCGCGCCCCGCATGCCGCCATACCCATCGGCGTATGGAATCCATGTCCCCCCGGCGGCCTTTTTGAACAGCATGTAGCTGTTTTGGTCCTGCAGATTCACGCCGGCTTGAAACGACGCTCGACTGGCCACCAATGCCGCTGCCGCCCAATGGCTGTCGGTGTTTGGGTCGTAGGCGTAGTAGGTCCTCCCGGGCACTAAACCCGTGAACTCCGAGGCAGGCCGGCCGGTCAGCACAGCGCCCGCCTGCACCAGCTCGGCGCGAATGTCATCGGTCACCGGCAGATTAACCGCTGGGTCAGCGCACGCGGTCGCCGGAAAACCGATCATCGCCGCGGCACTCGCCACCCCAATCGCCGCGATTCGCGTGGTCTTCATTTCGCCGTTTCCTCATTTCTCCTGCGGGCTGTGCGCCCGGGTATGGATATTTTCGCTGCTGGGAGGCGTCCGGGATGCGCTTTGTGCGGCTGGGCTACAACCTTGTCCGGCGATACACCAAACGCCCGGCGGTGGTGTTCATGCGCGCCGAACAGCCCTGTCGGACAGGCCAATTGGGGGTCGGACCAGTTCCCCAGGTAAGAGCGCCCGCGGCGTCATGACCGAACACTTTCTCGCAAGGCTGTTCGCGGCGTCAATGCGAGACGAGTCCGGAAACGGGTGAAAGCCGCCCCCGACGAAT
>NZ_JBKQOI010000060.1:0-3388 GCF_052145595.1 Mycobacterium sp. | reverse complement strand
CGCCGGGGCCAGCCCCTCCGCGGCGCACTCTTCGACGGCGTCGGCGGCGGCCCGCAACACCGAGACGATGGTCCCCGGCACCTCCTCGCCGCCCATCGACGTGATGACCAGCTCGACGCCGCGCTGCAGCGCGGCCCCGAGGGTGACGGCGTCCAGGTGGGGCAGTTCACCGCCGGAGTCGGCCGCCGCGGTCGCGGTGACGTCGGCGATGCCGCGCAGGATCTGGGACAGGATCACGCCGGAATTGCCGCGGGCGCCGTTCAGGGCACCGGCCGACAAGGCCGCGGCGATCCGGGCGGCGCACCCGGGGCCGCCGTCGGCGCCGGCTCCCGCATTCGCCTCCGCCAACGCGGAACGCATGGTGAACAGCATGTTGGCGCCGGTATCGGAATCGGCGACCGGAAATACGTTGAGCCGGTTGATCTCGTCGATGTGAGTGATCAGGTCGCTGACGGAGGTATGCGCCCAGTCCCTCAAGGCCGACGCGTCCAGCAGACGATTCTGTGAAGTACGAGCAGTGCCCAGTGTGACCTACCTCCTCCGCACCAGCCTGCCGGTGGGCGCCAGCGTAGCCGGGCGACGACACGCACGGCGGCAAGCCGTGAGACAGCACCCGCTGGCCTGGGTGAACCGGCCCATTGAGCCTAGCCAGAGCGGGCGACAGCACCGGCCGTAAACTATGTGTCAGCTGCTGATCGTTTTGGTGGTTACCCACCAGAGTCGGTATCCTTGCTAGGCCCGGGTCGTTCCGGGCCGTCCCGGCCAGGTGCCGGACCTGTCAAGACTTGAGGAGTTTGAACAATGGCCGCTGTGTGCGATATCTGCGGGAAGGGCCCCGGCTTCGGCAAGTCGGTGTCACACTCCCACCGGCGCACCAGCCGCCGGTGGGACCCCAACGTCCAGACTGTGCACGTCGTGGCCCGTCCGGGCGGCAACAAGCAGCGACTCAACGTCTGCACGTCCTGCATCAAGGCCGGCAAGGTCGTCCGCGGCTAGCAGTCACGGCTCTGGCCATTCCTAACCAAATCTCAACCAAACGCCGGCGGCACCGCGTCGGGCACCAACACGCGCGTCGCGCGTCGCCGCCAGATGGTTTCGTCGAGATCGTAGCTATCTAGATCTTCATCTCCCCGCCAGCCAGTCCCGGTAACGGATTCTTCCCCGGGCAGCGGTGTCGTCGTCAGTGACCAGGGTGCGCTTTTTGAGCTCGGTGCCGAAGTAGCGGCCGTGCGGGTCGGTGACCACAACACGGGCATCACCGTAATGTGCGCAGGCGGTGCGGATGAATACTTCGAGCGGAAGGTATTCCGGCCCGCCAAGTTCGATGACGGCATTGGCGGGAGCTTCGGCCGCGATCGTCGCCAGCTTCGCGGCGACTTCGGTGGCGGCTACCGGCTGGATCAGCGCATCCGGCACTCGGACGGTGTCTCCGTCTGTGCAGGAATCGGCTATACCACAAGCGAATTCGAAGAACTGTGTGGCGCGCAACACGGTATATGCGATGCCGGAGTCGATGATCCGGCGTTCCTGCGCAACCTTGGCCCGCATATATCCGCTGTCGGGCATGCGGTCCGCGCCCACCACCGACAGCACCACATGATGGCCTACCCCGGCCACCCGTTCTGCGGTGACGAGGTTGGCGGAGGACGTGGTGAAGAATTTCATCAGCGCGGCGTCTTCGTATGACGGTGAATCGGTGACGTCGACCACAGCTCGCGCGTCGTGCAGCGCGTCGCTTAGGCCCTCGCCGGTAAGCACATCCACGCCGGTGCGCCGCGAAGCCGGCACCACCCGATGACCGTTGGCGGCCAGGATGTCGACCACCTTGGCACCGATCAGGCCGGTGGCACCCACCACGACGATCTTCATGACCTTGATCCTCACACCTGGTTGCGCCAAGGCAAGACTCACTCCCGGACGACGATGACGGTCTTGCCGGGCCGCCGGCCGGGACGTAGGCCACTCCGAAGGCCTCCCGGCCATTGTCGAGCGGAAATGTCGCCGCGATTTCCACGTGCAGGCGCCCCTGCGGGGAGGACGCGTCGACGAGCGCGGCGAGTTCGTCAAGCTGGTCGCGGTTGGGTGTGACGATGAAGAACGTTGCCGTAACACCGTATTCGTCGGCTTTCCCGGCCGGCGGGGGAGCCGACAGGGTAACCAACCGTCCGCCTCGGCGCAGCACGCGAAAAGATCGGTCCAAGGTCTCACCGCCGACGGTGTCGATGACGACGTCGTATGCGGCGCCGTTTTCGTCGAACGCTTCGGTGCGCACGTCGATCACCCGGTGCGCGCCGAAACCGCGGACGAGCTCGCCGGCGTCGCTGCGGATGGTTGCGGTCACGCGCGCGCCGAGGAGGGCAGCCAGTTGAACCGTCAAGGCGCCGACGCCGCCGGCCCCGCCGTGCACCAGGACCGCCTCTGCGGGCTGGACCGCCGCATGGTCGACCAGGGCCTGCAGGGCGGTCAGCCCGGCCAGCGGCAGCGCGGCGGCGCTGGTATGCGACACCGTCGACGGTTTGGGAGAAAGGTCGGCCGCGGGAACGGTGACGAATTCGGCTGCGGCGCCGTCGCGGTCGAATCGGATGAGTCCGTAGACCTCGTCGCCGGGCTTGAAATCCGTTACCCCCGGAGCCGTTTGCGCGACCACGCCGGATACCTCATGCGACGGGATCACCGGAGTCCGGCTGACACCGTCGCGGGTCCACGTCTCGTCCCAGGTCAACTCGTCGAACGTGATGGCCGCAGCGTGGACCGCCACCAAGACTTCACCGGCCGCGGCGATCGGCACGGGCACGCGCTCGACGATCAGGACCTCCGGGCCGCCGCGGCGGTGTGCCCGCAGCGCCTTCATCCCGGTCAGGGCAACCGCCAGTCGATCGGGTCGGCGCCCATCCCCGCGAGCAGCTCGTTGGCGCGGCTGAACGGACGCGAGCCGAAGAACCCGCGAGACGCCGACAGCGGCGAGGGGTGCGGCGACTCGATCGCGACGCAGTCGCCGGCCGCCAGCATCGGCTTGAGCGTCGACGCGTCGCGCCCCCACAGGATGGCCACCATCGGCTGCTCGCGAGCCACCAGGGCACGGATGGCGCGCTCGGTGACCGCCTCCCAACCCTTACCGCGATGCGAGGTAGGATTACCCGGCTGCACCGTCAGCACCCTGTTGAGCAGCATCACCCCACGCTGCGCCCACGGCGTGAGATCTCCGCACGACGGCAGCGGATAGCCGAGGTCGTGCGCGTATTCGGCGAAAATGTTCTCCAAGCTGCGCGGCAGCGGCCGCACCTGGGGCGCCACCGAGAAGCTCAGGCCCACGGCGTGTCCGGGCGTCGGGTAGGGGTCCTGGCCAACGATGAGGACCCGGACCTCGTCGAACGGAAAAGTGAAGGCG
>NZ_JBKQOI010000059.1:0-21435 GCF_052145595.1 Mycobacterium sp. | reverse complement strand
TCGGGTATCGACGAATCAGTGAATGCGACACGCCAATAATTCTGACTACATATCTAAGCCGGTTCACAGCCCTCTGTCCAGCTCAGGGATCAGATCACGCCCGAAAGCCGTCGTAACTTCGGACTAGAGGCAGATTGGCCGGCGGACTAGAGCCAGGTGTCCTGGGTGGTGGTGGTCAGGAACGCTTCGAGGTCGTCGCGCCATTGCGCCGGCGTGGTCTTGTCCGGTTCGATGCCCGTGTAGTCGCCGCGATAGAACAGCAGCGGTCGTGGCTTGATCTTGGGAGCCTCCGACAGCGCTCGGACCGCGCCGAAAACCACGAAGTGATCACCGCCGTGGTGTACGGACGCCACCGTGCAGTCGATGTAGGCCAGCGAGTTATCGATGATCGGCGAACCCTGTTCCGAAGGGTGCCAGTCGATGCCGGCGAACTTGTCGGGTTCCTTCGACCCGAAACGGGCCGAGACGTCCTTCTGCTTTTCGGTCAGCACGTTGACGCAGAACCGGCCGCTGGCCTCGATGGCCTTCCACGACCGCGAGACCTTGGTCGGGCAGAACAGCACCAGCGGCGGATCCAGCGAGAGCGCCGCAAACGACTGGCAGGCAAAGCCGATCGGCACATCGTCGTGCACGGTGGTGATGATGGTGATCCCGGTGCAGAACTGACCCAGCACGTTGCGGAACGTGCGCGGGTCAATCGGCGCGCCAGCCATCGCTAGCCGCGGAAGCCGACCGTGAAGTCGTGGCCCCACAGGCTCACCGCGGTGCTTTCCCGGGCGATCCAGTCGTCGTCGGCGACCTGCCTTCCCTCACAGCCGAATTCGACATCGAACCCGCCGGGAGTCTTCATGTAGAAGGACAGCATCAGGTCGTTGACGTGGCGGCCCAGCGTCGCCGACATCGGCACCTTGCGGCGCAACGCCCGGTCCAGGCACAGGCCCACATCGTCGGCCTGCTCGACTTCCATCATCAGGTGCACGATGCCGCTGGGCGTCGGTGCCGGCATGAAGGCCAGGCTGTGGTGCCGCGAGTTGCAGCCGAAGAAACGCAGCCAGGCCGGCGCCCCGTCCGCGGGCCGCCCCACCACCTGCGGCGGCAGCCGCATCGAGTCACGCAGCTTGAAGCCGAGCACATCCCGGTAGAAGTGCAGCGACTCCGCGTCGTCTCGGGTGGACAAGACGACATGGCCGAGGCCCTGCTCGCCGGTGACGAACTTGTGCCCGTACGGGCTGACCACCCGGCGGTGCTCCAGAGCGGCGCCGTGGAAGACCTCCAGGCAGTTGCCGGACGGGTCGGAGAACCGGATCATCTCGTCCACCCGACGATCCGCCAGTTCGGCCGCGGTGGCCTCCTTGTAAGGCGTGCCCTCGACGTCGAGCCGATTCCGGATCTCCTGCAGGCCCACGGCATTCGCGCATTCCCAGCCGGCTTCCGAAAGCCGGTCGTGCTCGCCGAGCACGATCACCAGCCGCGCCGGGAAGTCGTCCATCCGCAGATACAGCGCGCCCTCGGTGCTGCCCTTGCCCTCGACCATGCCGAGCACCTTCAGGCCGTACTCACGCCAGGCCGCCACATCGGTGGCCTCGATGCGCAGATAGCCCAGCGACCGGATGCTCATCACGCCCCTCCCAGGAAATCAACGGTCAACTTGTTGAACTCGTCGAACTTCTCCACCTGCGCCCAGTGCCCACATTGCCCGAAAACGTGTAACTGCGCGCGCGGAATGGTCTTCAGCGCGACCAGGGCGCCGTCGAGTGGGTTGACCCGGTCCTCACGGCCCCAGATCAGCAGCACCGGTTGGCGCAGCCGATAGACCTCACGCCACATCATCCCGAGCTCGAAATCGGCCCCGGCGAACGACATCCCCATCGCCCGGGTCGCCGCCAGCGATTCGGGCGTGCTGGCCAACGCGAACCGCTCGTCTACCAGCTCGGGGGTGATCAGGTTCTTGTCGTAGACCATCACCCTCAGAAACGCCTCGAGATTCTCGCGGGTGGGTGACAGGGAGAACGCCGATAGCCGCTTGACACCCTCGGTCGGGTCGGGCGCAAACAGGTTGATGCTCAGCCCGCCCGGACCCATCAACGCCAGGCGTCCGGCCCGGTCGGGGTAGTCGAGGGCAAACCGGACCGCGGTGCCCCCGCCCAACGAATTGCCCACCAGCGGAACGCGTCCCAGGCCCAGTTCGTCGAAGAGGCCCTTGAGCGCTCTGGCGGCGTAGCGGTTGAACTGTCCGTGCTCCGCGCGCTTGTCGGAGTGGCCGTAACCGGGCTGATCGACGGCCAGCACATGAAACTGCTTCGCCAGCACCGGAATGTTGCGCGCGAAGTTCGTCCAGCTGGCCGCCCCGGGACCGCCGCCGTGCAACAGCACCACGGTCTGATCGTTGCCGACGCCCGCCTCGTGGTAGTGCAGTTTCAGCGGTCCGTCGACATCTACCTCGGCAAACCGCGAGGTGGACTCGAACGTCAACTCCTCGGTCTTGGGCTGGCTAAGAGTCATCAGACCATGGTGTCGCCGGGCGGCAGCCCGAACTCGTGGTTCCCGAAGATCACGTAGGCACGCTCGGGGTCGTTGGCGGCGTGCACCCGGCCGGCGTGCGCGTCGCGCCAGAACCGTTGAATGGGCGCGTCATTGGCCAGGGCGGTGGCGCCGGAGGCCTCGAACAGCCGGTCGATCGAGGCGATCGACCGGCCGGTGGCCCGCACCTGGTCACGACGCGCGCGGGTACGCAGGTCGAAGGGAATCTCCTTGCCCGCGGCCAACAATGCGTACTCGTCGCCGACGTTTCCGATCAGCTGGCGCCACGCGGCGTCGATGTCGCTGGCCGCTTCGGCGATGCGGACCTTGGCGAACGGGTCGTCCTTGGCCTTTTCCCCGGCGAACGCGGCGCGCACCCGCTTGCCCTGGTGCTCCACATGCGCGTCGTACGCGCCGTAGGCCATGCCGACGATCGGTGCCGAGATGGTGGTGGGATGCATTGTGCCCCAAGGCATTTTGTATACCGGAGCGGTGTTGTTCTGCAAGCCGCCGGCGGTGTGGTCGTTCATGTTTTTGTACGATAGGAACCGGTGCCGCGGCACAAAAACGTCCTTGACGACGACGGTGTTGCTGCCGGTGCCGCGCAAGCCGACGACATGCCACACGTCGTCGATTCGGTACTCGGTGCGCGGGATCAAGAAGCTGCCGAAGTCGACCGGCCGGCCGTCCTTGATGACCGGGCCGCCGAGGAAAGCCCACGTCGCGTGATCACAGCCCGACGACCAGTTCCACGAGCCGTTGACCAGGTAGCCACCGTCGGTCACGACTCCGGCACCCATCGGGGCGTACGACGACGAGACCCGCACGTTCGGGTCGTCGCCCCACACCTCTTCCTGGGCCTGCTGATCAAACTGGGCAAGGTGCCAGTTGTGCACGCCGAGGATCGAGGCCACCCAACCCGTCGAACCGCATGCGCTCGCCAGCCGGCGGACGGCCTCGTAGAACAGCGTGGGGTCGCATCGCAGCCCACCCCATTGCTCGGGCTGCAAAAGGGTGAAGAAGCCGACGTCCTGGAGCTCCTGAACGGTCTCGTCGGGCAGCCGACGCAGATCCTCCGTCGCCTGGGCGCGCTCTCGAATCCGCGGAAGCAGATCGTCGATGCCAGCCAAAACCGACTGCGCATCACGCTGTTGAATGGACGTCACCGAAGTTTGCCTCCTGAGAGTGCGGACTTACACCAGAGACTAGAACACGTTCCGATTTGTGTCGAGCAGGGTATTCCTGCGGCTGGTAGAGATACGAATCGGGTTTTCTGTAACATGTTCTAGTTGTGATGAGAGGAGGACAGGTCTTGACCGAGGCAATTCCCGACGAGCCACTCGGCGACCACGTCCTCGAATTGCAGATCGCCGAGGTTGTCGCCGAAACCGACGACGCGCGGTCGCTGGTCTTCGCGGTGCCAGACGAGCAGGGGGACCCCGGCATCGCGCCGCGGCGGCTGAACTATGCACCCGGCCAGTTCCTGACGCTGCGCATCCCCAGCGAGCGCACCGGCTCGGTGGCCCGCTGCTACTCGTTGTGCAGCTCGCCGTTCACCGACGACGCGCTCACCGTCACGGTCAAGCGAACCGCGGACGGATACGCGTCCAACTGGCTATGCGACCATGCCCACAAAGGCATGCGGATCCACGTGCTGGCGCCGTCGGGAAACTTTGTGCCCAAGACCCTCGACGACAACTTCCTGTTGATGGCGGCCGGCAGCGGGATCACCCCGATCATGTCGATTTGCAAGTCGGCGCTCGCCGAGGGCGGCGGGCAGGTGACGTTGCTCTACGCCAACCGCGACGACCGCTCGGTGATCTTCTCCGACGCGCTGCGCGAGCTGGCCGCCAAGTACCCCGACCGGCTGACGGTGGTGCACTGGCTGGAATCACTGCAGGGACTGCCCAGCGCGACCGCGCTGACGAAGCTAGCCGCCCCGTACACCGATCGGTCCGTGTTCATTTGTGGGCCGGGCCCATTCATGGACGCCGCGCGTGTCGCGCTGGACTCGCTGAAAGTGCCTGCCCCGCAAGTACATATCGAGGTGTTCAAGTCGCTGGACTCGGATCCGTTCGCGGCGGTGAAGATCGAGGACAGTGGCGACGAGCCGCCCGCCACCGCGGTGATTCAGCTGGATGGTGAAACCCACACCCTGTCATGGCCACGCAATGCCAAGCTGCTCGACGTGCTGCTGGCCAAGGGACTGGATGCACCCTTCTCCTGCCGGGAAGGCCACTGCGGTGCGTGCGCGTGCACCCTGCGCAAGGGCAAGGTAACCATGGAGGTCAACGACGTGCTCGAGCAGCAGGATCTCGACGACGGCCTGATTTTGGCCTGTCAATCTCACCCGGAATCTGATTCGGTAGAAGTCACCTACGACGAATAGCCACCGGGCTAAGTTCACCCTGGTGGTCTGCTCGACGGGTGGGTACCGGGAAAGGGAGCGCGATGAACCGGCTGATGACGGGATTTGCGGTCGTCGGGTCGATGCTGACGTTCCTGCCCTCGCCGGTCTGTGTGGCGGCCAGCAACACCGCCACCACCCTGATCCCGCTGGACGGCCCCAACCAGCTGGAGACGCACATGACGGTCGACTGCTTCAAGGGAGATGGCCACTGTGACTTCACCGCCGGGGCCGACATGCGCACGCCCGACGGCGTGACCGGATTCCCGCCCGGCCTCTGGGCCCGCCAAACCACCGAGATCCGCTCGACGAACCGGTTGGCTTACCTCGACGCGCACGCGAACGGCCAGTACGAGCGGGTCATGAAATCGATGGGGTCCGACGAGATCACCACCGTTTACTTCGGTGAAGGACCCCCGGACAAATACCAGACGACCGGTCGCATCGACTCGACCGATTGGTCGACGGGCCAGCCCAAGACCGACGTCAACGTCATCGTCTGCACCCATATCCAGGTGGTCTACACCGGGGTCAACATCACCTCGCCCAGCACCTGCGCGCAGACCACCTTCTCTTAGGGGTTCTCGTAGCGGCTGTCCTAAGACACGCTTTCGGCGATAGGTCCCAGCGCCAATGCCGGCAGATACTCGAGTCCGACTACTATCAGAACCGCGCCGATCATCAATCCGACGAATGACACGGTATGAGTGCCCAGTGTTCCCGCGCTAACCGGGCGGGTGCGTTGACCGGCGAAACTGGCGGCCAGCGCGAGCACCAAAGCCATTGGCACATAACGACCGACGAGCATGGCCGCGGAGAGCGCAAGGTTGAATCCTGGCGTGTTGCCGCTGAAACCCGCGAAGGCACTGCCATTTCCGGCTACGCAGCTGGTGAATGCGTAGAGCACCTCCGATAGCCCGTGCGAACCGGAGTTACCCATTGCCTTAGGCCCTGCCGGAACGGCGACGGAGATCGCAGCCCCGGTAAGCACCGCGCACGGGGCGGTGAGCACCGTCAAGCTCACCAGCTTCATCTCGCGGGAGCCGAGCCGCTTGCCGAGGTATTCCGGCGTTCGCCCGATCATGAGGCCGCCGAGAAATACCGCGAGCAGGGCGATGATAACCAGCCCGTACAGTCCGCTGCCCGCGCCGCCCGGACTGACCTCGCCAAGCATCATATTCACCATCAGCACACCACCGCCCAGGCTGGCGAAGCTGTCGTACGACGAGTTGGCCGCGCCGTCCGCCGTCGCGGTGGCAGCTTGGCCGAACACGGCGCTCCCGGGCACGCCGAACCGCACCTCGGTTCCTTCGGCGGAAGCGCCCACCGCGGCGGCGACGGCGTCATGCGGCATCGACTCGAACATGCCAACGGCAGCGGTTCCCAGGCCGAACAGCGCGACGACCACCGCCAGAAGCGCCCAGCCTTGCCGTCGATCGCCGACCATGACCCCGTAGGTCCGCACGAGGGACATTGGAATCAGCAACATGGCGACGATCTCGATGACGTTGGACAGCGGCGTCGGGTTCTCGAACGGGTGGGCGCTGTTGGCGTTGAACGCTCCCCCGCCGTCCCCCGACATGAGCTTGATGGGCTCCCAGGATGCGACCGGTCCGACGGGCAACGTCTGCGATCCATTGACAAGGGTGGTGATCGATCGTGCCGCGCCGAAACTCTCGACGACGCCGAGCGCGCAGAGAACTATCCCGATGACAACGGCGATTGGCAGCAGAATGCGGATGATTCCCCGCACCAAATCGACCCAAAAGTTGCCCAACTCGGCGGTCTCTCGGCGGACGATGCCGCGGATAAGCGCGACCGCCACCGCCATTCCCACGGCCGCGCTGGCGAAGGCCTGGACACCCAGTCCGGTCGCCAGGCCGACGTGGCCGAGCGTGGACTCCCCCGCGTAGTTCTGCCAGCTGGTGTTGGTGACGAAGCTGACCGCCGTGTTGAGCGCTAGCAATGGCGTCATTCCCTGGTGACCCCATGGCTGCGGAAGGTGGGTTTGGAAAATCAGGAGCGCCAGCAGGCCGAGCACGCTGACCACGGAAAACGCCAGCACCGACAGCAGGTAGAAACTCCAACGCTGCTCACGATCGGGATCAACCCCAGCCATCCGGTAGACGAATCGTTCAACGCGCCAATGTTTTTCGCTGGTGTACACCCGGGCCATATAGTCACCGAGCGGGACGTGCAGCACGCCGAGAACCGCGGCCACGGCCAGCAGTTGCAGCCATGCGGTCATGCCCCAATGCATCGCGATCGCCCTAGCCTTTAGCCCACCGGCGGCGCATCAGTCACTGGGGGTGCCATCCAGAGATTCAACCCCGCCCGATTGCGGAACGCAGTCGATTGCGGCGTAAACAAATCGCAAATATCCGCAGGTCGGCCAAACTGTTACTGTCCCGAAGATCCCGACAGGGGGGAAGTGATCGTCGTGCACCCCATGAAAGTCAGCCTGACCGGGACGCAGCAGACCGCTTTGGTCACGCTGTACGGCAAAGCGCTGGACAGCCGCCGGCCGGATTCCGTTCTGGCCGATCGGTATCTGCGATTGGTGCCGTCCTCTTCCATGTGACCGCGATACGACGACTCGGCCGAGGCCTGCGGTACCACTTCGGGTCAGAGCGCACTGGAGACGTGTGACAGCTTTTCGTCGGGCAAGCCGTTGGCCACGGTGGGCTTCGAGGCGCTCAGCTCGCGCGTCAGGAAGCCGGTGAGTTCCCCGATCGCGCTCATCATCGGGGCCGGGAAGACGATGGTGGTGTTCTTCTCTACCCCGAGCTCGAGCAGGGTCTGCAGGTTACGCAGCTGCAAGGCCAGCGGATGTTTCATCATGGTGTCGGACGCGTCGCCGAGCGCTGCAGCGGCACGCGCCTCCCCTTCTGCGGCGATGATTTTCGCACGCTTTTCCCGCTCGGCTTCGGCCTCGCGAGCCATCGCGCGTTTCATGCTGTCGGGAAGCTGGATGTCCTTCAGCTCGACCAAGGTGACCTCCACACCCCACTCCACGGTGGTGGTGTCGAGGATCTGGCGGATGCTGCCGTTGATCTTCTCCGTCTGGGCGAGCACTTCGTCGAGGGAATGTTGGCCGACGACGTTGCGCAGGGTGGTCTGCGCGATTTGGTTGATTGCGGAGTTGACGTTTTCGATGACGACGACGGCTTTGCGGGCGTCGATGACCCGGAAGTAGGCGACCGCGGCGATGTCGACGCTGACGTTGTCGCGGGTGATGATCCCCTGCGACTGGATCGGCATGGTCACGATGCGCATCGAAACCCGCCACAGCCGGTCGATGATCGGGACGATGAACCGCAGCCCGGGTTCGCGTACCCCGATCACCCTGCCAAGCCGAAAGTGCACACCGCGTTGGTACTGCTGCACAATCCGGATCGAGGCACTCAACAACACCACGGCCAAAGCCACGACGACGACGATCGCAATTACGGCGTTGGAGCTCACCTGGATAACGCTAGGAGCACCGCCGGTGGCAGTCAGCAGCCACAAGTCCCGGTCTGCATGGCCAAAAGACCCTTACCGCACGCAAGCCGGCACCGAGATTGCCGGCAATCTCGTCGTTAGCGAGGCAGGCCAAGGAGTCGCTCGGCGGCGACCGTGAGCAGGATCTGCTCGGTGCCGCCGGCGATGGTGAGGCAGCGGGTGTTCAGGAAGTCGAATACCGCGCGATTGTGCACAAGGCCGCCCCCCTCGGAGACGTCCATCATGAATTCGGCCAGCGCCTGCCGGTAGCGCACGCCAATGAGTTTGCGCACGCTGGACTGCGCCCCGGGGTCCTGCCCGCCCACCGCCAGCTGGGCGATGCGCTGGTCGAGCAGCGCACCGGTCTGCGCGGTGACGATCAGCCGTCCCAACCGGTCTTGCTGGGCGACGTCGAGGTCGATCTCGGCCAGCACCTTGAGTAGCTCTTCCATCGGGTTGCCCAACGCGGTCCCGGTGGCCATCGCGACGCGCTCGTTGGCCAGCGTGGTCCGGGCCAGCCGCCAGCCGTCGTTCACCGTGCCGACCACCATCTCGTCGGGGACGAACACGTTGTCCAGGAAGACCTCGTTGAACAGCGAATCGCCGGTGATCTCACGCAGCGGACGGATTTCGATGCCGGGTGAGCGCATGTCCACCAGGAAGTAGGTGATGCCCTTGTGTTTCGGGGCGGCCGGGTCGGTGCGCGCCAGGCACACGCCCCACCGCGCCTTGTGCGCCGCGGATGTCCACACCTTCTGCCCTGTCAGCAGCCAGCCGCCGTCACCCCGTACCGCCTTGGTGCGCAGCGACGCCAGGTCGGAGCCGGCCCCCGGCTCCGAAAATAGCTGGCACCAAAGGAATTCGCCACGCAGGGTGGCCGGCACGAAGCGCTCGATCTGTCCCGGCGTGCCGTGCTCGAGGATGGTCGGCGCCGCCCACCAGCCGACCACCAGGTCCGGACGCACCACGCCGGCCGCCGCCATCTCCTGGTCGATCAGCAGCTGCTCGGCCGGTGACGCGCCGCGCCCGTGCGGCGCCGGCCAGTGCGGCGCCTGCAGCCCCGCCTCGGCGAGGGCCGCCTGCCGTTTTTCCTCGGGCAGCGCGGCGACCCCGCTTACGGCCGCGGCGATCTCCGGTCGCAGGCCCTCCACCTCGGAGAGGTCGATACTCAGGCGGCGTCGCACGCCCGCCTGGGTCAGTTCGGTGATGCGGCGCAACCAGCGCTCAGCGCCGCCGAGGAACCGGCCGATGGCATGCGCCCGGCGCAGGTACAGATGCGCGTCATGCTCCCAGGTGCAGCCGATGCCGCCGAGCACCTGGATGCAGTCCTTGACGCTGGCCTTCGCGGCGGCGATACCGATGCTCGCGGCCAAGGCCGCCGCAATGGAGAACTGGGCTGGGTCGGGATCCGCCGCGGCGCGCGCGGCGTCGGCGGCTGCGACCTCGGCCTGCTCGGCGCGGCACAGCATCTCCGCGCACAGGTGCTTGACGGCCTGGAAGCTGCCGATCGGCTTGCCGAACTGCTCCCGCACCTTGGCGTAGGCGACCGCGGTGTCCAGCGACCATCGGGTGACGCCGGCCGCCTCGGCCGCCAGCACGGTCGCGGCCAGCTCCTCGACCCGCTGCTGCGACGCCGTGATCACGGTGGCCGGCGCCGACGTCAGCACCACCCGGGCCAGCGGACGAGAAAAATCGGTGGCCCGCAGCGGCGCGATCTGCACGCCGTCGCTGCCGGTGTCGATCAGCAGCCACTTCCCGTCGGCGGGCGCGATCAGGGCGGCGCCTTCCGCGGCGCCCAGCACCCACGGCAGGGTGCCCGACGCCCGCGAAGTCTCGCCGTCCAGCCGCACGTCACCCTCGAGCGCCACCCCGGCGAAGCGTTCCCCGGAGGCCAGCGCGGCCAGCAATTCGGGATCGGAGCCGGCCCCGGAGAGGACCACGGTGGCCAGCGCGGTGGTCGCAACCGGCCCGGGTACCAGCGCCTTCGCCGCTTCCTCGACCATCGCGCACAGATCCTCGACGCTGCCGCCTGCCCCGCCGCGGTCCTCCGGAATTGCGACGCCGAATAGCCCCAGATCGGCCAGGCGGGCAAAGACGGGTCGCCAGGCATCGGCGTTACCCTGCTCTATCGCACGGATCGCCGTGGTCCCACCCGGGCCCGAGGTCGGATTGCGGGCCCAGTCGCGCACCAGCGCACGCGCAGCGAACTGTTCGTCGGTGACGGTCGCTACCACCCTTGGGTCCTCCGCGTCCTTGGTTCGACTCCGCGTCCTTGGTTCGACTCCGCGTCCTCGGTTCGACTCCGCGTCCTTGATTCGACGACGCCGGACTAGAACGTGTTCTAATAGTGCCAGCGATCGATCGTCAAGTCGACCGCCATTACAGCAGGACAAGTGGCTCTCCCGGCGGTCAGGAGGTGGGAAATTCACACTCAGCGTGCGTATCGTTTGCAGACAAGCCGCCCGGAACAGGAGCAACCCGCCAGATGTCGCAAGCCAACCCGACCCCGAGCCGCGTCTCTGACTCGCAGCCGCGCGAGGTCATGAACGTGGCGGTATTGGCTGAGTCCGAGCTCGGTTCGGAAGCACAGCGGGAACGCCGTAAGCGCATTCTGGATGCCACCATGGCCATCGCGTCGAAAGGCGGCTACGAGGCGGTTCAGATGCGCGCCGTGGCGGACCGGGCCGATGTGGCGGTGGGCACCCTGTACAGGTATTTCCCATCGAAGGTGCACCTGCTGGTCTCGGCCCTGGGCCGGGAGTTCGGCCGCATCGACGCCAAAACTGACCGCTCGGCGGTCGCCGGTGGTACGCCGTTTCAGCGGCTGAACTTCATGGTCGGCAAGCTCAACCGGGCGATGCAACGCAACCCGCTGCTCACCGAGGCGATGACGCGCGCCTACGTCTTCGCCGACGCCTCGGCGGCCAGCGAGGTCGACCAGGTCGAAAAGCTCATCGACAGCATGTTCGCGCGCGCGATGGCCGACGGCGAACCCACCGAGGACCAGTACCACATCGCCCGGGTGATCTCGGATGTCTGGCTGTCGAACCTGCTCGCCTGGCTCACCCGACGAGCCTCGGCGACCGACGTCAGCAAACGCTTGGACCTGGCCGTGCGGTTGCTGATCGGCGACCAGAACGGCGGCTAGGCAGGCGGGCCGGCGGTGCGGCCCCGAACCAGCTCGGTGTCCAGCAGCTCGACGACCGGCAGGCCTGACCGCGGCGGCTTCAGCAGCAGTTCGCCGGCCCGACGCCCCTTCTGCAGGCTCGGCTGAGCCACCGTGGTCAGCCCGCGGCTGATCGCCTCGGGCACCCCGTCGAACCCGGTGACGGTCATCTGACCGGGCACATAAATCCCATGTGCCCGAAGGTAATCCATCGCAGACAGGGCCAGAATGTCCGCGGTGCACATCAGCGCGGTGATCCGCGGATTGGCCTCCAGCGCCGCCTTGGCGGCGGCGCCCCCCGATTCGGGCAGGTGCTCGTAGCTTTCCACTACGGTCAGCGAATCCGGGTCGACGCCGGCGGCCGTCATCGCCTCCCAGACGCCGACGATGCGCTCACGTTGCACGTCGAAGGTCGGTGACCGCAGCCGGTAGGCGTCCACCAGGCCTTGGCGGCGGTCCCGGCCCAACCGCATGGTCAGCAACCCGATCTCGCGATGCCCGAGCCCGAGCACGTACTCGGCAAGCTCGCGCATCGCCGCCCGGTCGTCGATGCCCACCCGGGACACTCCGGAGTGGTCTTTCGGCTGGTCGACTACCACAACCGGTAGGCGCCGCTGCAGCACCACCTGAAGATGGGGGTCGTCGTCGCGGACCGAATACACCACGAAGCCGTCCACTCCGGCGGCAAGCACGGCGGCCGTGCCTTCCTCCGGGCTCCGGCTGGGTCCGACGGCCACCAGCAGCAGTCCCTGCCCCAGCTCTTCGCATGACTGCGCCACTCCCGCAACGAAATCCCGCGCCGCCGGGTCGGAAAAGAAATAGGTCAGTGGTTCGGCCATCACCAAACCGACCGCACCGGCCTTACGGGTCCGCAACGACCGCGCCAGCGGATCGGGCCCCGCGTAACCCAGCCGCTTCGCCGTCGCGAGCACCCGTTCGCGCAGGTCGGCCGAGAGTTGATCCGGTCGGTTGAAGGCATTCGAGATCGTGGTGCGCGAAACCTTCAGCTCGTCCGCCAACGACGCCAGAGTCGCACGCCGACGCGGGGTGGGACTCACGTCCGGTGACGCTACAGCGGATCGCCGTTTGCGCCTACGCGGCCTCGATTTCACCGTTTAGACGGAAACGATTTTCATTAGTATCAGCGGCGACCGGATTGTGGCCAAGATCCCGCAATAAGCTAGACGGGTGGCCGGTATCGACCTCAACGCCGACTTGGGTGAGAGCTTTGGCGTCTGGCGCCTCGGTGATGACGACGCCATGCTCGGGATCGTCACCAGTGCCAACGTGGCGTGCGGTTTTCATGCCGGAGATCCCGCCGGCCTGTTGCGGGTATGCCGGTCGGCCGCCGAGCGTGGCGTGCGTATCGGGGCGCAGGTGAGCTATCGCGACCTGGCCGGGTTCGGCAGGCGCTTCATCGATGTCGACACCGAAGAACTCGTTGCCGATGTGGTGTACCAGATCGGCGCGTTGCGGGCGATCGCTGAGGCATGCGGCACGACGGTGTCCTACGTCAAACCTCATGGCGCGCTGTACAACTCGATCGTAACCCACCGCGAACAGGGCGCCGCCGTCGCAGAGGCGGTAAACCTGGTGGATGCCACGTTGCCGGTGCTGGGCATGGCGGGTTCGGTGTTTTTCGACGAGGCCGCCCGGCTTGGCTTGCGCACGGTGGCCGAGGTGCTCGCCGATCGCGCCTACCGGGCGGACGGCCAGCTGGTTTCCCGTCGCGAACCGCGCGCGGTGCTGCACGATCCCGCGGCGATCGCAGACCGCGTGGTGACCATGGTGACCTCGGGGCACGTCACCGCGATCGACGGCGCAAAGGTTGCCGTCAGCGTGGAATCGATTTGCGTGCATGGTGATTCGCCGGGTGCGGTGCAGATCGCGTCCGCGGTGCGCGATCAGCTCGAAGCCGCCGGCAACGACATCAGGGCGTTCTGCTGATGCGACCCAAACTCGGCCGACCCGATATCGCGCGGTATGCAGACCGGTTCGACGTGCCTGCCGCCGAACCCGATTCCCCGCTTGGGGTGACGTGGATGGGTGTGGCGACGCTGCTGCTCGACGACGGTTCCTCGGCGCTGATGACCGACGGCTTCTTCTCGCGCCCCAGCCTGGCGCGGGTCGCGGCGGGCAAGCTGTCGCCGTCTGCTGCGCGCGTGGACGGATGCCTGGCCCGGGCAAACGTGTCCCGGCTCGTGGCTGTCATCCCGGTGCACACCCACTTCGACCACGTGATGGACTCCGCGCTGGTCGCCGACCGCACCGGCGCGCAGTTGGTCGGGGGCCAGTCGGCGGCCAACGTCGGTCGCGGATACGGGTTGCCCGAGGACCGTCTGGTGGTTGCCGCCTCCGGTGAACCAATTCGGTTGGGTGCCTATGACGTAACGCTGGTGGAGTCACACCACTGCCCGCCGGACCGGTATCCCGGTGTGATCAGCGAACCCCTGACGCCACCGGTGCAGGTGGCCGCCTACCGCTGCGGAGAAGCGTGGTCTACGCTGGTGCACCACCGGCCGTCGGGCCGGCGGCTGCTGATCCAGGGCAGCGCCGGTTTCGTCGAGGGCGTGCTGGCCGGCCATCGCGCCGATGCCGCCTACCTCGGCGTCGGCCAGCTTGGCCTGCAGCCGCGCTCCTACCTGGTCGATTACTGGACCGAGACGGTGCGCGCGGTGGGTGCGCGCCGAGTGGTCCTCATCCACTGGGACGACTTCTTCCGCCCGTTGTCAAAGCCGTTGCGGGCCTTGCCATATGCCGGCGACGACTTAGATGTGTCAATCCGTATTCTCGACGAGCTGGCCGCACAGGACGGTGTAGCGCTGCACATGCCGACGGTGTGGCAGCGCGAGGATCCCTGGATCTAAACGTTGGCCCTGACCGCTGCGCTACTGCTGCTCGGCGTCGTGCTCGTGTTCGCGGTTGCCCGCCCGGGTGGCTGGCCGGAGGCGGCGGCGGCGGTTCCGGCGGCGGTAATCCTGATAGCGGTCGGCGCGATCTCGGTCCATCAGGCGGCCGAGCAGGTCGCCGGGCTGTCGGGAGTAGTCGCGTTTCTGGGCGCGGTGCTGGTGCTGGCCAAGTTGTGCGACGACGAGGGCCTGTTCGAGGCGGCGGGCGCGGCGATCGCGCGTGGCCGCGTCGGGTCGGGCCGCCTGCTGCGGCGCGTGTTTGTCATCGCCGCCACCATCACCGCCGTCCTCAGCCTGGACGCCGCCGTCGTGCTGCTGACGCCTGTGGTGCTGGCCGCCGTCCGCAGGCTGCGCACGCCGGTGCGGCCATACGCCTACGCCACGGCCCATCTGGCCAACGGTGCCTCGCTGCTACTTCCGGTGTCGAACCTGACCAACCTGCTGGCTTTTCACCAAGCCCACATCTCATTCACCAAGTTCACCCTGGTGATGGCGTTGCCGTGGCTGGCCGCGGTGGCCATCCTCTATGCGGTCTTCCGGTTGTTTTTTGCCGGGGACCTGCGCGTCCAGCCCGACCCCGCGGACCTCGGGCCACCGCCGCGGCCCCCGGTGTTCGTCCTGGTGGTGGTGGGGCTGACGCTCGCTGGTTTCGCGGTGGCCCAATCCGTCGGGGTGGCCCCGGCCTGGGTGGCACTCGCTGGCGCGTCGGTGCTGGCGGTGCGCAGCCTGAGCCATGGGCGCACCTCGGTGGTGGAGATCGCGCGCTCGGTGCATGTGTCGTTTCTGGTGTTCGTGCTGGCGCTGGGCGTGGTGGTGCAGGCGGTCATGGTCAACGGGATGGACAGGGCGATGTCGGCGGTGCTGCCGTCGGGTTCGGGACTGCCCGCACTGCTAGCGATCGCCGCGATCGCCGCCGTGTTGGCCAACGTCGTCAACAATCTGCCCGCCACGCTGGTGTTGCTGCCGCTGGTCGCGCCCAGCGGGCCGGTGGCCGTTCTGGCGGTATTGATCGGGGTCAACATCGGCCCGAACCTGACGTACGTCGGTTCACTGTCGAATCTGTTGTGGCGGCGCGTGCTGCGTCGGCATGACGTCGACGCCGGGGTCGGCGAGTACACCCGGCTCGGGCTGTGCACGGTGCCGCCGGCCCTGGCGGTGGCGGTGCTCGCGCTGTGGGCGAGCGCGCGGCTACTGGGTGTCTAGGGCCTGGCCAGGAGCGCCAAACGCCAATCTCGTCTGCGAGCACGCCGCAGCGCCGCCTCCGATGCCCCCACGCCCAGCACACGCGCGTGGATGGGTGCCGCGGCGACCACCGTGAACGGCGTCGCCAGCGGGAAGTCCAAGTCGAGCGATTCGATCTCGGCGTTGCGAATGATCGTGGCCAGCGCGAGCGTGGCCTCCAGCATCGCGAAGTGATCGCCGATGCATGAGCGTGGTCCGCCGCCGAACGGCAGGTACTGCCAACGGCTGCGCCCCTTCGACCGTTCCGGCAGAAAGCGGTCCGGGTCGAAACGCAGCGGGTCCGCCCACAGCGCGGGGTCACGGTGCATCGCATAGAAACTCACCAGGGCCATCGTTCCGGCCTCGATCCGATGGCCGTCCACCACGATGTCGCGGGTAGGCGCGCGCAGCGTCCCGGCCGCTGGCGGACACAACCGCAACGCCTCGTGCAATACCCGCACGGTGAGGCCGAGTTCGGCCACATCGTCCGGGGTCAGCGCCCGCTCGCCGAGCGCGGCGACCTCCGCGCGCACCCGCTCCTGGAGGTGGCGGTCGTGCCCCAATGACCACAGCGCGTAGGTCAGCGTGGTCGAGGTGGTGTCGTGACCCGCGAGCATGAACAGCACCAACTCGTGGCAGATCTCGTCGTCGGTCAGCGGCCGACCGGTCTCCTCATCGATCGCCTGGACCAGGGCGCGCACCAGCGGGGCTTCCCGGTCCGGGTCCGTACGAACGGCATGCAGGATTTCGGCGGCCAGCCCGTGCAGCATGTCGTTGGCCCGGCGAGCGGCGCGCTGCCCTTTGGTGGGCAGCCACCGCGGCAGGTTAACCGGCCGCGCCGTCCGGTCGGCAACCCATGCCAACGAAGTACGTAGGGCCCAGCCGATCTCGTCGGCGCGCTCGTCGAGGTCCAGCCCGAGCACCGAGCGCCCAAGCGCGCGCAGCGTCAGCCTGCGGCACTCGGTGTCCAGGTCCACGAAGGCGCCCTCACGCCAACCGTCGACGACCCCTTGCGCGGCCGCGGCCATGTGTCCCGCGTAGCGCGCGACATGGCGCTTGGTGAACATCGGCTGCAGCGCCCGCCGCCGCGGGAGCCACCGCTCGTGCGGAAGATTGAGCAGGCTGCCGCCCATCAGAGCGCGCATCTCGACCATCGACCGGCTCCGGCCGCGGTCGGCGACCTCATTGTTGAGACTTAACAGATCACGGGCACCCTGCGGGGTGGCAATCAGCACCACGTTCGGTAACAGCCACTTGGGTCCGAGCACGAGCCGGCTGATCGGGCCCCCGGCATCCAGCAGCGCTTGGATACCGTCGATGTACGACCGCACCGCCTTGAGTTGCCGCCGAATCGGGAGCGGATTCTTCGGCGCCAGCGTCAGCGCGCGGACTTCGGTTTCCTCCAGAATCTCGACCATACCGACTCCCTTGTTGCAGTTGTTGCACGCACGGTAGGGCCGACCGCGGTTAGTGCGCATGCGTAGTCGGCTACTCGATTTATCCGAGCCGGTTACGGGCAGACGCAGCGCTTTGAACGATCCGACGGTGCCCTACTGTTGGGCCGATGACTGCCGAGTTGTATGAGGTGCGGCTGTTTGGCGCATAATCGGCACCGTTTCTTCCCCCCGGCTGTGACGGCGGGGATTGCCGCCGTGACGGTGGCCCTTTCCCTGCTGGGATGTTCGCCATCCCGGCCAAACGCCACGCGGAGCACACCTGCGGCCAGCGCGACAACCAGCACCGCGAACCTGCATCCAGGGTTCTCTTCAGCGCAAGTGGTACTGCCATTCGGCGACTACATCAATCACCTTGCCGGTGTGGCCGTCGACGCCGCGCACAACGTTTACGCCCTCGACTCGTACTACGGCCAGGCGTGGAAGTTGGCGGCCGGGGCCAAGCGTCCAACCACGCTGTCGTTCACCCGCCTGGGCCAGCCCGTTCAAGTGGGGGTCGACGCGTGGGGCACCCTCTACGTTGTCGACGAACTCAACTTCCGCGTGCTCAAGCTGGCGGCACGGTGACGGAACTCGGCGCGGTGGTAAGCCGGCGGCAGGGGCATACCGAGTTCGGCCAGCACGCTGCGCAGCAACGTCGGGAAGTCGGTGATTATGCCGTCGACACCGTATGCGATTTGCTCGCGCATGGCCCCTGCGTCGTTGACGGTCCACGGAATGACCTTGAGCCCCAACGCATGCGCATGGTCGACATATGGTTTGCCGGTGACCAGTGTGTACCCGGGCGAGACAATGTTGGCACCCACCAGCATCGCACCGATCATCGGGTCGCCGATCACCGCGGCGTCGATGCCGGCCAGCCACGGCGAACCCGGCACCCAGGTCTCCTCGTCATATAAGGCCACCAAGGGAATTGACGGCTCGGCTCGGTGCACCATCGGCAGGGTTCGCCAGTCGAAGCTCTGGATCTCCACGCGGTCGACCTTGCCCGCTGACCTGACCGCAGCCAGGATCACATCGACGAATTCCTGCGGCTCCGCCGACGCGCCGGGTTTGTCGGCCTCCACCTTGGTTTCGATGTTGTAGCGCACCGCCGCTCGATAGGAGTCGGCGAGCCCAAAGACTTGCGGAAGGGTTGCTATCTTGTTGCCCCGTACCACTTCTGCGTCGGGAAACTCGGCCAGCGGCTTTCCGCAATCGAGCGTGCGGATCTGCACCAAGGTGAGCTCGTGCACGAGCTTGCCGACGTAAGGATATGCCGGATCGCCGGCGAACGCCGGCCCGGTGTCGGTGCACTTTTCCGCGTCGATCGTCGGGTCATGCCACACCAAGGGTTGCCCATCCTTGGTGATGACGATGTCGAGTTCCAATGTGGAGACGCCCAATTCGAGCGATTTGGCGAAGGCACGCAACGATTCCTCGGTGGTTTCGCCGCGTCCGCCGCGATGGGCCTGCAGGTCGAAGCCGGGCGGCTGCGATGACGCCGTCGGCAGCGGCGCGACTATCGCGAGGACGGTCAGCACGGCGCCGACGCGCGCGGGCCAGCCGGGCACGGGCGTTAGCTCCTGCGTTGGCGGGCGATTTCGGCGAGCACCACCCCCGCGGCCACCGAGGCATTCAGCGATTCGGTACGACCCGCCATCGGAATCGACACCACCTCTTCGCAGTTCTGCCGCACCAGCCGCGACAGCCCTTTACCCTCCGAGCCGACGACTACCACAAGCGGGTCGGTACCGTCCAGGTCGTCCAGTGCCGTGTCGCCGCCGGCGTCCAGACCGATCACGCGCAATCCGCTGTTGGCGCAATCCTTCAGCGCTCTGGTGAGATTGGTGGCCCGCGCCACTGGGATGCGAGCCGCGGCCCCGGCGCTGGTGCGCCAGGCCACCGCCGTCACCGAGGCCGAACGTCGCTGCGGGATCAGCACGCCGTGACCGCCGAACGCCGCGACCGAACGTACGATGGCGCCGAGGTTGCGGGGGTCGGAGATGTTGTCCAGCGCGACCAGCAGCGCCGGCGGCGAGTCGGCCGCGGTTGCGAGCAGGTCATCGGGGTGGGCGTAGTTGTACGGCGGCACCTGCAACGCGATGCCCTGGTGCAGGTGGTTGGTGGTCATCCGGTCCAGGTCGGCACGCGGTACCTCGAGGATCGAGATGCCCAAATCGGCGGCGCGGGCCACGGATTCGGTGAGTCGCTCGTCGGCTTCGGTACCGAGGGCGATGTAGAGCGCGGTCGCCGGGACACCGGCACGCAGACACTCCAGCACGGGGTTGCGGCCGAGCACCAATTCGTTTTCGTCCGTGCGCTTTGTCGGCCGGCGTGGTTGGGGCTGGGCGCGTTTGGCGGCGGGATGGTTGGGACGCATATGCGCGGGCGGTGTGGGGCCGCGCCCCTCCAGCCCGCGGCGACGCTGGCCGCCCGAGCCTACGGTGGGGCCCTTCTTGGCACCGGATTTGCGTACCGCCCCGCGGCGTCGCGAGTTACCGGCCATCTATTTGCCGTCACCGCCCAATGTCCACTGCGGTCCGTCGGCCGTGTCGGTGACCTCAATGCCGGCGTTTTTCAGGCGATCCCGGATATCGTCGGCGAGCGCCCAGTTGCGCTGCTCGCGCGCTTTCTCCCGGTTTTCCAGTTCGGCCTGCACCAGCACGTCGACTGCGGCAAGCGCGGCCGACGTCTGGTCGCGGGATTCCCAGCGTTCGTCGAGCGGATCGCAGCCCAGGATGCCCATCATCGCGCGGATTGCGCCGGCGTGCTTCAACGCACCTTCATGGTCGCCGGCGTCGAGTGCCCGATTGCCTTCGGCACGGACATGGTGCACCTCGGCCAGCGCGATCGGGACGGCGAGGTCGTCGTCGAGCGCGTCGGCGAACCGCGGGGTTGGATCGCCGGGCGCGACAGCACCGACCCGGCTGCGGACTCGGTGCAGGAACTCCTCAACCCCGACATAGGCTTTCACCGCGTCCTGCAGGGCCGTTTCGGAGAATTCCAGCATCGACCGGTAATGAGCGCTGCCAAGGTAGTAGCGCAGTTCGGCTGGCCGCACTCGCTGCAATATCGCCGGTATGGCCAGCACGTTGCCCAGCGACTTGCTCATCTTCTCGCCCCCCATGGTGACCCAGCCGTTGTGCAGCCAGTAGCGGGCGAATCCATCCCCGGCTGCGCGGCTCTGCGCGATTTCGTTCTCATGGTGCGGGAAGACTAAATCCATTCCACCGCAATGGATATCGAATTCCGGCCCGAGATAGGTGCGGGCCATTGCCGAGCATTCCAGGTGCCAACCCGGACGTCCGCGGCCCCACGGCGTGGGCCACGACGGCTCGCCGGGCTTGGCGGCCTTCCACAAGGTGAAGTCACGCTGATCACGCTTGCAGGTGGCCGCGCCCTCACCCTGGTGGACATCGTCGATCTTGTGGCCGGACAGCTGGCCGTACTCCGGGTAGCTGAGGACGTCGAAGTAGACGTCGCCGCCGCCGGTATACGCGTGACCCGTGTCGATCAGCCGCTCCATCAGTTCGACCATCTGCGTGATGTGCCCGGTGGCCCGTGGCTCAGCCGACGGCGGCATGACGTCTAGTGCGTCGTAGGCGGCGGTGAATGCGCGCTCGTAAGTGGCGGCCCATTCCCACCAGGGCCGGCCCGCCGCGGCGGCCTTGTTGAGGATCTTGTCGTCGATATCGGTCACGTTGCGGATGAACGCGACGTCGTAACCGCGCGCGATCAGCCAGCGGCGCAGGATGTCGAAGGCCACCCCGCTGCGGACATGTCCGATATGCGGCTGACCCTGAACGGTGGCGCCGCAGAGGTAGATGGAGACCTGCCCGGCGCGCAGCGGAACGAAATCACGCACGGCACCAGCTGCCGTGTCGTGTAGCCGCAAGCGGGCGCGATCGGTCACGACATGCCAGCTTACCTGGCTATTCCCTGCCTATTTGTCGCGACCAGTGACCGCGAGCGCCTCCGGCGTGGCGGGCCGCGGCGCCTACAGCACGCTTACCCTGTTGCGGACGACGAGCGCGGTCGCGATGGCGGCCAGCCCTTCGCCGCGCCCGGTCAGGCCCAGCCCGTCGGTGGTGGTCGCCGACACCGAGACGGGCGCCTGAAGCAGGGCCGACAGGAGGTCCTGCGCCTCGGCACGCCGCGGGCCCACCTTGGGCCGGTTGCCGATCACCTGCACCGCGGCGTTTCCCACCCGGTAGCCGTGCCGCGACAGCAGGACGGCGACGTGGCGCAGCATGTCCGCCCCGCTGATGCCCTTCCGCCGCGGATCGTCGATAG
>NZ_JBKQOI010000058.1:0-7665 GCF_052145595.1 Mycobacterium sp. | reverse complement strand
CCATGGCGATAGTCGGCGGCGTGCTGGGCGCGGTATCCGGGGCAGTGTCGGTGGCCGGGCGGGCGGTTCTGGAACCCGCGTCGACGGTTTCGGGGATCGTCGGCTACGCCCTGTCGGGTATGCGGGTGATCAACCGGGCCGCCGAGCCGTCACCGCTGCTGCGCCGGCGCAGCCTGGCCACCCGCACCGAAGCGATCGACATCCCGCTCTCCGACCTGCACAAGGCCGCGAAAGCCGGCGGGGGATCGATCAACGACGCCTATCTCGCCGGTCTGTGTGGCGCGTTGCGCCGCTACCACGAGGCGCTTGGTGTGCCGATCAGCACGCTGCCGATGGCGGTTCCGGTGAGCCTGCGGGCCGATGCCGACACGGCCGGCGGCAACCGGTTCACCGGCGTCAACGTGGCGGCGCCGTTGGGTACCGCCGACCCGGTCTCCCGGATGAAGAAGATCCGTGCGCAGATTACGCAGCGCCGCGACGAGCCCGCGATGAACATCATCGGGTCCATCGCACCGGTGCTGAGTGTGTTGCCGACCGCGGTGCTGGAGGGGATAACCGCCTCGGTAGTCGGCTCCGACGTGCAGGCCAGCAATGTGCCCGTCTACCCGGGAGACACTTACATCGCCGGCGCAAAGGTCTTGCGGCAGTACGGTATCGGTCCGCTGCCCGGCGTGGCGATGATGGTGGTGCTGATTTCCCGGGGTGGGTGGTGCACCATCACCGTGCGCTATGACAGGGCGTCGGTGCGAAACGAGGCGTTGTTCGCGCAATGCCTGTTGGAGGGTTTCGACGAGATCCTGGCGCTGGCCGGTGACCCGGCACCCCGCGCGGTGCCCGCGTCGTTTTCCGCCGAGCCGGCCGGTTCGGCGTCTCGATCGGTGTCGGGCTCATGAGCGTCTCCAAAGAACAGGCCGAAGCCCGCGGTACCCCAAAGACCGGTAAGCCCGTGCCGGACATGCGGTTGCCGGGCTCGGTCGCCGAGATCATGGCCAGTCCTCCCGGACCCAAGATCGGTGCGTTTTTCGACCTGGATGGGACGCTGGTCGCGGGCTTCACTGCCGTCATCCTGACTCAGGAGCGCCTACGGCGCCGCGACATGGGTGTGAGTGAGCTGCTCGGCATGGTCCAGGCCGGTCTGAGCCACACGCTCGGGCGCATCGAGTTCGAAGACCTCATCGGCAAGGCCGCCGCGGCGCTGGCCGGGCGGCTGCTGGACGACCTGGAGGAAATCGGCGAGCGACTCTTTGTCCAGAGGATCGAGTCGCGGATCTACCCGGAAATGCGTGAGCTGGTGCGGGCCCACGTGGCGCGTGGCCACACCGTGGTGCTCAGCTCATCGGCCCTGACCATCCAGGTCAACCCGGTGGCGCGCTTCCTCGGGATCTCCAACATGCTCACCAACAAGTTCGAGACCAACGAAGACGGGTTGCTCACCGGCGACGTGCAGAAGCCGATCTTGTGGGGGCCCGGCAAAGCTGCCGCGGTACAGCGGTTCGCCGCCGAGCACGACATCGATCTCAAGGACAGCTACTTCTACGCCGACGGTGACGAGGACGTCGCGCTGATGTACTTGGTCGGCAATCCGCGGCCCACCAATCCCGAAGGGAAGATGGCCGCCGTGGCCAAGCGCCGGGGCTGGCCGATTCTGAGATTCAACAGTCGCGGTCCCGTGGGCCTCCGGCGACAGCTGCGAACACTCGCCGGCGTCGGCTCGATGTTCCCGGTTGCCGCCGGCGCGGTGGGGATCGGTGTGCTAACCCGCAACCGGCGGCGCGGTGTCAACTTCTTCACCTCCACCTTTTCCCAATTGCTGCTGGCGACCGCTGGAGTGCACCTCAACGTCATCGGGAAGGAGAACCTGACCGCACAGCGACCGGCGGTGTTTATCTTCAATCACCGCAACCAGGTTGACCCGATCATTGCCGGTGCGCTGGTGCGCGACAACTGGGTTGGCGTGGGCAAGAAGGAACTGCAAAAGGACCCGATCATGGGTCCGCTCGGCAAGTTGCTGGATGGTGTGTTCATCGACCGCGACGATCCCGTCGCCGCGGTGGAGACGATGCACACGGTCGAAGAGCGGGCCAAGAACGGGCTCTCGATTGTGATCGCCCCGGAAGGCACCCGGGTGGACACCACCGAAGTCGGGCCGTTCAAGAAGGGGCCGTTCCGCATCGCGATGTCGGTGGGGATCCCGATCGTCCCGATCGTGATCCGCAACGCGGAGCTCGTCGCCGCTCGAAACTCCACCGTGATCAATCCGGGCACCGTCGACGTCGCGGTGTTCCCGCCACTTTCGTTGCAGGACTGGACAGTTGAGACGCTTCCCGAGCGCATCGCAGAGGTGCGTCAGCTGTATCTGGACACGCTAACCAGCTGGCCCGCTAAAGAGCTGGGCGAACTGCCCGCCGTCGATCTGTACGCCGAGAAAAAGGCGGCGAAAAGAGCCACGACCCGGGCCGCCAAAACTCCCGCGAAGAAGGCGGCTCCCAAAGCCGCGGCGAAGAAGACTGCGACCAAGACCGCGACTAAGGCAAGGCCGGCCAAGGCGAGCCCGGATGCGTCCAGGGCCGCACTCAAAGGCGGTGAGGCACAACAGCCCAGCACGGCCGGAACCGTCAACGGTGAATCGCCGAGCTCGCCGCCCAGAGGGCGGCCGTGACCAAGCCGGCCGCGGATACCGGCGCAGTCCTGACCGCGCAGGACTCGCTGGTGTTGGCGTCCATGGCCTCGCCGGTCGAGATGGAGCTGGTCATGGCCTGGGTAGACCGGCAGCGCGCCGGCAACCCGGAAGCGAACTTCGACGTATTGCAACTGCCGCAACCCGATTCGCCGCCGACGGCGCTGACGGCGTTGGTGGCGCAACTCGAGCCCGGCCCGGAATCCAATGACGACCGTTCCATCGTGCCGGTACGGGTGTTCTGGCTGCCACCGCCGGATCGCGGCAGGATCGCCAAGGTGGCCGGGCTGCTGCCGGGCCGGGATCCCTACCACCCCAACCAACGTCAACAACGCCACATCCTGCGCACCGATCCGCACCGCGCGCGGGTCGTGGCCGGCGAGCCGGCCAAGGTGTCCGAACTCCGCCAGCAATGGCGCGACACCACCGTCGGAGAAAACCAGCGCGACTTCGCCCACTTCGTCATTCGCCGCGCCATCTTGGCATTGGAACGCGCCGAGTACCGGATTCTTGGTCCGCACTACAAGTCTCCGCGGCTGGTGAAGCCAGAGATCCTGGCGTCCACGCGATTTCGTGAAGGCTTGAAGAAGATCCCGGGCGCAACCGTCGAAGAAGCCGGGAAGATGCTCGACGAACTCGCCACCGGGTGGAGCCGGGTGTCCGTCGACCTGGTCGGCGTCCTCGGCAGGGCGCTCAGCCGCGGATTCGATCCGGAAATCGACTACGACGAATATCAGGTCGCGGCCATGCGCACCGCGCTGGAAGCCCACCCGGCGGTGCTGCTGTTCTCCCACCGCTCCTACATCGACGGCGCGGTGGTGCCGGTGGCGATGCAGGAGAACCGGCTCCCACCGGTGCACGTGTTCGCCGGCATCAACCTGTCGTTCGGTGTGATGGGACCGCTGCTGCGCCGCTCCGGCGTCATCTTCATCCGCCGCAACATCGCCGGCGACCCGCTCTACAAGTACGTCCTGCGCGAATACGTCGGCTACATCGTCGAGAAACGGTTCAACCTCAGCTGGTCCATCGAGGGCACCCGCTCGCGTACCGGAAAGATGCTGCCGCCCAAGCTGGGTCTGCTGTCCTATGTGGCCGACGCCTATCTGGACGGCCGCAGCGAAGACATCCTGCTGCAGCCGGTGTCGATCGGCTTCGATCAGCTCCACGAGACCGCCGAGTACGCCGCCTACGCCCGCGGCGGCGAGAAGACGCCGGAGGGCGTCGTCTGGCTGTACAACTTCATCAAGGCGCAGGGCGAACGCAACTACGGCAAGATCTATGTCCGCTTCCCCGAGGCGGTCTCGATGCGGCAGTACCTCGGTCCGCCGCACTGTGCGCTCGCGCAGGATCGGGATGCCAAACGGCTTGCGCTGCAAAAGATGTCGTTCGAGGTCGCCTGGCGGATCTTGCGGGCGACGCCGGTGACGGCGACGGGTTTGGTCTGCGCGTTGCTGCTGACCACCCGCGGCGCCGCGCTGACGCTCGATCAGCTGCGCCACACCTTGCAGGACTCCCTCGACTATCTCGAGCGCAAGCACACCCCGACGTCGACCAGCGCTTTGCGGCTGCGCACGCGCGACGGGGTGCGCGCCGCGGTCGACGCGTTGTCCAACGGGCACCCGATCACCCGGGTCGACAGCGGTCGGGAGCCGGTATGGCTCATCGGACCCAACGAGCAGCACGCCGCGGCGTTCTACCGGAACTCGGTGATCCACGCCTTCCTCGAGACCTCGATTGTCGAACTCGCACTGGCGCACGCCGGGCGGGTCGAGGGTGACCGCATCGAGGCTTTCTGGGCCCAGGCGATGCGGCTGCGGGACCTGCTGAAGTTCGATTTCTATTTCGCCGACTCGGCCGCGTTTCGGGACAACATCGCCGAAGAGATGGCGTGGCACGACGACTGGGAAGCGCACGTCGCCGCCGGGGGAGACGAGGTCGACGCGATGCTGTTCGCCAAGCGTCCGTTGATGTCGGACGCGATGTTGCGGGTGTTCTTCGAAGCGTATGAGATTGTCGCCGACGTGTTGCGCGATGCGCCGGCCGACGTCGGTCAGAAAGAGCTGACGGCGTTAGCGCTAGGGATCGGCCGGCAATACGTGGCCCAGACCAGGGTCCGTAGCAGCGAATCGGTATCGATGCTGCTGTTCGCCACCGCGTACCAGGTTGTGCTCGACCAGGATCTGATCGCGCCGGCGGCCGATCTCGCCGATAGGCGGACCGCGTTCCGGCGGGAATTGCGGGACATTTTGCGGGATTTTGACCACGTCGGGCGGATCGCACGGAATCAGTTCGTCGCCCGCGAGGCCAAAGCGCGTCAGGGCCGTCTGGACGGCCAAACCCGGTAGCCGGGATGCCCGCCAATACCCTGGATACATGACGGTTGCCCCGCCCGCCGGAAAGGCCTCCAGCGAGGCCTTTCCCAAGCCGCGTGCGCTGGTGTGGCCGCCGTTGATCGGTGTCGCGGTGCTGGCGGGCTGCACGGCGGCCGGAATAGGAGCGCTCTCGCTGGCGGGCGCGCTGAGCGCCACCGGTTTGCCCGATCCGGGCCCGGCAACCACGCTGGGGCTGCCGTTCGTCCGGGCGGCGGGGGAGATCGCCGCGGTGCTGGCCGTCGGGTCGTTTCTGTTCGCGGCGTTCCTGGTGCCGCCGCAAAGCAGCGGCGTCCTCGACGCCGGTGGATATCGCGCGCTTCGGCTGGGGACGTTGGCGTCGGGGGTGTGGGCGGTGTGTGCGGCCCTGCTGGTCCCGCTGACCATCTCCGACGTGTCCGGTCAACCGTTGGTCGATCACCTCAACCCGGTGACGATCTGGTCGCTGGCTTCAGTGATCAACACCGCCTCCGCTTGGCGCTGGACGGCCGTCCTGGCCGCAGTGGTCACGCTGGCGAGTTTGTCGGTGCTGCGCTGGTCATGGACGCCGCTGCTGCTCGCCGGGTCGTTGGTGACGCTGATTCCGCTCGGACTGACCGGTCACTCGTCGGCGGGCGGGTCGCACGACCTGGCCACCAACAGCCTGCTGATCCACCTCGTCGCCGCCAGCCTGTGGGCCGGCGGTCTGCTCGCCCTGCTTGCCCACGCACTGCGCGACGGTGACCACATCGGCCTGGCGGCACGGCGTTTCTCGACGATTGCGCTGTGGTGTTGGATCGCGATGGCGCTCAGCGGGTTGGTGAACGCACTGGTGCGAATCTTGCCGGCTGACCTGCTGACCACCGGTTACGGGCGGCTGGTGTGCGCCAAGTTCATCGCGCTGTGCTTGCTGGGCGTCGTCGGCTGGCGCCAGCGGCGCGCGGGAGTTGCTGCGCTGCAAGCAGATCCGGATCGCCCCCAAGCGCGCGGCGCCCTGGTCCGGTTGGCGCTGATCGAAGCCGCGGTGTTTGGCCTCACCTTCGGCATTGCCGTCGGGCTGGGCCGCACCGCGCCGCCACCGCCCCCGAGTCGGCTGCCGTCGATTCCCGAAGCCGAAATCGGCTACGACTTCGACGGGCCGCCCACGGTGGCGCGCATCCTGTTCGACTGGCGTTTCGACCTCATCTTCGGCACCGCCGCGATCGTGTTGGCCGCGCTCTACGTGGCGGCGGTGCTGCGGCTGCGCCGCCGGGGCGACAGCTGGCCGCCGGGCCGGATCCTGGCCTGGCTGCTCGGCTGTCTGTCGTTGCTGTTCGTGACGTCGTCGGGGGTCGGTCGCTACATGCCGGCGATGTTCAGCATGCACATGGTCGCGCACATGGGGCTCTCGATGCTGGTCCCCATCCTGCTGGTGCTGGGCGCTCCGGTCAGCCTGGCGTTGCGCGCACTGCCTGCGGCGCGCCGCAACGATCCGCCCGGTATGCGGGAATGGCTGCTGGCGGCGCTGCACAGCCGCTACGCGCGGTTCGTCACCAACCCCGTGGTCGCCACCGTGCTGTTCGTCGCCGGGTTTTACGGGCTGTACCTGTCGAACCTTTTCGGCACCGCGGTGGGCAGTCACGCCGGACATGTGGCGATGAACATGCACTTTCTGCTCAGCGGCTACGTGTTCTACTGGATCGTCATCGGGGTGGACCCCACGCCGCGGCCCATCCCGCCGCTGGCCAAGGTGGGCGTGGTGTTCGCGTCGCTGCCGCTGCACGCGTTCTTCGGCGTGGTGATGATGGGCACCCACAAGGTGCTCGGCGCCGACTATTACCGCTCGCTGGGTTTGAGCTGGCACACCGACCTGCTGGGTGATCAGCGATTGGGCGGTGGCATCGCCTGGGCGGCGGGGGAACTGCCCCTGGTGATCGTGATGCTCGCGCTGCTCGTGCAGTGGGCGCGCAGCGATAAGCGCACCGCCCGGCGGTTGGACCGGGCCGCCGAACGCGACGACGACGCCGAGCTGACCGCCTACAACGCGATGCTGGCCGAGCTCGCGCGGCGCGAAGCGCCGGGGCGCTCGCACCAATCGGCGGACTGATCCACAGTCGCGATTCCTTCCACAGGTGCAGCCCGCCGGGCCGGCCTTGGCGCTGTTTTGCCGTGCGATCCGTCGGTGGCGTCGGGCTGAATGGCGGCCGGAAAGGGCGGTGACCCGTTCACTGAGCCCCTTACCAGCCAGAGAAATGCAATCGAGAAGGGATCAGCCAATGTTCGAAACCCCGCTTACCGTGGTCGGTCACATCGTCAACGACCCCCAGCGTCGCAAGGTCGGCGATCAGGAACTCATCAAGTTCCGGGTGGCCAGCAATTCGCGACGGCGCACCGCTGACGGCGGCTGGGAGCCGGGTAACTCGCTGTTCATCACCGTCAATTGTTGGGGCAAGTTGGTCACCGGGGTGGGCGCCGCATTGGGCAAGGGCGCACCGGTGATCGTGGCGGGCCACGTGTACACCAGCGAGTATGAGGACCGGGACGGCAATCGCCGTTCGTCGCTGGAAATGCGGGCGATCTCGGTCGGCCCCGACCTGTCCCGCGTCATCGTGCGCATCGAGAAGCCCGGGTACACCGGTCCCGACGCGGAGCCCGCCCCGG
>NZ_JBKQOI010000057.1:0-25023 GCF_052145595.1 Mycobacterium sp. | reverse complement strand
CGCTGGAAGCGCGGTGTGGTTTCGACGGTCGGTGACGTCGCGGCCCACAACGTCGTGCTGGGCCAGATCCGCGGCGAGGCGGTGTACATCTTCGACCTCGAAGAGGTCGCCACGGTGATCGCGCTGCACCGCAAGGTGGGTACAAATGTCGTGGTCGACCTGCGACTCAAAGGGCTCAAAGAGCCTCGGGAAAGCGACATTTGGCTGTTGGGCGCGATCGGGCCGCGGATGGTGTACTCCACCAACCTGGACGCGGCCCGGCGGGCCTGCGACCGGCGGATGGTCACCTTTGCGCACACCGCACCCGACTGCGCGGAGATCATGTGGAACGAGCAGAACTGGACACTGGTCGCCATGCCGGTCTCCAGCACTCGCGCCCAGTGGGACGAGGGCCTGCGCACCGTACGCCAGTTCAACGACCTGCTGCGCGTGTTGCCGCCGCTGCCCCAGGAGACCCCTCAGGAGACGGAAGCGCCGGCGGCACTTCGCAACGCAGCACCGGGCCGTCCTTTGGCGCCGGCCGGTCGCGTGGAGTTGCCACCCAGGCGCGCAGCGCAGGATGTGGCCGGGCTGCTGGGCTCGGATGTTCAGGCGGGTCGGCGCACCGCGGAGCCGGTGCACCGGGACCAGACTCGCGCTGAGGGCGGTTTCGAGGGTCGCACGGATGCCGTCCGCCGTCCGCCGCCCACGGGGCGCAACGGCCATCAGGCCGATAACTACCAGCGCTGACAGCGCGCCGGGTGGGGCCGGGAGGTTAGGGCCCGGTCACTAAACTGTCGCTCATGCCTCGCCCTGTAGCCCTGATCACGGGGCCTACGTCCGGGATCGGCGCCGGCTACGCGCGACGCTACGCGAGTGACGGCTACGACCTGGTGCTGGTCGCCCGCGATGTCGACCGGTTGAGAAAACTGGCGGCCGAACTTCAGGGCCAGGCGGGCGGCGTCGAGGTTTTGGCCGCCGACCTGGCCGATTCCGCCGATCGCGACAAGGTCGCCGAGCGCCTCGCGGCAGGGGTGCGCGTGCTGGTGAACAACGCCGGCTTCGGCACGTCCGGCGACTTCTGGACGACGGAGCCCGCGCTGTTGCAGGCGCAACTCGACGTCAACGTGACCGCGGTCATGCACCTCACCCGCGCCGCGCTGCCGGCGATGCTCGACGCCGGCGCCGGAACCGTCATCAACGTCGCCAGCGTCGCCGGGCTGGTGCCGGGACGCGGGTCGACCTATTCCGCGTCCAAGGCCTGGGTGATCTCGTTCAGCGAGGGCCTGGCCGTCGGCCTGCAGGGCACCGGCGTCGGTGTGCACGCCGTGTGCCCGGGCTACGTGCACACCGAATTTCACGCCCGGGCCGGGATCGACATGGCCAAGTTGCCGTCGTTCATGTGGCTCGAGGTCGACGACGTGGTGACCCAAAGCCTGGACGATATCGCCCGCGGCAACGTAATCAGCGTTCCGGGGCTGCAATACAAGGCGATTGTCACCGCCGGGCGAATGATTCCGCGGAACCTGATGCGCGCCATAACCAAACGAGTTGGTGGCGGCCGTGGCCGAACCTGAGTGGTCCCCGCGTGAGGAGTTGGCGGACCTGGTGCGACGCCTATCGGTGGTGCACGGCCGGGTCACGCTGTCGTCGGGCAAACAGGCCGACTACTACGTCGACCTGCGCCGCGCCACCCTGCACCACCGGGCCTCCGCATTGATCGGCACGCTGATGCGCGAACTCACCGGTGACTGGGACTACTCGGTCGTCGGTGGACTGACCCTGGGCGCCGATCCGGTCGCGACGGCCATCATGCACGCGTCCGGGCGTCCCATCGACGCATTCGTCGTGCGCAAGTCGGCGAAAACCCATGGCCTGCAACGTCTTATCGAGGGATCCGAGGTCGCCGGTAGGCGGGCGCTGGTGGTGGAGGACACCAGTACCACCGGTGCGTCGGCGCTGACGGCGGTGCACGCCGTGCAGGACGCGGGCGGTCGAGTGGTCGGCGTGGCCACCGTTGTGGACCGCGCTACCGGCGCCGCCGAGGCCATCCGGGCCGAGGGACTGTTGTACCGCAGCGTGCTGGGCCTTGCCGATCTGGGGCTGGGCTAGGTTGCATTGCCCGCCGACGGGAGCACCGTGCGCACTCTCCTTGCCATAGCGGTCTGTTTCGCGGTCTGTGTAGTGGGCTGCTCGGGCTCAAATCATCCCGCGCGCCCCTACGGCGCCCAGGGTGCGCGGCTCGGCGAATCGCTGGCGCTGCTGGGCTGGAACATGGCGGTGTCGAATCTGCGCTGGGACGGCGACTATGTGCTGATCGACGTCGACGCGTCTCCAAAGGATCCGCACGCTACGCACGCCAAACCCGAGGACATTCGCTTCGGCCTGTACGGCGCGCTGGCGCACCCGATAGAGTCCGCCGGCCTGGGCAGCTGCGACAGCGCGACCGCGACTGTGCACGATATTCCCTCGCCGCTGTCGGCGCCTCCCGACCGGCTCACCGGCACCATTTGCCTTGGGCCACTGAAGGATCGAAGTCAGGTCCGTGGGGTGTACGGCTACTCGCCGCGCGATCGGATCGCGGATACCTCGGCGGCCTACCCGGTGGCTTTTCCGGTGGGCCTGATGCCGACGAATGCGAACGACACCGGCCTGGTGGTCAAGACCACCAGCCTGTCGGCCTGGCGCGCCGACGGCAACCCGGTGACCAAGGCGCAGCTCGGCGACCCCGCCGCGTTCACCGGCGACGGCTACATGCTGCTGGGGCTTCAAGCCGATGCGATCGCCGCCCGGTATCGCGACGACTCCGCGACCCGCGGCGGCCCGATGATGCTGCTCGCCTCGCCGACGCTGCCCGGCCGGGGATTGAACCCGGCCTGCGCGGCGTACGGTTCGTCGGTGCTCATCCTGCCCGACGCGTCGTTGGACTCGGTGCGCGTCAACGCTTCGTTGTGCACCCAGGGCGAAATCAACGACGCGCTGCTCTACGCGACGGTGGCGATAGACGGCACCCACGCCGGTGTGTGGACGCAGCGATGAACGAAACCGGGCCTACCGAATGGGGGATACCGACCGGCGGTGTCGGGCCCTGGATGGGGGACCTTCCCGATGACCCGCGGTATGACCCAGTCCTGTTGCGCGACGGCGACACTCGCAATGTCGTCGACTCCTACCGGTACTGGACCCGGGATGCGATCATCGCTGATATAGATCGGCGCCGTCACCCGTTGCATGTGGCGATTGAGAACTTCGGCCACGACGCCAACATCGGCTCGGTGGTGCGCACCGCCAACGCTTTTGCGGTGGACACCGTGCACATCGTCGGGCGTCGGCGCTGGAATCGGCGCGGCGCCATGGTGACCGACCGTTATCAGCGGCTCTGCCATCACGACAGCACCGCCGAGCTGCTGGAGTTCGCGGCGGGTGCCGGTTTGACCGTGGTCGCGGTGGACAACCTCCCGGGTGCGGAGCGCCTGGAGCAGACCGCACTGCCGCGTAAGTGTCTGCTGGTGTTCGGTCAGGAGGGACCCGGCATCACCGACGACACCCGCGCGGGCGCGGCGCTTACGGTGTCGATCGCCCAGTTCGGCTCGACGCGCAGTATCAACGCCGGGGTTGCCGCCGGGATCGCGATGCACGCCTGGATCAGGCAACACGCAGACATGACCCGCGCCTGGTAAAACCAGGTCGTCGGCGCGGTTGCCGGCCCCTTGCCAGACGACTCGTCGTTAGGCTCCGGTAGTACCCGGTGAACCGAGGGAACCGGGGGAACCGCCGGGTCCTGCGGCCCCGGGGGTCCCGCCGGTCCCGGCGGTGGCATTGGACACAGGAGATGTGTAGGCGTTGCCGCCGTTGCCGCCGTTGACGCCGCTGGCGTTTTGTGCCGAGCTGTTGCCGCTGTTGCCGCCGTCGCCGGCGATGGCGCTTCCGGTTCCTATGGTGGACGCCCCACCGCCGGCGCCGCCGGTCCCGCCGTTGGTGCCGTCGGCGCCGTCCCCGCCCTTGCCGCCGGTGGCGGTGCCAGAGTCGCTCGTCGCGGCGCCGCCGGCGCCGCCGGCCCCGCCGACGCCGGTGGTGCCGCCGCTAGTGCCGTCCGCGCCGGCGTGGCCGATGGCGTTTCCCGGTCCGTCGTTGGTCGCATAACCGCCGGCGCCGCCGGCCCCGCCGCCCATAGAACCGGTGCCACCGGCCCCGGGGGTGCCGCCGATAGCGTCTTCGGTTCCGAAGTTGACCGCACCACCGCCGCTGCCGCCGGCACCGCCGGTGCCGGCGGTGGCGGCGCCGCCGGTTCCGCCGGTTCCGCCGACGGCGGTAACCGTACCGGTGCTGCTATAGGTTGCCGCGACGCCGCCGCTGCCGCCGGCCCCGCCGGTGCCGGTGGTGCCGGTGCCGCCATTGCCGCCGTTGCCGGGGGTGATGTTTCCGGTTCCGAAGGTAAGCGCCTCACCTCCCGTGCCGCCGTAGCCGCCGGAGGTGCCGTTCCCGCCGGTTCCGCCCTTGCCGCCGGTGGCGGTACCCGTAGAGGCGCTGTCATTGATTGTCGCGCCGCCGCCGCCGCCGCCGGTCCCGCCGGCGCCGCTAGTTGCGGCGCCACCGCCGCCGCCGGCGCCACCGGTGGCGTTTCCGGTTCCGTCGGTGAGCGCAGAACCGCCGGCGCCGCCGGCGCCGCCGTTGCCGCCGCCGCCGTTGGCGCCCGCCTGCCCGAACATGGCCGAGCCGTTGCCGCCGGCCCCGCCCATACCGCCGGTGCCGCCGTCACCACCGTTGCCTCCGGTCACGTTGGCCGCGACGGTTGCGCCGGTGCCGTCGTTGGTGACGCCCAGGCCGTCGCCACCCCTCCCGCCCGCGCCACCCACGCCGCCGGCGCCGCCATTGCCGTACAACAGCCCGCCGTTGCCGCCGTTGCCGCCGTTGCCGCCGTTGCCGCCGCCGCCGCCGTTGCCGCCGTTGCCGGCGTTGGTGCCGGCGGCGCCCGCGGCGCCCGCGGTGCCGGCCCCGCCGGCCCCGCCGTTGCCGCCGTGGCCCCACAGTCCGGCGTTACCGCCGTTGCCGCCGGTCTGCCCGGGCGCCCCGGCCGCCCCGTTGCCGCCGTTGCCGATAAGCCACCCGCCGTTGCCGCCGTTCCCCCCCGGCGTCGTCGCGTTGGCGCCGCTGCCGAACAGCGGGCGCCCCGTGATGTCCTTCACGGGCGAAAAGAGCGTTGGGTTCTGCAGGTACTGCTCCAGCGTCTGCAACGGCGAGACGTTGGCCGCCTCGGCGGCCACATACGAACTGCCCGCGCTGTTCAAGGCCTGCACAAACTGGGCATGAAACGCCGCCGCCTGCGCATTCAGCGCCTGATACGCCTGACCGTGGCCAGAAAACAGGGAAGCAATCGCCGCCGACACCTCATCACCGGCGGCGGCCACCACCGCGGTGGTCGGGGCCGCGGCCGCCACGTGGGCGGCGCTCAGCGACGAGCCAATACTCGCGACATCCGCTGCTGCCGCCGCCAACATGCCCGGTGCTGCGATCAGATACGACAACGCTGCCTCCCACCCCCCCACGATCGAACCAACGGAGATACGAAGACGGCCACCAGTATCACCATCCCGCGATCAAAATTTCCGCGGTTTCGTTAATCTACGCCGCCATCCCCGTCGGCCGTCACCCGGTGCTGGTGGCTAGCTCCACAGCGTGACGTGTACCTTCGGGCGGAACCTCGTCACCCCGACCCCGGTTCCGCGGATCATCGCCTGGATGCACCTCGGGGTGGTGATGAAGCGGACCAGCTCGGACACGGCGGGCTGGCGGGCCGAGGGCGCCAGCGTCGCCGCGCACCACTCGCCCGACCTGTCCAGCCCGGGACCGATCAAGTGAGCCAACCGCCCGGCGGCGAGGTCCTTGGCGACCGCGAAACCGATCGTCAGCGTGACACCTCCGACCCGCTGAACCTCCTCGAGCGCGGCAGCGTCGCTCTGGAAGATCCGCTGTTGTGACTCCGGAATTGCCAAGCCGCGCAACATGGTTGCGATCTCGCCGTCCACGCTGCCCGCCGACGGCCCGAGCATCCACGGTTGGTGGCGCAACAGCGCGGGCGTCGGAACGCCCACGGCCAGTGGGCTGTTCGGCGCCACGACGGTGATGATCTGATACTTCAGAAAGGGCCGCACGAAGAGCGAGTCGTCGGAACCGATCGAACTTTCACTGGCCGGGCCGATCGCGATGTCGACGGCGCGCGAGCGGATCAGGTCGCGGAATCGGCTCGTCGGATGCACGCTCAACTCGACCGACAGGTCGTCTGCCCGCGACGAGAAGAGCTCGATCAGCCCCGGGGCGGCGTGTTCGGCGAAGGCGGACGACGCGGCGATCCGCAGCAACCGGCGCCCGTGGGCCGCCTCGGTGACCTCGATAGCGGTTTGCTGTTGCAGCCCCAGGATCTCGACCGCGCGGCTGGCCAACCGGAGTCCGCCGGGTGTAAACGCCAGTCCGGCCCCGGTTCTGGTGAATAGCGGGTCGTCGAGCTCCTTGCGCAGCGCCGCGACGTGCATCGAAACTCCGGCATCCGAAACGCCCAGTTCCGCGGCGGCCGCTCGCACCGAACCCAGGCGCACCACCGCCGAATAGGCCCGAAGTTGAGCCGGAGTCATGAATGTGAGCCTACGTTGGGACCTGTGCGCGATGTGCTTGCCGAGTTGATGTCGATCTGGCGTGCCGGTGACACCGCCGGGCTCGGGACGGTGGTGCGAACGTTCCGGTCGGCGCCAAGGCCGCCGGGAGCCTCGATGGTTGTCGCGCCTGACGGTTCGGTGAGCGGGTCGGTGTCGGGTGGTTGCGTCGAGGGCGCGGTGTACGAAGTAGCCACCGAGGTGGCACAAACCGGGACACCCCGGCTGGAACGGTATGGGGTCAGCGACGGCGACGCGTTCGCGGTCGGGCTGACGTGCGGCGGCGTCATCGATGTGTTCGTCGAGTCGATGTCGCAGGCGACGTTTCCCGAACTCGGCGCGATCGCCGACGACATTGGCGAGAACCGCCCGGTGGCGGTCGCGACCGTCATCGCCCACCCGGACGCGCGGCGGGTCGGCCGCAGATTGGTGGTCCGGGCGGACCCGGGCACGCCCGTGGCGGGATCGCTGGGTTCGGCGCGTGCCGATGCTGCGGTCGCCGACGATGCGCGTGGCCTGCTCGCGGTGGGCCGCAGCGAGGTCCTCGAGTACGGACCCGACGGGCAGCGACTGGGCGAAGGCATGGAGGTCTTCGTGTCCAGCTGCGCGCCGCGTCCGCGGATGTTGATATTCGGAGCCATCGACTTCGCCGCCGCCCTGGCGCAGCAGGGATCGTTCCTCGGCTACCGGGTCACCGTCTGCGACGCCCGCGCGTTGTTCGCCACGCCGGTGCGCTTTCCGACGGCCGAGCACGTCGTCGTCGACTGGCCCCACCGCTATCTGGCCGCCCAGGCGGAGGCGGGCGCCGTCGACGACAACACGGTGATCTGCGTGCTCACCCACGATCCGAAGTTCGACGTCCCGGTGCTCGAAGTGGCGCTGCGCCTGCCCCACGTCGGTTATGTGGGGGCGATGGGATCGCGCCGCACCCACGACGACCGGGTGAACCGGCTGCGGGCGGTGGGCCTGACCGACGCCGAGCTGAGCCGGTTGTGCAGCCCCATCGGACTGGACCTCGGCGCCCGCACCCCGGAGGAGACCGCGGTCTCGATCGCCGCCGACATCATCGCCAAGCGCTGGGGTGGCGGGGGTCGACCGCTGGCCCAGACCGCCGGGCGAATCCACCACGACCTGCAGGACCCGCAGGTAGAGGATGAGTTAAAGGATCGCTTAACTCGATATTGACGCCCATGTCGAGCCGCCCGACACTTAGGGTCCATTCCCAAGTGAGGTGCGTCACATGCAGGTACCGGGGCCCTTCGAATACGAACGTGCAACCAGCGTCGACCACGCCGTCGGGCTGCTGGATCGGTTGGGGGAGGGGGCGCGGGTGGTCGCCGGCGGGCACAGCCTGCTGCCGATGATGAAGCTGCGCATCGCCAACCCGGAGTACCTCGTCGACATCAACGACCTGGCGCCCGAGCTCGGCTACGTGATCACCAATCCGACCCTGGTTCGCGTCGGTGCCATGACGCGTCACCGCGAGATACTGGAGTCCGACACCCTGGCCGCCGCGTGCCCGATCTTCCGCGACGCCGAGCGGGTGATCGCCGATCCCGTGGTCCGCAATCGCGGCACCCTCGGCGGTTCGCTCTGCCAGGCGGATCCGGCCGAGGACCTGGTGACGGTGTGCAGCGTGCTGGATGCGGTGTGCCTGGCCCGGGGACCTTCCGGTGAACGCGAAATACCGATCGACGATTTCCTCGCGGGGCCCTACGAGACGACGTTGGCGCACAACGAGATCCTGATCGAGGCCCGGATTCCCGTGCGGCACAACACGTCGAGCGCGTACGCGAAAGTGGAGCGCCGGGTCGGCGACTGGGCGGTCACGGCGGCGGGAGCGGCGATCACACTCGATGGTGCCGCAATAGCCGCCGCCCGCGTGGGCCTGACGGCGGTGAACCCGGATCCGGCCGCACTGGCCGAGCTCTCGGCGCTGCTGGTCGGCCAGCCGGCCACCGACGAGGTCTTCGCCGAGGCGGGTCGCCGTGCCGCGGCGGCCTGCGATCCGGTGACCGATGTCCGGGGCACCGCCGAGTACAAGCGGCACCTGGCCGCCGAACTGACCATCCGCACGTTGCGTACGGCCGCGCAGCGGGTGCGGAATATGCCACAGCCGGAAGGGAATTAACCATGCAGGTGAATATGACCGTCAACGGCGAACAGGTAGCCGCCGACGTCGAACCCCGGATGCTGCTGGTGCATTTTCTGCGGGATCAGCTGCGGCTCACCGGAACTCACTGGGGCTGCGACACCAGCAACTGCGGAACGTGTGTGGTCGACGTGGACGGCGTGCCGGTGAAGTCCTGCACGATGCTCGCCGTGATGGCATCGGGTCACAGCGTTCGGACCGTAGAAGGACTGGCCGTTGATGGCCAGCTCGATCCGGTGCAGGAAGGGTTCATGCGCTGCCACGGGCTGCAATGCGGCTTTTGCACGCCGGGCATGATGATCACCGCCCGCGCCCTACTGGACCGTAACCCCAATCCCGACGAGGAGACCATCCGGGAGGCGATCTCCGGGCAGATCTGCCGGTGCACCGGATACACCACGATCGTCCGCTCGATCCAGTGGGCCGCGCAGCACTCGACTGTGGAGGCCGGGTCATGACCACCATCGAGTCTCGTCCGCCCTCGCCCGAAGATTTGGCCGACAACGACCAAAAGCCGTGCGGCCACGGCCGGATGATGCGCAAGGAAGACCCGCGATTCATCCGCGGCCGCGGCACCTACGTCGACGACGTCGCCCTGCCCGGCATGCTGCATCTGGCGATCTTGCGCTCGCCCTATGCGCACGCCCGCATCGCCAGCATCGATGTGACCGCGGCACTTGCGCATCCGAAGGTCAAAGCGGTGGTGACGGGCGCGGACCTGGCCGAGAAGGGGCTGGCCTGGATGCCGACGCTGTCCAACGACGTGCAGGCCGTGCTGGCCACCGACAAGGTGCGCTTCCAGGGGCAGGAGGTAGCGTTCGTCGTTGCCGAGGACCGGTATTCGGCCCGGGACGCGCTGGAGCTGATCGACGTCGACTACGACCCGCTGGACCCCGTCGTGGATGTCCGCACCGCGCTGGATCCCGCCACGCCGGTGATACGCACCGATCTCGAAGGCAAGACCGACAACCACATCTTCGACTGGGAGACCGGTGACGCGGCCGCCACCGAGGCGGCGTTCGCCAAGGCCGACGTCGTCGTCAAGCAGGAGATCATCTACCCCCGGGTGCACCCCGCGCCGATGGAAACCTGTGGCGCGGTGGCCGATCTGGACCCGGTCACCGGCAAGCTGACTCTTTGGACCACCTCGCAGGCCCCGCACGCCCACCGCACCCTTTACGCGTTGGTCGCCGGCCTGCCCGAACACAAGATCCGGGTGATCTCACCCGACATCGGCGGCGGCTTCGGCAACAAGGTGCCGATCTACCCCGGTTATGTGTGCGCGATCGTCGGATCACTGGTGCTGGGCAAGCCGGTCAAATGGATGGAGGACCGCAGCGAGAACCTGACGTCCACCAGCTTCGCGCGCGACTACATCATGGTCGGCGAGATCGCCGCCACCGGCGACGGCAAGATCCTGGCGATCCGGTCAAATGTGCTGGCCGATCACGGCGCGTTCAACGGCCAGGCTGCGCCGACGAAATACCCGGCCGGGTTCTTCGGGGTGTTCACCGGCAGCTACGACCTCGAAGCCGCCTACTGCCACATGACCGCGGTGTACACCAACAAGGCGCCCGGCGGGGTGGCCTACGCGTGCTCGTTCCGGATCACCGAGGCGGTGTACTTCGTCGAGCGGCTGGTGGACTGCCTGGCCTTCCAGCTGAAAATGGATCCGGCCGAACTGCGGCTGCGAAACCTGTTGCGGCCGGACCAGTTCCCGTACACGAGCAAAACCGGGTGGGTGTACGACTCGGGTGACTACGAGGCGACCATGCGCAAGGCCATGGACATGATCGGCTATGAGGCGTTACGCGAGGAACAGAGGCGCAGAAGGCAACAAGGCGAGCTGATGGGCATCGGCATGTCGTTCTTCACCGAGGCCGTCGGCGCCGGCCCCCGCAAGGACATGGACATCCTCGGCCTCGGCATGGCCGACGGGTGTGAGTTGCGGGTGCATCCGACGGGCAAAGCCGTTGTGCGACTTTCGGTCCAGACCCAGGGCCAGGGCCACGAGACGACGTTCGCGCAGATCGTCGCCGAGGAGCTGGGCATCCCGCCCGACGACATCGAAGTGGTGCACGGCGACACCGATCAGACACCGTTCGGGCTGGGCACCTACGGCAGCCGGTCGACCCCGGTCTCGGGTGGGGCGGCGGCGCTGGTCGCCCGCAAGGTCCGCGACAAGGCGAAGATCATCGCGTCGGGCATGCTCGAGGTTTCGGTCGCCGACTTGGAGTGGGAGAAGGGCTCATTCCACGTCAAGGGTGACCCGTCGGCGTCGGTGACCATTCAGGACATTGCCATGCGCGCGCACGGGGCCGGCGATCTGCCCGACGGCATCGAGGGCGGCCTGGACGCCGAGGTCTGCTACAACCCCGAGAACCTGACCTATCCCTACGGCGCGTATTTCTGTGTGGTGGACGTCGATCCGGGCACCGCGGTGGTCAAGGTGCGGCGCTTCCTGGCCGTCGACGACTGCGGCACCCGCATCAACCCGATGATCATCGAGGGCCAGGTGCACGGCGGCATCGTCGACGGCATCGGGATGGCGTTGATGGAGATGATCGCCTTTGACGAGGAGGGCAACTGCCTGGGCGGGTCGCTGATGGACTACCTGATCCCGACGGCGGTGGAGGTGCCGCATCTGGAGACCGGGCATACCGTCACGCCGTCGCCGCATCACCCGATCGGCGCCAAGGGCATCGGCGAATCGGCCACCGTGGGATCGCCCCCGGCCGTGGTGAACGCGGTGGTGGATGCGTTGGCGCCGTTCGGGGTTCGACACGCCGACATGCCGTTGACACCGTCCCGGGTCTGGGAGGCCATGCAGGGCCGAGCCAGACCGCCGATTTAGCCATGATGACTATCAGTGAGCGAGCTCAGCAGCTCTTGGCGGCACGGACGCCGTTTGTGCACGCGACCGTGGTGCGTGCCCAGCCACCCACGTCGTCCTACCCGGGTGACGAGGCAATCTTGTTGGCGGATGGGACGATCGAAGGTTTCGTCGGGGGCCAGTGCGCGCAGAACTCCGTCCGCAAGGCGGCGATGGGCGCGCTGCAGGCCGGCGAAAGCGTGTTGCTGCGGGTGCTTCCCGACGGCGACACCCACTTTCCGGAGGCGCCCGGCGCCTGCGTGGTCGTCAACCCGTGCTTGTCCGGCGGTTCGCTGGAGATCTTCTTGACGCCCCAATTGCCGGCCCCGTTGATCCAGATCTACGGAGCCACACCCATCGGCGAGGCCCTGGCCCAACTGTGCGAGGTACTGGGTTACGACGTTCGGCGCGACGCCGACCTGGGCGACGCCACTGCCTTGCCGACTGCCCTCGTGATCGCCAGCCACGGCGGGCCTGAGGCCGAGATCATCCGCACTGCGCTGGCCAACGGCGTGGGGTATATCGGGCTGGTGGCCAGCAAGGTTCGCGGCGCCGCGATCTTGAACGAACTCGAACTCTCCGAGGCCGAGCGGGCCCGCATACACACCCCGGTCGGGTTGCCCATCGGCGCTAAAACCCCGGCGGAGATCGCGGTCTCGATCACGGCCGAACTAATCGCCGGCATCCGCGGCGGCAGCCTGACCCATGCCGTCATACCGCAAGACGTTCCGCGGGAGGCGGTCGATCCGGTGTGCGGCATGACGGTGACGGTCGGGCCCGCCACCGAGCACCTGCGGCTGGCCGACACGGACTACTGGTTCTGCGGCCCGGGATGCCGCACGGCGTTCGCGAACCGGCCCGTCGGCGCATGAATGCGCCGCGGGTCACCGGTGTCGTGCTCGCGGCCGGCAACTCGCGCAGGCTGGGCACGCCCAAACAGCTTCTGCCATATCGCGATACGACTCTGCTCGGAGCGACCCTGGACGTCGCCCGCAGCGCCGGGTTCGACCAGCTGATCGTCACTCTGGGTGGTGGCGTCGCCCAGGCGGTGCGCGATGCCGTGCCGCTGGACGGGGCCGACGTGGTGACTTTGGACGCCTTAAGGGACGACTCGGGGGCCGACGGGTGTTCGGCATCGCTGCGCGCCGCACTGGGCCGGGTGGACCCGCGGGCAGCCGGCATCGTGTTGATGCTCGGCGATCAGCCGCAAGTGAATCCCGCGACCGTGCGGCGAATGATCGGCCCGGGGCCGGTTGGCAGCATCACGGTGTGCCGCTACGCCGATGGCATCGGGCATCCGTTCTGGTTGAGCCGCAGCTTATTCAGTGAACTCGCCCAACTGCACGGCGACAAGGGGGTCTGGAAGCTGGTGGGATCCGGCCGGCATCCCGTGCGCGAACTCGAGGTTGGCGGACCGGTTCCGCCCGACGTGGACACCTGGGACGACTACCGGCGGCTACTGGAAACGGTGCCCTCATGACATTCACCAATCCGGATGACGTGATCAGCCGGTTCGACGCGCACGACTACCTGCTCGACACCGGGACCGCCTCGGCGATCTATCTCGCGGCCACATTGGGTAGACCGCTGCTGCTGGAAGGCGAGCCGGGCGTCGGCAAGACCACAGCGGCGAAAACCCTTGCAGTCGTGCTGGATACTACGCTGGTCCGGCTGCAGTGCTACGAGGGCTTGACCGCTAACGAGGCGCTCTACGACTGGAACTACCAGCGTCAGCTGCTGTCCATCCGGCTGGCCGAGGCGCAGGGGGCGGACATCGAAGAGGCCGATCTCTATACCGAGAAATATCTGGTGGATCGGCCGATCCTGCAGTGCGTGCGGCACCGCGGCCCGACACCGCCGGTGCTGCTCGTCGACGAAATCGACAGGGCCGACGACGAATTCGAGGCGTTGCTGCTGGAGTTCCTCGGTGAGTCCTCGGTCACGGTTCCCGAACTGGGCACCTTTGTGGCCGAGCGTCCGCCGATCGCGGTGCTCACTTCCAACCGCAGCCGCGACCTGCACGATGCGCTGCGCCGCCGCTGCCTTTACCACTGGATCGACTACCCGGAGCCGGCCCGGGCCGCCGCGATTGTCCGCCGGACGGTGCCGGGCGCGACGGCGCCGCTGATCGAGCACGCCACCCAATTCGTCGGCCGCATCCGCGATCTCGACCTGGACAAGCCGCCCGGTGTGGCAGAGACGATCGACTGGGTCGCCGCCCTGGTGTCGCTCGGCGTTGCTGACCTTGTCTCGGAAGAAACCCTTGCGTCCGCACTGCCCAGCCTGGGGGCGCTGGCCAAGACGCCCGACGACCGTACTCTGATTCGCGACGCGTACAAAACGTTTACTGAGTACAGCCGCACCTGAGAGGACCTACAGCATGAAGATCGCCAACCAGTTCACCGTCAGCGCGCCCATCGAGCGGGCCTGGGACGTGCTGTGCGACCTGGAGCAGGTGATCCCGCTGATGCCGGGGGCGCAGCTGACCGGCCGCGAGGGCGACGACTACCTCGGCAAGGTCAAGGTCAAGGTCGGGCCGGTGACCAGTGAGTTCAGCGGCAAGGTGCGCTTCGTCGAGCAGGACCGCAGCCAGCATCGCGCGGTCATCGACGCCAAGGGGAAGGAGTCGCGCGGCACCGGCAACGCGGCCGCGACGGTCACCGCCCAGCTGCAGGAGGACGGGGAACGCACCGGCGTCACCGTCGACACCGACCTGAAGATCGTCGGCAAGCTCGCTCAGTTCGGCAGCAGCATGCTGCAGCAGGTGTCGGAGAAGTTGCTGGGCCAGTTCGTGGAATCGCTGGAAGCCGAACTCGCCGCACAGAACGCAGAGAGCCCGGCAAGTCCCGAGGGCCCCGCCGAGACCGCGCGCGTCCCGGAACCACGCCAGGCCCCGGCGGCCGAGCCCGAGCCCATCGATCTGCTGGAACTCGCGGGTGGCGACCAGCTCAAGAAGTATGGTGCGGTGGCGCTTGCGGTGCTCGCGGTGCTGGTGCTGATCTGGGTGCTGCGCCGGCGAGGGTAGCGGCTCGTGAGTACCCCATTGTTGTTGCGGGGCGTCGATTTAGCGGCGTTCGCGGCTGCCCTGGTGGCGCGCCTGCGCGGCGTTGGGGTACTGGTGTCCGCCGATGGCCAGGCCACTTTCGTACAGGCGCTCCGGCAGCTGGTCCCAGACACCACGTCGGCGCTGTATTGGGCGGCCCGGCTGACGCTGGTGAACCGGATGGAGGATCTCGGCGCGTTCGACGCCGTCTTCGCGGCGGTGTTCGGGGCGTTTGGCAGCGCCGGGCCCGATGGCGCAAAAGGCCCCGAGCCGGTACTGCCCCTTCCGGGACCCAAAACACCCGCGGCCGGCACGGTGCACCGAGCCGGCAGCCGATCGACCGCCGCCCAAACGCTGCCCTGGGTCACCCGGGCCGGCACGGTTCACGACGACCCCACGGACTCGAGTGTCCTATTGCTGGATGTCCTGCCCAGCCGCATAGCCGCACTGGCCGACGAACCGTTTGACCGCTTCGATCCCGAGGACTTGCGTCTGCTCGGCTCCTGGCTGGAGGCGACCGTGGCGCGCTGGCCCCGGCGCCGCACCCTCCGGTTCGAGCCCAGCGCCGGCGGCAAAAGGATCGACCTGCGGGCCACGATGAACGCATCGCGTCGGACCGGCTGGGAATCGGTGGTCCTCGCGCGAACCCGGCCCCGTCGCCGGCCCCGCCGGGTCGTCCTGGCCTGCGACGTGAGCCGCTCGATGCAGCCGTACGCCGCGATCTATCTGCATTTGATGCGTGCGGCGATGTTGCGCCAGGCGGGGATCCGCCCCGAAGTATTCGCGTTTTCGACCTCGCTGACCCGGCTCACTTCGGTGCTGTCCCACCGCTCGGCAGAGGTGGCGCTACAGCGGGCCAACGCAAAGGTCACCGACCGATACGGCGGCACGTTCATCGGTCGCAGCGTCGCCGCTCTGCTGGCCCCGCCGCATGGCAACGCGCTGCGCGGCGCGGTGGTCATCATCGCCTCCGATGGCTGGGACAGCGATCCCCCCGACGTGCTGGAGCACGCGATGGCCAGGCTGCGTCGCCGCGCCGCATTGTTGGTCTGGCTCAATCCCCGTGCGGCGCACAGCGGATTTGAGCCGCTGGCCGGTTCAATGGCCGCGGCCCTGCCCTATTGCGATCTGTTCCTGCCGGCGCATTCGCTGACCGGACTGCGCGAATTGCTGCTGGCTTTAACGAGTACGGGACCTAGTCGGACATCGCGGCGATGAGCTGCTCGGCGGTCAGGGGTAGTGTTCGCACCCGGACGCCGAGCGCGTCGTAAACCGCGTTGGCGATCGCCGCCGCCGTCGGGCCTTGCGCGCACTCGCCGATTCCCAGGGGCGGATTGCCTTTCGGCGCAACGAGTTCGACGTCGATTGCGGGCACCTCGGAGAACCGCAGGATGGGGTAGGTCTCCCAGGTGTCGCTGGTGACGTTCAATCGGTCGAAGCGCACCCGCTCCTTGAGCGTCCAACTGGTGGCCTGTACCGCACCGCCCTCGATCTGATTGGCAGCGCCGTCGGGGTTGATCACCAGCCCCGCATCCACCGCGATGGCCAGCCGTCGCACCCGCACCTCGTCGATCGCCTCGACTTCGGCCACGACCGCGCAGTAGGCGGCCGAGTTCTTGTATCGCGCATACCCGATGCCCCGGCCGGCGCAGCCGGCCGGGTCGCGCGCTGCAAATTCCGTCCAGCCGGCCATTGACGCCGCGGTCTGCAGCACCGTCCGCCCGCGGGCGTCCGACAAGTGGGCCAGCCGGAACTCGACCGGATCGCGGCCCGCAGCCGACGCGAGCTCATCCATGAACGACTCGGCCGCGAAAACATTGATGAAGGCGCCCAGCGCACGTAGCGCCGAAGTGCGCAGCGGCATCTCGGTCAACAGGTGGTTGGTCACCCGGTAGGCCGGAAAGTCATAGCCGGGTAGGGCGTTACGTCCGGTGCCGCCTCCCCATTCGACCGGCGGCTCGCCGCCGGCACGGATCGGCTCGCCACCGGCGCGGTCGCTGGCCGCCAGGAACGCGGTCGTCGGCGTTGTCCCTGGGCGGCCCATGTAGCTGCCGCTCCATATCTCGTGGCGCCAGCCCAGCACGCCGCCGTCGTCGTCGCAGTCGGCGGCGATCTCGACGACGGCCGCGGGGCCGAAGGGCGCCCATGCCAGCTCGTCGGCGCGCGACCAGACCACGTGTACGGGCCGCCCTGGCACCGCCTGTGCCAGCAACGCGGCGTCCATGGCGGCATCGTCGGCGCCGTTGTGTCCGTAGCATCCGGCCCCCTCGACATGCCGCACCACCACCCGATCGGCCGCCAGGCCGAGCGCGGCGGCCAATTCGCGCCGCAGCACGTGCACGCCTTGGCTGTGCGACCAGACCTCGAGGCTGCCGCCCGCGTGCGCGACCGCCGCCGCGGCCGACGGACCGATCGAGGCATGCGCCAGATACGGTCGGTGGTAGCGGGCCGAGTGTGACCGCGTGGACTCGGTGGTCGTCACGGCCTCTTTGGACGCGAGCACCGAGGTGTCGGCTCGGGCCGACACGAGATATCCGGGGAGGTCGTTCTCGTCGGGCAGGGTCGGCCGCTGGTCCCAGCCGGCGTCGCGGCGTAGCCGTTCGGCGGCGCGCACTGCGACCTCTTCTCGTTCGGCCACGACTGCGAGGAACTCACCGTCGCGCACGACGGTGATCACGCCCGGCAGCGCAAGTGTCGGGCCGGTATCGAGATCGCGCAGTGTCGCGCCGCGCGAGGGCGGCCGAACCACCCTCGCGTACACCTGCCCGTCGAGCGCGAGGTCGTGCAGGTAGCGCGGCCGCCCGGTCAGTTTGTCGGGCAGATCCAGCCGGGCCATGTCGGTGCCGACGACCGCGTAGTCCGACTCCGGCTTGGGTTCCGCCTCTCCGGTCGCCGCCCGATCCAGCAGCGAGTCGTCGGCGAGTTCCCAATAGCTGGTGGCTGATCCGTTCGGACCGTTGAATTCGCCGTCGGAAATCTCCAACTCGTCGGGCGCCGCGGCCAGTTTGTCCGCCGCGACGTCAAGGTAGACCGCCCGTGCTTCGGCGCACACCTGGCGCAGCGCCGCGCCCGAGCTCTGGATCGACCGGCTGCCAGCGGTAAAGCCTTCGTCGGGGCTGAGATCGGTTGCGGCGGGGATCATTTGCACGCGTGCGATGTCTATGTCGAGCTCCTCGGCGGCGATCTGTGCCAGCGCCGTCAACACGCCCTGGCCCAGCTCCACCTTGCCCGAGCGCACCTGAACGACGCCGTCCGATTTGATCCGAAGCCAGTCGCCCAGAACCGGATTCGCCGCCAGCGATTCCGGCAAATCACGAGCGGCCATCTGTGGATCCCATCTCGGCCGCAGCGCTCAACACCGCCCGAACCACACGATTGTGTGAGCCGCAGCGACATAGGTTGGGGTCCAGGGCGGTGCGGACCTCGGCTTCCGTCGGGTCGGGGTTGGCGGCCAGCAGCGCCGCCGCCGCCACCACGATGCCGGACATGCAATACCCGCATTGCGCCGCCTGTCCGGCGATCAGGGCGCGTGCCACCGGGTGCAGCTCCCGGTCGACGCCCAGGCCTTCGACGGTGCGAATCGACTTGTCGGCCACCGACCACAGCGGAGTGTCGCAGGAGTAGACAGGGCGGCCGTCGACAAGCACGAAACACGCGCCGCACAAGCCCACTCCACAGCCGAACCGGGTGCCCTTCAGGCCGAGGTGGTTGCGCAACACGTAGAGCAGCGGTGTGTCGTCCTCGGCGTCAACCTCGTGGCGCTGCTCATTCACGGTCACGGCGGTCAGGTTTTTGGCCCCTCGCATGGATCCCATGGACTCCAGCATCCTCCGCCGCCGCGCTAAGGCAGGATCGACAGGTATGGATCAGCTCTGGGCAAACCGGGCAGCCAGCTCCGAAGCCGCTGTAGCGCAACGACACCTGAAACGGCTCTGGGCGCTGCCCGGAACCCAGCTGGGAGTGGTGGCCTGGCCTGCGGCGCGGCGGGACCGGTTGTTCGGCACGTGGCACTACTGGTGGCAGGCGCATCTGCTGGATTGCCTGGTCGACGCGCAGCTGCGCGATCCGCAGCCGGAGAGGCGCACCGAAATCAACCGCCAAGTGCGCGCACACCGGCTGCGCAACAACTTCTCGTGGACCAACAGCTATTACGACGACATGGCGTGGCTGGCGCTGGCGCTGGAACGTGCGGCCCGGATAGCCGGCGTCGAGCGCCGGCGCGCACTGCCGAAGCTCTCCGACCAGTTCGTCAAGGCATGGGTGCCCGAGGACGGTGGCGGCATCCCGTGGCGCAAGCAGGACCAGTTCTTCAACGCTCCGGCCAACGGCCCGGCGGGCATCTTCCTCACCCGGTATGGAGACCGGCTGAAAAGGGCCGAGCAGATGGCCGACTGGATTGACCGCACATTGATCGATCCGGAGACGCACCTGGTGTTCGACGGCATCAAGGCCGGCTCGCTGGTCCGCGCGCAGTACACCTACTGCCAGGGTGTGGTGCTGGGCCTGGAAACGGAGCTTGCCGCGCGCACCGGCGCGGAGGCCAGGGCCCGGCACGCGGCACGGGTGCACCGCCTGGTCGCGGCGGTCAGCGGGCACATGGCGCCGTCGGGTGTGCTGCGGGGCTCCGGCGGAGGGGACGGCGGGCTGTTCGCCGGCATCACCGCCCGATACCTCGCGCTGGTCGCCACCACGCTGCCGGGCGACTCCGCCGACGATGCCGTGGCCCGCGACACCGCCCGCGGCATGGTGCTGGCCAGCGCGAAATCGGCGTGGGACTACCGACAGACGGTCGACGGGCTGCCGCTGTTCGGAGCGTTTTGGGACCGCGAGGCGGGGCTGCCCACGGCGAGCGGTCAAGAAGCCGAGTTCGTCGGGGGAGCGGTAGACGGCTCCGAGGTCGCCGAGCGGGATCTGTCGGTACAGCTTTCGGGCTGGATGCTGATGGAGGCCGCCTGTAACGTCACCGCCGTGACAACAGGCGGCGCTACAAATGAGTGAGGCAATGAGCGAACCCGGCGGCTGGGTCCCCGACGAGGCAACGCTGGCAGAAGCCAACCTCATCCGCTTTCTGGCCTGGCTGGCCGAGACCGGACGCGGCCAGTATCGCGACTACCACGAACTGTGGGCGAAGTCGGTGGATGACATCGAATGGTTTTGGGACGCCGTCTGGAATTACTTCGACATCCAGGCCGACAGCCCGCCCCGCGCGGTGTTGGGCAACCGTTCCATGCCGGGCGCCGAGTGGTTTCCCGGCGCCACGCTGAACTACGCCACCGAGGTGTTCCGGCACGCTACTGACGAGCGCCCCGCGCTGATCGTCGTCGGCGAAGACGGCTCGAGCGAGTGGTCGTGGGCGCGGCTGCGGCGCGAGACCGCGGCGTTCGCCGCTTACCTCCGGGGCCTCGGAGTGAAACCCGGGGATTCCGTCGTGGGGTACCTGCCCAACGTCGCCGAGGCCGCGCTTGCCGCCCTGGCCGCGGCCGCCGTGGGCGCGATCTGGGCGGTGTGCAACCAGGACGTGGCCGTCGACGGTGTGATAGCGAGGTTGGGCCAGGTGGAGCCGACCGTGCTGGTGGCCAGTGACGGCTCGGTTTACGACGGCAAGCGCATCGATCGCCGCGCCGAGCTGGCCGCCATCCGGCGTGCGATGCCCACGTTGCGGGCCACGGTGGTGGTGCCGCGGCTCGGACTAGATCTGGAGGGCGACTCCGAGTCGGTGCCGTGGGCCACGGCGGTGCAGGCGGATGCCGCCCTGGACATTTCACCGGTCCCGTTCGCGCACCCGCTGTGGGTGATGTTCTCGTCCGGAACCACCGGGAAGCCGAAGGGCATCGTGCACGGTCACGGCGGTGTCGTGCTGGAGCACCTGAAGTACTTGAGTCTGCAGCTGGACGTGCACCCCGGCGACCGCTTCCTGTGGTACTCGTCCACCAGCTGGATGATGTGGAACCTGCTGTTGTCCGGTCTCATGGTCGATTCCACCATCGTGCTCTACGACGGCAGCCCAACGCATTTGACCACCGATGGCCTGTGGCGAGTCGCCGCCGAAGCCGGCGTCACGGTGCTCGGCGCCGGGGCGGGCTACCTGTTGGCCTGTGCCAAAAAGGGGCTGAAGCCGGGTGCGTCCTACCCGCTGGAGGCGCTGCGGGCGGTGGGTTCCACCGGTTCACCGCTGCCGGCGCCCGGATTCCGCTGGGTGCAAGAGGGGCTGGGCCGGTCGGTTCCGGTGGTTTCGCTGAGTGGCGGCACCGACGTCTGCACGGCCTTCATCGGCGGTTGTCCGATTTTGCCGGTGGTGGCCGGCGAGCTGTCGTGCATCTGCCTGGGCGCGGCCATCGAAGCCTGGTCCGGTCCGCGAAACCCGGTCATCGGGGAGGAGGGCGAACTGGTGCTGACGAAGCCGATGCCCTCGATGCCGGTGTTCTTCTGGAACGACGACGACGGCAGCCGCTACCGCGCCGCCTACTTCGACAAGTACCCGGGTGTGTGGTGGCACGGAGACTGGATCACCATCACCGACCGGGGATCCGTTGTGGTGCATGGCCGTTCGGACGCCACCTTGAACCGGCTGGGTGTCCGGATGGGCAGCGCGGAAATCTACACCGCCGTGGAGCGCATGCCCGAGGTGCGCGACTGCCTGGTGGTCGGTGTCGAGCAGGACGACGGCGGCTACTGGATGCCGCTGTTCGTGGCGTTAGAAGACGGTGTCGAACTCGACGACGAGCTGCGGTCGCGGATCATCGCGGAGATCCGTCAACACGCCTCGCCGCGGCATGTGCCCGACGACATTCTGACGGTGCCGGGCATACCACGGACGCTGACCGGCAAACGGCTGGAGATCCCGATCAAGCGGATCCTGCTGGGGGCGGCGCCGGGCGAGGCCGTGCAGCAGAGCTCGATCGACAGGCCGGAACTGTTAGACGCTTTCGTTACGTACCGGAGGAGTCGGGTGCCCTGAGTCGGGCTCTCGGTCAGCCGCGCGGCGGCGTCCCCGATACGCGCGCCAAGCCGCGATCATCGCCGGCAACAGCGACACGAACAGGATGGCCAGGATGATCTTTTCCAGGTTCTGGTGGACGAACGGCACGGTGCCCAGGAAGTAGCCCGCCAGCGTCGCGCCGCCGCCCCACGCGATGCCGCCGACGATGTCGAAGCCGAGGAACACCGGATAGCGCATGTACGACACCCCGGCGATCACCGGGACGAACGTCCGCACGAAGGGCGCGAACCGGGCCAGGATGATCGCCCAGGGTCCGTATTTCTCGAAGAAGGCGTGCGACTCGGTCACGTAGTGCTTTTTGAAGAACCGGGAATCTTCCTTCTTGAACAGCGCCGGTCCGATCCGGCGGCCGATGAAATACGCGGTTTGATCGCCCAGCACCGCGACCACGGCGACGGCGGGCGCCAGGACCCAGATGCTTGCCGGCGGTTGCGGGTGGGCGGCCAGCAGCCCACCGGTGAACAACAGCGATTCGCCGGGCAGCAGCGGGAACAGCAGCCCCGTCTCGATGAAGACGATGATCAAAATCCCGGGCAGCACCGCGGACCCGAAGACGCCGTCGGCGCCCAACCAGTACATCGGGTCGAGGATGTCCGGCAAGGCCGTCACCACGGTGCTCATGACGTCACAACATACCGGCGACAAGCACCGGCCCGGAAAAGCCTCGCAAAACCCGGAGTAACCCCGCTGACGGTGGCCGAAAACTTCTCTCGGACTCGCGGGGCGACCCAAATGCGGAGTTGCGATACTGGGTGGACCGAGTCGTCAGGAGGAGCCAATGCCCATCGCAACGCCCGAGGTCTACGCCGAGATGCTGGGCCGCGCGAAGGAGAACTCGTACGCCTTCCCGGCCATCAACTGCACCTCATCCGAGACGGTCAACGCCGCGATCAAAGGCTTCGCCGACGCCGGCAGCGACGGCATCATCCAGTTCTCCACCGGGGGTGCGGAGTTCGCTTCCGGCCTCGGGGTGAAGGACATGGTGTCCGGCGCCGTGGCGCTGGCCAAGTTCACCCGCAGCATCGCGGCCAAATACCCGATCAATGTCGCGTTGCACACCGACCACTGCCCCAAGGACAAACTGGACAGCTACGTGCGGCCGCTGCTGGCGATCTCGGCCAAGCGGGTAGCGGCCGGCAAGGACCCGCTGTTCGGATCGCACATGTGGGACGGCTCGGCGGTGCCGCTCGATGAGAACCTGGTCATCGCGCAGGAACTGCTCAAGGAGGCCGCGGCCGCCAAGATCATCCTCGAGATCGAGATAGGCGTGGTGGGCGGCGAAGAGGACGGTGTCGCCAACGAGATCAACGACAAGCTCTACACCACGCCGGACGACTTCGAGAAAACCATCGACGCGCTGGGGCACGGCGAGCACGGCAAGTACCTGCTGGCCGCGACCTTCGGCAACGTGCACGGCGTGTACAAGCCGGGCAACGTCAAGCTGCGTCCCGACATCTTGGCCCAGGGGCAGAAGGTGGCGGCGGCCAAGCTGGGGCTGTCCTCCGATGCCAAGCCGTTTGACTTCGTGTTCCACGGCGGTTCGGGTTCGTTGAAGTCGGAGATCGAGGAGGCGCTGCGCTACGGCGTGGTGAAGATGAACGTCGACACCGACACCCAGTACGCGTTCACCCGCCCGATCGCCGGTCATATGTTCACCAACTACGACGGCGTGCTCAAGGTCGACGGCGAAGTCGGCGTCAAGAAGGCCTACGACCCGCGCAGCTACCTCAAGATGGCCGAAGCTTCGATGACCGAGCGAGTCGTGGAGGCCTGCAACGACCTGCACTGCGCGGGTAAATCGCTTAGCTCCTAATGGGATTCGATCAGCGTGTCCTTGACGGGGATCTTGGTTGTTGAGCGGGAGGCTGATCACCGAGCCGCCGGCCGGTGAGCACCCTTGGCTCCTGGAGCGATTGCCGATTCCTAGGGCTAGATCGTGCCCCGGCTGGTTGGTGAGGTCATCTGTAGCGCTCATGGGATGTCGTGCCGGTTGAGCACTGATCCATTAGGTCGCCGCCGGGTGTCCTCGGGCTCGAACAGGATTCATCCATATTGATCCGAGGAGGCCAAACGAATGCTGTTCGTCGGAGACGACTGGGCAGAAGACCATCACGACGTGTATCTGATGAACGACACCGGTGTCAGGCTGGCGTCGCGGCGGCTACCCGAAGGCTTGGCCGGGATCGGGCGGTTGCACGAGCTGATCGCCGAGCATGCCGAGGACCCCGCCCAGGTGGTGATCGGGATCGAAACTGACCGGGGCCTGTGGGTGGATGCCTTGACCGGGGCCGGGTATCAGGTGTTCGCGATCAACCCGCTGGCGGCGGCCCGCTACCGCGACCGCCACCATGTCTCGGGAGCCAAGTCCGACGCTTCTGACGCCAAGTTGCTAGCCGATCTGGTGCGCACTGACCGCCACAACCACCGCCGGATCGCTGGCGACAGCGGTCAGGCCGAGGCGGTCAAGGTGCTGGCCCGGGCCCACCAGAATCTGATCTGGGCACGCACCCGCCACACCAACGGGCTGCGCTCGGCGCTGCGCGAGTACTACCCCGGCGCGCTGGAGGCATTCGAGGATCTGGCCGACCGTGACGCGCTGGCCATCCTGGGTCGCGCCCCGACCCCCGCCGATGCCGGTCGGCTCAGCCTGGCGAAGATCCGGGCTGCACTCAAAGCCGCTGGGCGCCAGCGCAACCTCGACACCCGGGCGCTACACATCCAGGCCACACTGCGGACCCCGCAGCTCGCCGCGCCCGAGGCGGTCACCACTGCGTTCGGGGCCAGTACCCGCGCCACGGTCGGGATCATCGCCGAACTCAACCGTCAGATCGGCGAGCTCGAAGCAGAACTCGCAACGCATTTTGAGGCACACCCGGACGCCGACATCTACCTCTCCGTGCCAGGACTTGGTGTCATACTCGGCGCCCGGGTGCTCGGTGAGTTCGGGGACGACCCGAACAGATACACCACCGCCAAGTGTCGCAAGAACTACGCCGGAACATCACCATTGACCGTGGCCTCGGGTAAGAAACGCGCCGTGCTCGCCCGCCACGTCCGCAACCGTCGCCTCTACGACGCCATCGACCAATGGGCCTTCTGCGCCCTCACGAGCAGCCCCGGTGCCCGCACTTTCTACGACCAACGCCGCACCGCCGGCGACCTCAACCACCAGGCCCTGCGCGCCCTCGGCAACCGACTCGTCGGCATCCTGCACGGCTGCCTACGTCACCGCACCCAATACGACGAACACAAAGCCTGGGCACACCGCCAACCCAACCCGACCGCCGACGCCGCTTGACTTGACAAGTTGCATCCCTGGGATGTCTAGCC
>NZ_JBKQOI010000056.1:0-41971 GCF_052145595.1 Mycobacterium sp. | reverse complement strand
AGTGCTGAAACACGAAACCGATGCCGCGGCGCTGCGGCGGCACCCGGGTCACATCGCGGCCGTTGATCGTGACCGTTCCGCTGTCGGGCTGATCCAGACCGGCGATGGTGCGCAACAGGGTCGACTTGCCCGAACCGCTAGGGCCCAGCAGCGCCGTGAGCGAACCGGTGGGTACGACGAAGTCCACATGATCCAAGGCGACGAAATCGCCATACTGCTTGTAGGCGTCGCGCACCGTGATCGCGTACGCGTCTTTGCCGGTCTCGGCCATAACCATGTCTCCTTGTCAGGCCTGTCGGCTCGCTCGCGCGCGGCGAACGAACAGAATCGTCTTGACGATCAGAAACGCAACGGCAACACCCATCAGCAGCGTCGACAACGCGTAGGCGCCGTACTCGGCCCCGCGCTGATAACGGTCGTTGACCAGCATTGTGAGCGTTTGTGACTTCCCTGGCAGGTTGGACGACACCATGGTGACCCCACCGAATTCGCCGAGGGTACGCGCGGTGGTCAGCACGATGCCGTAGGTCAGGCCCCACCGGATGGACGGCAGCGTGATCCGCCAAAACGTCTGCCACCAACCCGAACCCAGTGTTGCCGCAGCCTCCTCCTGCTCGGTCCCCAACTCGAGGAGCACCGGCTGGACCTCGCGCACTACGAACGGCAGGGTGACGAAGATGCTGGCCAGCACAATGCCGGGCAGGCCGAAGATGACCTTCAACTCGAAGTCTCTCTCCACAAAGCCCAGCGCGCCGGCCGATCCCCACAGCACGATCAACGCGACGCCGACGATGATCGGCGAGACCGAAAACGGCAAGTCGATGATCGCTTGCAGCACGCCCTTACCGCGAAGTCGTCTGCGCGCGAGGAGCAATGACGTGGAAACGCCGAAGATCACGTTCAAGGGCAGTACGATGGCCAGCACCAGGAGCGACAAGTTCAGCGCCGATCTCGCCGCCGGGGTGCTGATCCAGTCGTGGAACTGTCCGAAGCCGGGTTTGAAGGTCCGCCACAGGATCAGCGTCGCCGGGGCGATCAGCATCACTGCAATGTAGGCCAATACAACGTGTCGGGTGAGGTAGCGAACCCAGGGCAACGATGTCATGCGGCCTTCTCCTCGCGTTTGGCCGCGCGCCCGCCCACGATCCGCAAGACGAGTAGCACCAGGAACGAAATCGACAGCAGCACAATGGAGATGGCGCAGGCGCCGGTGCGGTCGTCGTTCTCGATCAACGCGCGTATCCACTGCGAGGAGACTTCGGTCTTGCCCGGTACGGCGCCACCGATCGTCACCACCGAACCAAACTCGCCGATGGCCCGTGAAAACGACATGCCCGCACCGGATAACAGCGCGGGCAGCAGCGACGGCAGCACTATCGAGGTGAAGACCTTCGGACCGGTCGCGCCCAGCGCCGACGCGGCCTCTTCGACTTCCCGATCAAGGGCTAGCAACACCGGTTGCACGGCGCGCACTACGTACGGCAACGTGACGAACGCCAACGCCATGGCGACTCCTGGCGGGGTGTGCTGCAGATGAATATGCAGTGGACTGCTTTTGCCGTAGAGGGCCAGCATCACCAGGCTGGTGACGATAGTAGGCAGCGCGAAGGGCAGATCGATCACGGAGTCGATGAGTCCTTTCCCGACGAAGTCGTCGCGCACCAGCACCCACGCTGTCAGCAAACCGAGCACCACGTTGACGACGGTGACCAGAACGGAGATGGTCAGCGTCACCCGGAACGACTCCAACGCGGCATGTGACGTGACCGCCAGCCAGAAGGCCTGCCGACCGCCACCGACGGCCTGCCAGGCGATGGCCGCCAGCGGCAGCAGCACGATCACCGAAAGCCACAGCGTCGCAACGCCGACGCGCAGCGACGTGTCGGCCGGCTCGGTGACCGCGCGCGCAACTGAGGGCCTGGCCGGCGTTTCTCCGCCGGGCTGGACGAGCTCGGGCTGGATCGTGACCGGGCGGGTGCTTTCTCCCAAAATCGATCTGGTCATCCGGTGGCCTGCGTATAGATCTTGGTGATACTGCCGGTGTTCTTGTCGAAGAGCTGGGTATCCATCGTCGCCCAGCCACCGAGGTCTGCGATCGTCCACAATTTCACCGGTACCGGGAACTGGTCCCGGAAGTCGGTGGCAACGGCAGGATCGACAGGCCGGAAGCCGGCTTGCGCCCATAGCTTCTGCGCCGACGCCGTGTATTGAAAGTTCTTGAACGCTCTCGCCGCATCCAGATGCAGGGTGGTGCTCACCACCGCCACCGGATTCTCGATCTTGAAGGTCTGCGGCGGGTTGATGTGGTCGACAGGCTTACCGTGCCGCTCGGCGGCGATGGCCTCGTTCTCGTAGCTGATCAACACGTCGCCGCTGCCCTCGACAAAGACATCGGTGGCTATCCGCCCCGATCCGGGACGCAATTTGACGTGTTCACTCACCAGCTTGTTGATGAATTCGACACCCGCTTGGCTATCCCGGCCGCCACCGCTTTTGACCGCGTAGGGGGCGAGCAGATTCCACTTGGCGGAGCCCGAGCTCAGCGGGCTGGGTGTGACGACTTCAATGCCCGGCCGCAACAGGTCATCCCAGTCCTTGATGTTCTTCGGATTGCCCTTGCGCACCACCAATGTCACCACCGATCCGAAGGGAATGCCGTTGGTGCCGTCGGTGTCCCAGTCCGCGGAAACCTTGCCCGCCTTGATCAACCGCGTGATGTCCGGTTCCACGGAGAAGTTGACGACGTCGGCCGGTTTTCCTTCGACAACGCCGCGGGACTGGTCGGCCGATGCCGCGTAGGAGGTAACCACCTGCACTCCCTTGCCCTCTTCGGAGGCATTGAACGCCGGAATTACCTTGCTCCATCCCGGTTCTGGGACCGAATAGGCGACCAGGGTGATACTCGTATGCGCGTTGGCCAGGCCGCCGCCACCAATGACGTCGCTGCCTCCAGCTCCCTGACAAGCCGCCACGACGCCGGCGATCAGGGTGAGCACCCCGGCATACCGGACAGGACGCCGGCGCGCCGCGCTCCCGATGTCGTCGAACACTGTCGGCCTTCCGTTACAGACTTAGGTTTAGCGGTCCCGTGGCTGCGGAGAGGCGCGGAGAAATCCTGAGGAATTCACCAAGTCCCAAACCGCGCAAGGGTTTAAGAGTCAGCGACAACAAAGCACGACGACAGAGCAAACCTCGCATGTCGCGTGCATGGCGCGAAGCCTAACAGGGTGCACCGGCCTCCGCGTCTCGGCAGCAACGTGAGATCACCAGCGCCATGCGCGTCGCGAGGCCCATCGCCCCCCGTGACCCGGAACCGGTTTACCCGCGCGTAACGGCGACACGGCGGGCCTGGCAGATGAATTCCGGGCACTGCCGATCAAGCCGTCGAGCAACGCGGCCGTGAGATAGGCGATTGCGCAATCGGCGCCATGGCTCGCGGCGCGGCGGCGGACCCGGAAAACCGCAGATTGACGGGGTCCCACCACGCCCGCAGGCCGTTCGTCGAGCTCTCTTTGTCTCGCCCGGCGTCCCGACCCATTTGCCACAGCCCACGAATGCCACCGGCATCCGACGAAACCACCCGTCCCGTCGCCCGCGGTGGGCCGCCGAGCGCCGGGCTTGGCCTACTCCTTGTGCGCCGGTGTAAAAGTCACGGTGATCCAAACACACCGAGCTCTTTTGGGTTTGGCTCGCTGTTCTTTGACTGCTGGTGTCAGGCTGCCGGATGCGTACTTCGGCTGAACCGCCTGGACCGTCGCGGGCCCGTCCCAACCCGCCGGCGCACCGGGAACGGCCACCATCCCCGGCTGAACGGCGGCACCTGCAGGCGCGCGATCCGGAGGGTCCCAGCGATCAGCACCGTCGCGAGCGGCAACTCCCCCAGCGCGGCGGTTAGAACCGACACGGCGAAATCACCACGCTTGGCGGTCAAAACGTCGAACCAGGCGTCGCACAAGAGCAGAATTCCCGTCGCGAATGCAAACAGCGTCAGGTAGTGGTGCTGAATGAAGCCGAGCACCGCGGTGGCAATCATGAATGCCAGCAGCAAGAGGTCGAAGCCCACCCAGGTCGCCTGCCAATGCTGGGCGGTGTAGCTCTGTGGCAGGGTCAACCCCAGATAGATGGTCCACGGGATCAAAGCGGTCGCGGCGCAAAGCGCCAGCCACTCCCGGATCCGACGGATCTGCACCACACGCCGCGACCGCATCACCGACTACTCCCACCAATCCCTACACCTGCGTGCAGGCCGGCCCTGACGCCACCAGCACCGGGCGTAGGTGTCGCGCCCTGACTGATCGTAGTTCTGGGGACTGTGGGCGCCGCGCGCGTCACTGCGGCGTCGTGCCCGATGATGTCGATCCGGGGGTGCCCGCCGATTTTTGCTCGCTCTCGGCGTCGGCCACCGTCAACGGCAACGCCAGCTCTTCCAGCGGGCGTTGTTCGGCCGCGACGCCGAGCCACAATTCGACCAGGCCCGCGGCTGCCATCACCGCCGCTCCGATGAGGAACGACCAGACCACCAGACCGCGCTGCCCGGAATTGATCAACTGACCGAACAGCACCGGACCGGTGATGCCTCCGATCGCCGTTCCCACCGCGTAGAAGAATGCAATCGCCAGCGCCCTGGTCTCCATCGGGAAGATCTCACTGACGGTCAGGTAGGCTGCGCTCGCACCCGCCGAGGCCAGGAAGAACGTCACCGCGAGAACGACGATGAAGGTCCAGGCACCGCCGGTCTCGGTCACGAACAGCACCGCGAGGACAACGGCGACGACGGCGGAACCGATGTAAGACATCGTGATCATCGGTTTGCGGCCGACAGTGTCGAACAGTCGCCCGAGCACCAAGGGGCCGACGAAATTGCTTAGCGCCCACAGGATGAAGAACAGCGGCACCTTTGCCGATGGGACTCCGTAGAAACCACTCAACAGCGTGCCCAGATTGAAGGTCACGCCGTTGTAGAGGAAGGCCTGCCCGGTGAACAGCGCCAGCCCAAGGACCGCGCGCCGCGGATAGAGCTTGAATGCCACCCGGGCGATCTCCCGGAACGAAATCGTCTGGCGCTGACGAATTTTGAGCTGGCTTCCCGGCGGCTCGGGCAGCGCCTGGCCGGTCGCCTGCTCCACTTCGTGGTCGATCTCGCCGACGATCCGCTCGGCTTCCTCCGCGCGCCCGTGAATGAACAACCACCGTGGACTTTCCGGAACGTTGCGCCGGACAAGCAGGACAAAGATGCCGAAAATGGCGCCGACGCCGAACGCGAGCCGCCATCCGATGTTCGCCGGGAAGTTCGATGTGTCCAGCAGGACCAGTGCGCCGGCCGCTCCGGCGGCCGAACCCAGCCAATATGTCCCGTTGATCACCAGGTCGACGCGTCCGCGCACACGCGCGGGGATCAACTCGTCGATCGCCGAATTGATCGCGGCGTATTCGCCTCCTATGCCGGAGCCGGTGAAGAAACGCGCGACGAAGAAATACCACGGCGCGAACGCGAACGCGGTCGCGACGGTGGCGATCAAGTACACCGCCAGGGTCAGCATGAACAGGTTGCGCCGCCCGAAGCGGTCCGTCAGATGGCCGAAGAATAGTGCGCCCAAGCAGGCCCCGGCGATATAGAACGCTGCCGCCAAGCCGATCCCCGCGGCGTCGAGCTCGATGCCGCTGCCCTTTTCCGTGAGGCGAGCCGACACGTTACCGACCATCGTGACCTCGAGCCCATCGAGGATCCAAACACCGCCGAGACCAACAACGACGCGCCAGTGAAAGCGCGACCAGGGCAGTCGGTCCAGCCGCGCCGGTATGTGCGTTGTGATCGTTCGGGTTTCCACACGCGCGCTCATCAGCCTCCAATCCGGGTGAACAAGAAACCCGCGTCAGTCACGGCCAGGGCGCGACTCCTCCGGGGTCCAGGCCAGCGGCTGGCCGGGCTGGCCGGGAAACAGGTAGTCAACGAAAGCCGCAGCCGTGGGCTGAGGTTCGTGATTGGCCAGTCCCGGTCGCTCGTTTGCTTCGATGAAGGCGTAGTCAGCGCCCGTGATGTCGGGCACGAGGAGGTCGATGCCCGTCACCCGGATACCGATCGCTTCGGCGGCCTCGACCGCGACTCGACAGAGTTCCGGGTTAACCCGGGCGGTGACATCGTGGATCGTGCCGCCCTGGTGCAGGTTGGCGGTGTGGCGAACGCGCAGCCGAGATCCCTGGGGCAGCACGTCGTCCAACATCCAACCGGCTTCGGCGACTGTCGCCTCGGTGATCTCGTCGAGCGGGATGCGGGACTCACCACCGGTGGCCGCAGACCGCCGTCGGCTCTCGGCGGCAATCAACTCCCGCACGCTGTGGTCGCCCGTGCCGATGATTTCGGGAGGTTTGCGCAGCGCGGCGGCAACCACCCGGCCGTCGATCACCAGCAACCGCAGATCGTCGCCCGCCACCCGCTGCTCGATCAGCACCTCAGGATATTGCTCCCGCGCTCGTGCCAAGGCGGCGTCAAGCTCGTCGGGACCGTTTTCGGCGGAAACGCCCACGGTAATGCCTTTGCCCTGCTCGCCGCGAGTGGGTTTGACGACGACCTCCCCGACCTCGGTCAGGAAGGCGTAGTCGTCCTTGTCGAAGGTGGCCAGGCGGGCGCGGGGCACGCTGATGCCCGCCTCCGAGACAAGGCGCCGTGTCAATCGCTTGTCGTCGCATCGGCACATGGCGATCGCCGAAGTGAACTCGGACAGCGACTCGCGGGTGATCACGCTGCGGCCACCGTGGGTAAGTCGGATCTCGCCCGTCTCGGCGTCGAGGACCTCAACCCAGATCCCGCGGCGCATCGCCTCGTCGGCAATGATCCGAGCGTAGGGATTGAGGTCGTCGACCGTCTCCGACGACGGCGTGAAAAGTGGCTCGTTGATCGCGTTCTTCCGCTTGATCGCCAGCACCGGAACGCGGCGGAAACCGAGCTTCTCGTAGAGGCCGATGGCCGCGGCGTTGTCGTGCGCCACCGACAGGTCCAGGTAGGCGCGGCCCGCACGAAGAAAATGCTCGGCCAAAGCCCGGGTCAGGGCTTCGCCTACCCCTGGCAGTGCCGCGGCGGGATCCACCGCCAAAGTCCAGAGGCTGGATCCTTTCTCCGGATCGGAGAAGAGCAATTCGTGGTCGACGCCGGTCACGGTGCCCACCACGGCACCGTCGTCGTCACGTACCGCGACCAGGTATGTCACCGCGTCCGCGTGCAGATGGTTGTCCCAAATTGTCTCGACCGGCGCCGGCACCATTCCGCAACGCACGAAGACGCGGTTAATGGCATCGGCATCGCCCGGGCCATTCAGGGTGCGCACCGTCACACCCAGCGGTGACGGGGCCAGGTCTTCCTCGGTTGTGTCACTGGTGAAGCGCAGCCGATAGGTGTGACTGGGATCGATGAACAGTTCGGTCGGCGCCCCGGCCACCACCACGTGGGACTCGCGGGCATAGATGCAGATGTCGCGCCGCCCCGGCACTTCCTGCCGCAGTGTCTCGGCCAGCGTCGCCGCGTCGGCGAAGGTCTGACCGAAAATAAGCCTGCCCCAACCCATTTCGAGTTCCACGTCTTTGGCCATCGCGTCGACCATGTGCTGCGGCGACGCGTCGTGCAGGCCCAGCGTGATCGCCTCGGGGTGGTCCTCTGAGGGATCGATGACGGTCATGCGGCTTGCCCTGTCACGCCGTGACGCTGCAACCAGAGCTCGAGCAGGGCGATCTGCCACAGTTCGTTGCCGCGGAGCGGGGTCAGCCTGCCATTCGGGTCGGCCAGCAGCGCGTCGACCGCTTCGGTTTGAAACAGGCCGCGCTCCTTGGCGATCGGCGAGTAGAGAGCGTCGCGGACCAGATCGAGGTAGGGCCCTTCGAGGTGGGTCAGCGCGGGAACCGGGAAGTAGCCCTTCGGCCGGTCGATGACCTCCGATGGGATCACCCGTCGTGCGGCTTGCTTGAGGACGCCCTTGCCATGGTGGGCGATCTTCAACTGCGGGGGGCAGGTTGCCGCCAATTCGACCAGCTCGTGGTCGAGGAACGGGACGCGGCCCTCCAATCCCCAGGCCATGGTCATGTTGTCCACCCGCTTGACCGGGTCGTCGACCAGCATCACCGTCGTATCGAGCCGCAGCGCACGGTCAATGCCGGTGTCGGCGCTCGCACGCGCGAAGTGCTCGGTGACGAAGCGCTCACTGGGCTCGTCCGGCGCGAGGTAACCCGACCCCACGAGGGCCTCGACCCCGGCCGTGTCGCGATCGAAGAAGGCGGCGCGGTATTGGGCGACCGAACCCTCCAGCGTGGTGGCGGCCGGCGAACCCATCGGCGGATACCAGTGGTACCCGGCGAACACCTCGTCGGCGCCCTGACCCGACTGCACGACCTTCACGTGGCGCGACACTTCCTGGCTGAGCAGGTAGAAGGCGACGCAGTCGTGGCTGACCATCGGCTCACTCATCGCGCCGATCGCCCCGTCGAGCGCGGGCAGCATCCGGTCTGTTCCGATGCGGATCTGATGATGGTCGGTGCCGAAGCGTTCGGCCACGATGTCCGACCACCGGAACTCGTCGCCCTCGACGCCACCGGCCGACTCGAAGCCGATGGAAAAGGTCGACAACCCGTGCTGCCCGGCCTCGGCCAGCAGGCCCACGATCAGGCTGGAGTCCACACCGCCGGACAACAGGCAGCCCACGGGGACATCGGCGACGAGCCGGCGCTCGACCGCGACTCGCAGCGCGGACAGCACGGCGTCTTCCCAATCGCGCTCGGACCAGTCGGAGCGGTCGTCGCGCCGGGTGAAGCCCGCCGTCCAGTAGGTCGTGATGGTGCGGCCGCCGTCGGGCTCGATGGCGATGAGCGACGCCGGGGGGACCTTGCGCACCCCGCGCAGGATGGTCAGCGGTGCGGGCACCACGGAGTGAAACGTCATGTAGTGGTGCAGCGCCACGGGGTCGATCCGGGTATCCACACCGCCGCCCGCCAGCAACGCCGGAAGCGTCGAGGCGAAGCGGATGCGGTGACTGTCCTCGGTCAGGTACAGGGGTTTGATACCGAGCCGGTCCCGGCCGAGCAGCACGCGGCCGCTCTCGCGTTCGACGATGGCGAACGCGAACATGCCGTGAAGGTGGGCGACGAAGTCGTCGCCCCAGCAGTGGTAGGCCTTGAGCAGCACCTCGGTGTCGCTGTGCGAGAAAAACCGGTAGCCCTGGCCCGTCAGCTCGCGTCTCAGGTCCTTGTAGTTGTAGATGCAGCCGTTCCAGGCGATCGTCAGGCCCAGGTCGGCGTCGACCATCGGCTGGGCGCCGGCCTCGGTCAGGTCAATGATTTTGAGGCGACGATGACCGAGGGCGACCCGGCCCTGTGACCAGGTGCCCGCCCCATCCGGCCCCCTGGGTGCCATCGCGGCCGCCATGGCTGACACCGCCGCTACATCGGGGACACGGCCGTCGAGTCGCACCTCACCGGTGGCTCCGCACACCTCTTCGACCCTACCGGGGGCCATTCCGGCGCGCGCGATCCGGCCGGGGGGCGTGCGCGCCGCACGCCGGCCCGATTGATGTGCTTTCGTTTCCTGGATCGGTCAACACGGCTTATCGTGTGCTGGACCGCAGTTTGCCGGGGAGGCTGATGTGGAGACGCCGGGTCCAAACCGTGAGCTGAACCGGCCACGCTGATGCTCGTCGACTATTACCTGCGGATCCTGCACCTCGATCGGCGGATGCCGCTCAACTTCGACATGGGCCCGCTGCACGTCCACCTGTACGCCCGTTCCGTGTTCTTCATGTGGGTCACGGTGGCGATCCTGGTGATCGCCGGTATCGCGGTGCTGGCGTCGCGCAGGCGGGAGTTGATCCGGAGGTGGACCACATGGGTGATGATCGCACCGGTGGTCGGCATCCCGATCTGGATAGGGCGGGGCACCACCGCGGTGCTGGCCGCCGCGCTGGCCTTGGTCGCGGTGATGGAGTACGCGCGGCTGGTGAAGCTGGGCAAGGTCGACACGTATTTGCTACTGCTGCTCGCCGTGTTGTATCCGCTCGCGGCCTGGCTGCACCCACCGCTGTTGCGTCTTGCGCCGATCGTCGTGCTGGCGTGTGCGCTGCCCTCGGTGTTCAGCGGTGATGTCGAACATGGCGGCAGGCGCACCACGTTCACTGCATTCGGTTCGGTGTGGATCTGCTGGTCCTTGGCGCACTTGGTGACGTTATGGTCCGACGCGTATCTGGTGTGCTTCGCCGCGGCGGCCACCGATGTCGCCGCTTGGTGCGGCGGAAAAGGGTTGCGGTACTTCCGCTGGGCCCGCCGGCCGTTGTCCCCGTTGAGCCCCAACAAAACGGTCGGCGGATTGGTCGGCGCCGTCATCGGGGCGTTTCTCGTGCTGACATTGCTAGGCACGGTCACGATCGGCCTGCTCGTCGCGGTCGCGTTCGGCGGCGTGTTGGGCGACCTTGTCGAATCGATGGTGAAACGACAGGCCCAGGTTAAAGACGCCGGCTCGTGGCTGCTGGGCTTCGGGGGTCTGCTCGACCGGATCGACTCGCTTTTGCTTGTACTCCCGCTGGCGTATCTGCTGGGCTGAGCGGCCGATCAGCTTGCCGCCAACTTCACCACTCGGCCGAAGCCGCTGTTGTCGAGGACGTACACGTTGCCGGCGGCGTCGACCGCCACGTCGTCGGGATAGTTGAGGCCCGTGAATGGCAGCACGGTCTGGTCGTTCGAGCCGGCCGCCAGCTTCACCACCTGCTTGTTGTTCGCGTCGATGACGTACACGTCGCCGGCGGCCGGTAGGGTTCGGCGCTCGGCATCGGCGCGGTTGCCGGGTTGACCTCGCAGCTGCCACCCGGGCCGGCGGCCGGGGTCGTGGACGGCCCCGCGGCGGGTGTACTCGTCGAGCACGCGGCGACCGCGATGGTTGCCGCGGCTGTCGCCGTGGCTACCAGCGCGAATTTCGTGATTGGCATCGATCGAATTCTCATGCGGCGCACACCAGCTCGATAGTCTCCGGCAGGGAGTCTCCCCGCAAGGCCATCACCTGCGCCCGCAGCTGCGGTGCCGAGGTGGTGTCCGGGTCGACGGGTTCGCCGATGCGGACCTGCATCGGCGCGTGGGAGATGAAGCTGGCGCCCTTGGGCAGCACTTCCGCGGTGCCCAGCACGGCGACGGGAACTACCGGCACACCACAGTCACGCGCCAACCGCAGTGCGCCGGAACGGAACTCGCCTAGCTTTCCGTCCGTCGAGCGGGTCCCCTCGGGGTAGATGACGACGGTGCGCCCGGCCCTTAGCGCTGGGCGGGCCGCGGCCAGCAACTGGGCGTAGGTGTCGTCACCGGACCGCCGCACCGGCAGCACACCGATCAGCGAACTCGCCACGGCACGGCGCACCGGCACGTCGAACCAATAGTCCGCCGCCGCCGCGAACACGGGCTGGGCCGTCGAGGGCAGTGCTGCCAGCAGCACCGCGGTGTCCGCGTGCGACGCGTGATTGGCCACGACGACGCAGCCCCCCACCGTCCGCCACCGCCCGGTCACGCTAAGCCCGCCCGAAACTGCGCACACCGCCCGCCACAGCCAATGCCGCAGCGCACTCGTGATTCGGGTTGTGCTCATGATGCCAGCACCCCCACCAATTCCTGGGTGGCATTGGCCGGCTGCCCGTGCTGCCGGTGTCCCGCCAACTCGCGATGCGCCGCGCGCAGCCGCAGCGCGGTAGTGATCAGCGAACCGTTGACCAGCTGCGTCGAAACCACCGGCAGGATGACCGGAAATGCAGTGGCAACCAACACGAACAGGCAACGTTCGGTCTTGCCCAGCGGGCCCCCGTTGCGCCGCGACGCCCCGGCCGCGGCTCCGGCCAGCGACGCGAACGTCGGCAGCGTCGCGGCCAGCGCGGCCACCAGCACCATGATCACGGGCCAGGACAACCAATGCATCCCGGGGCCATGCTGCCGCGCAGCCCACACCGCCAGTCCAGCGAAGGTCAGCAGATCGGAGGCGCGGTCGCCGATTTCGTTGACAACAAATCCCCACGGCCGGCTTACGCCGCGCGCGCGAGCGACCGCGCCGTCGAGATTGGCGCCCGCCAACCGCAGCGCCAGAAACAGCGCCACCAGCGGCCACCATCCCAGGGCGACGGCCACACCCGCAGCGCCGGCCGCCACCACCCCGGCCACGGTGAACACGTCCGGTGAGATCTCGCGTGCCACAGCGATATTGACGACCGGCGTCAATCGGCGGGTGTACCACGGCTTGAGCGCGTAAAGGCCCTGCCATCTCCGTCGAGCCGCAGGCAAGGGCGTCACGGCAGCGGCGAACTTGACCACAGGCAGCGTGGGCGTGTCGGATGCGGCAAGCGCGCGCGACCCCGACGTGTAGCAGCCGCGGTGGGCGATGCGCGGCTCGCTTACGGGGGTCAGCGTGCGGACGCTCGGCCTGCGCAGCGTCAGCGTGTTGTCGGGGGCGGTGCTCACGTTCCGTTTCCTCTCGGTGGGGTGGTCTTTATTTGTGTGCGAGTCGACACCCACTCCGCTGCTACCGGTCCCAAGATCGGGACCGCAGAAACGCGGTGGGCCGCTCGCATAGGTAAGAGCCACCGCTCCCCCGCGGTCGGACACTTTTTGCGAACTTTCTTTCGCGAGCCGGTCGCTGTGACCGAACGGACCTAGCTTGATGCGCGCCGCTTGCCGCATCTTCGCGAAGTTCTTGCGGAATTCTTGCGTTCGCTCCGGCCGCGGTTGCGCAGGTCAGGCCGCACTTAACGGCAGGGACGCGGCCTCGAACGGCCACGGCCGTTGCCTCGCTGCGCGCCCTGATCGTGGGCGCGCCGGCGGCCGTAAAGGGGTCGTAAAGCTGCGTAAAAGGTTCGTACCTAGGGACAGCTAGGGAGACAAGGACGCCGCGATTTCGGCTATTGTTCAGGCAAGTTGTTCTTGACTCGACTCGGATGGCCCGCGCAAAGGGAGGCCATGACCCGCATCAATGTAGGTCCTGGGAAGTGGTCGGCGATGTGCGCGGTCGCGCTGTCCGCCGCCGCGCTGTTCTCCGCAGCGCCCGCATCCGCGGATCAAACCGATGATGCGTTCATCGCGGCGCTTGCGAAGAACGGGATCGTCCTGCCTGACCGCAACGCCGCGATCTCGAGGGCCCATACGGTATGCGCCGGATTCGACAAAAACGAACTTTCGTCCGTTGTGGCAATGAGGCTGATGAAGGACGCCGACCTCTCGCTGAAACAAGCCAGCTATTTCGTCGGCGTTTCGGTGGCTGCCTACTGCCCGCAATACAAAGGCAACACCGACAATTCGGTAACTTGGCTGCTCCCGCCGCCCCCGGCCATATGAGCCGAAAGGGATGGCGGCGCGTGCCGTATCGCGATAGAGCCATTTAACCCACCGGACAAGCGCGTCGCCGTGCTCACGTGTAACAGAGATGACGAACATTGCTACGCGCGCCGCGAAACGACACTAGAGTGCTGTTCGTGGGCAAAAAGGTGTTAGCCAGAGGCCGGGGCCGCTGGCTGGCATTGGCGGCCTCGCTCGTCGTCTCCGCCGCCATGGTCTACGCCCAAGGCACAGAGCCTCGGTGCTGTGTTCAGACACCTGCAATGACTCCGACAGCGACTCCGACGGCGACGCCGACGCCCCCGGGATCTGCTGCGCCAACCAGCACGCCAAACATCGCCAGTCCCGCGGAGGCAGAATCGTTGGCGGCATTGGCGGCAAACGCGCCCGCCGCCGCCCAGCCCTTCCAGTTCCCCTTGCCTCCCGGCGTCGCATCCGAGGACAGGTTGCAGGTCAAGACCATCTGGGCGGCCCGCGTCATCAGCGTGCTGTTTCCGCAGATCACCACCATCTATGGGTACCGGCAGGATCCCTTGCCGTGGCATCCCAACGGGTTGGCGATCGACGTGATGATCCCGAACTATCACACCCCCGAGGGCATCGAGCTCGGCAACCAAATCGCCGGGTATGCCTTGGCGAATACCAAGCGATGGGGAGTGAACCATGTGATCTGGCGGCAGAAAATTTACCCGGGCATCGGCGCGCCGAGCTGGACGGCGAACTATGGGAACGAAACCGCCAACCACTACGACCACGTTCATATCGCGACCAACGGCGGTGGATACCCAACGGGGCACGAAACCTACTACATCGGATCCATGAGCCCGACCCCGCCAGAGTGATTTATCGATCAACCCGACTACACCGCAGTCGACGGCCCGGCGACGCGGGTCGGGCTGCGACTGCGACGTCGACCCGAGTCTGGCTAACCGTCGTTGACGAGGTTTGCGAGGAAAGTGGGTAACCGGCCAGCGCCAAAGTCATAGAACCGCGCCCACTTCGGCTCGATCGAGATGCGCACCATCTGCTTGTACGTCGACCGCACGTTTCGTTTGAACTCGGCGAGATCGGCTTCCTCGAATGACTTCGTCGCCGCCGCGAGGTACTCGTCGGGGACGCCGTCGACGGTTTCCATTGCGGCGAGGCCACGCACCAGGAGGGCCTTCGCCTCTTCCGGCGTTGCGCCGGTGTCAATCGTCAACGCGACTTCCGGGCGAGACGATAGGGCCCGGACCTTCGGGGAGGTCGGTGCCGTGCAGACAACGATGCGTTCGCCGGTCCAGTAGAACCCGATAGGAATAACCCGCGGGAATCCATCGTGTCCGTTGTAGGCGAGCCGGGCCAGGGAGCCGGACAGCAGCTTCTGGGCGTCGGGGTGGCCGAGCTCCCGCGCCAATTCCTGCGTGTTCATCACACTCGTATGGCTACCCGGTCCGGCCGAGCTGGACACCGGCGGACGGGACTGCCCGCCTGCACCCACCGGTTTGGGCGTCCGTCGCTTCGCCATCCGCGACACCCACTCGGAGCCGCACGCCCGATCTAGAGTCAGGGTGTGACCAGCGCATCCTTGATGGTCCGCCGATGACTACGGCAGCCGATCTCGACCTGCATTTCATCCAAACCGTGGGCGGCCTGCCCGGCGGCCCGGCCCGGCCGGACGGCACGGCACCGGTGGGTCCGGGCAGCGGCCTGAATGGCGACCTGCTGCTGGCCATCTTCGATGCACAGGCGCAGAGCAGGCATCTGGACTTCGCCGCGCGGTGGATGCAGCAGCAGGGACGCGGTTTCTACACGATCGGCTCGGCGGGTCATGAGGGCAACGCCGCGGTGGCCGCGGCGCTGCGGCCGAGCGACCCGGCGCTGCTGCACTACCGCTCCGGCGGCTTCTACTGCGCCCGTGCGCGCCAGGTGACCGGCATCGACCCGGTCAGGGACGTGTTGCTCGGGGTCGCCGCGTCCACGGATGAGCCGATCGCGGGTGGGCGGCACAAGGTATTCGGCCGCGCCGAATTGTCAGTGATCCCAAAGACTTCCACGATCGCCTCGCATCTGCCGCGCGCGCTTGGGGTTGCGCTCGGCATCGGCCGGGCAGCGAAGCTGAAGGTGGACTGCAGGTGGCCGCGCGACGCGGTGACCGTTGCCTCGTTCGGCGACGCGTCCGTCAACCACTCCACCGCCGTCGGCGCGATCAACGCCGCCTGTCACACCGCTTACCAGGGCATCCCGGTGCCGCTGCTGATGGTCTGCGAGGACAACGGGATCGGTATCAGCGTGCCGACCCCGCGGGGGTGGATCGCGGCCGCGTACCGCGACCGGCCGGGCCTCGATTACCTCGCCGCCGACGGCTGCGACCCCGTCGCGAGCTACGACGCGGCCGTGACGGCGGCCTGGACGGCGCGGGTGAAGCGGCGGCCGGTGTTCCTGCACCTGTCGGTGGTCCGCTACCTCGGCCACGCGGGCAGCGACGCGGAGACCGCCTACCGGTCGCCCGCCGATATGGCTGCCGACCTGGACCGCGACCCGCTGGTGGCGACGGCGGCCACCGCCGTCCGGTGCGGTCTGCTCACGCCGGACGAGGCCGTGGCCCGCTACGTCGCGATGGGCGGCCTGGTGCACGAGGCGGCCGAGCAGGCGCTGGCCAGCCGGCCGCTGGACAGCGCCGCCGAGGTGATGGCACCCCTGGCCCCGCGCCACCCGGACCGGGTCGCCGAGGCTGCCCGGCGGGGCCCGGCCACCGCCGTGGCCGAGCCGGTCACGCTGGCCCAGGCCGTCAACCTGGCGCTCGGCGAACTGCTCGAGACCTACCCGGGCATGTGCGTGTTCGGCGAGGATGTCGGGCGCAAGGGCGGCGTCTACGGCGTGACCAAGGGGCTGCAACGCCGGTTCGGGCCCGCCCGGGTCTTCGACACGCTGCTCGACGAGCAGTCGATCCTCGGGCTGGCCCTTGGCGGTGGCCTGAGCGGGCTGCTTCCGGTTCCGGAGATCCAGTACCTGGCCTACCTACACAACGCCGAGGACCAGATCAGGGGCGAGGCCGCCACCCAGCAGTTCTTCTCGTCCGGCCAGTTCCGGAACCCGATGGTGCTGCGGGTGGCCGGCTACGCCTACCAGAAGGGGTTCGGCGGCCACTTCCACAACGACAACGCGGTCGGGGTGCTGCGCGACATCCCCGGGCTGGTCATCGCCTCCCCGTCGCGGCCCGACGACGCGGCGGCGATGCTGCGTACCTGCCTGGCCGCCGCCGCGGTCGACGGCTCGGTGTGCGTGTTCGTTGAGCCGATAGCGCTCTACCACACCCGCGACCTGCACAGCGACGGCGACGGCGGCTGGCTGGCGCCGTACCCCGGGCCGGAGGCTCACGTGCCCCTTGGCCGGGCCCGCACCTACGGCGAGGGACGCGACCTCACCATGGTCACGTTCGGCAACGGGCTGCGGATGAGCCTGCGGGTAGGCAAGCGGCTGGTCGCCCGGGGGATCGGCGCCCGGGTCGTCGACCTCCGCTGGCTTGCCCCGCTCCCGGCCGAGGACGTGCTACGCGCGGCACGGGCGACCGGCCGGGTGCTGATCGTGGATGAGACCAGGCGCACCGCAGGGGTCGCCGAGGGCATCGTCACCGCGCTCGTCGACGCGCGCTACCGGGGCGCGATTTCCCGGGTGAACAGCGAGGACAGTTTCGTGCCGCTCGGCCAGGCGGCCGACGCGGTGCTGCTGGACGAGCCCACGATCGAGAAGGCCGCCGTCGACCTGGTGCACGCCGGCTGACCATCCCGACCTCCGGTGAGCTTGAACCCCTTCACGATTGCTGTCGGGTTAGCGGTGGGTTCCTCGGGTAAGGGGCGTGGTCGGTCTCGCCGAGGGCGGGCATCGCCGTGGTAATCACCTGCTCCGGAACGAATTGGACGCGGCGTCCGGTCTGGGCGTCGTCGCCGGCGGCGGCCCGGTCGCCCCAGCACACGGTCGCAGCACCCGAGAGCTGAAGCGTGATGCCGGCGCGAAAGTCCATGAACAGCAGAGCCGCGGTGGGGTCGGCGGAGAGGTTGCCGAAGCTGTTGAACATGTTGTTGCCGGGATAGTCGGGCCACCATAGGTGCTCTGGCGCAACGCGGACGAATCCGGGAGGGCCGCCGCGGTGGGAAGCATCGTTGCCGGAGATGGCGTGGGTGGTACCCAAAAAGAATGTGTCGGCGGCCTCTATGAGGCGAATGTCCTCGGGCCGCAACGCATTTCCGGAATACAGCTGTGCGCGGTTGTCGTCGGGTGATCCATCGATCTGTATGTGGCGCTGCTGGATGTATTGGGGGCAGTTGCCGTAGGCCTGGTCGACGTTGATGGTCAGCCGACCCGCCTCGGTAGAGGTGAGGAAGCCGTTGATACGAACTCGCCGCCGGGTGATGAAGTTGATGGCGATGACGCCCACCGGCTGCCCGTGAGAAAGGCCGTGGAGGGGGTCGGCGCTCGGCAGCGACGTGTTGATCTCCAATGTTGTCGGCGAGGCGGCCTGCAGGAACCCGGGTGGCCCGAGCAGCGGTGAGGTCCAAAGCCGCCCGGTCCGGTCGCGGGCGGTCATGGCTGCGAACGTCACCTCAGAGATGAACCCGGCCATTCCGGCGCGTAATTCGCCGGGAGCGACCATCGGCGCGAGCCGGGCTGCCTGTGCTTCGACGCGCGCTTGCCGTTGGACGGTCAACTCGCCGCTGTGGAAGCCCACAGCGGCAAGCCTGCTCTGCACCGTCGTCTCCTCAGCCCCGACCGGTTGAGGGGGATCCGACCTGTCGAGCCCTGCCGGTGTCGGCGGCGGGCTCGACGGAGCGGAATACCTCATCGTGATTCCCCTTCGTTTCGGCGAAACGGCCGCTTGCTTTCAGCTGCCTTGTGGCACTTCAGCGAATCCCGGTTTTCCCGCGTCTACAACGGAATTGAACCGGATCCGAGTTTCGAGACGCTCGCTGATCTCTTGGATCGCGGTCTCGGGAAGAGCGGTGACATCGAAGTTCTCGCTGATGCGTGCCGGGGTGACGGATGCCGTGAGAACCGCACTGCCGCGCTGAATGCCCCAGGCCAGAAGTACTTGCGCGGGGGTCTTTCCGAAACGCTGGGCGATCGAGACAATGAGCGGGTCATCGAGAAGTCGCGGTTCCAGCGCGTGTCCCAGCGAAGCGAATGCCAGCAGGATGATCCCGTGTGTCTCGCGCAGTTCGTGGAGTTCCCATTGCGGGTGATAGGGGTGTGACTCGACCTCGACGACCGCCGGCTTGATTCGGGCGGTTTCGACGATTTTGAGAGTGCCCGCGGCGTCGATATCGGACAGCCCTATCGCTCCCGCAAGTCCCTCATCGACAAGGGACTCCATCGCGGCCCACGTTTCCTCCAGTGTGACGCCGTCGTCGTAGACGACCGCTCCGTGCGGGTCGCGCGGATCTTGGTCGTCGCCGGGCTGGAACGCGAACGGGGTGTGCACCAAGTAAAGATCGACGGCGTCCAGCCCGAGCCTGTCAAGGCTGGCCTGCAGCGCGGGCTTGACCCGTTCAGGTCGATGGTTGTTGTTCCACAGCTTCGTGGTTACGAACAGCTCCTCGCGGCGCACGGTCCCGGCAGCGAACAACTCCTTGAGCGCCGCGCCGACCTCCGCTTCGTTGCGGTACCGCTCGGCTGCGTCGAGGTGGCGGAACCCCACCTCGACCGCCGTCTTGACGGCGTGTCGCGTCTTTTTGTTGTCGGAGAGCGAAGTCCCAAATCCGAGCGCCGGGATCTCACCGCTGCCGTTGTTCAAGGTGAACCTGTGCTGGCTTAGGTCCTCATGCGATGTCATGGCTTTCGGCCTCCTCGTTTGATTGGTTTCATTTCGTTCAGCCATGCCCTTGGCGGGCTGGATGCGTTCGGGGACAATGCGTTCCGTGCCGTCGGCGCGAGCAAGGGGCGCGGTCATCAGCCGCCCTCCTTTAGGATGGCAATTGCCTCGGCCGTGGTCCAGACCGCGCTGGCGAGGAATCGGAAATTCACCAGAGCGGCGAGGTAGCCGTCGCCTTCGGGCAGGCGCGGACCCGCTGTGGCGTCCTTGACGACAGCGACCTCGAAGCCCTGCTCGATGAGTTCGCGCAGGTGGCCTTCGACGCACAGGTTGGCCGCCATCCCGGCGAGGATGACCTGGTTCACGCCGCGCTTGCGCAACTGAAGCACGAGGTCGTTCGATTCGGGGCCAACGATCTTATGCGGAGAGGCGATCACGGTTTGCCCGTCGTGGATATGGTGCCGGTAGGCCGGCAGGAAGTCGGCGCCCGACCCGGCGAATCCGTCCGTCGTATAAGCGCCCCGGCGCCCGAACATGCCGACGTTGCTCATGAATTTCTCGAGCGGATCACCGAACAGCCACTGATTGTCGGTTGGGTAAAAGTAGTGCGGCGAGACGGCGACAGTGATGCCCGCCAGTTTCGCGGAGTGAAGCAATTCGCCGATGTGAGCGACGACGTTGTTGTCGCGGACGCTGTCACCGACGACCGGCCATGCGGCGCCTGTAGGACTAAGGAAATCGATCTGTGGATCGGTGATGACAAGCGCGGCGCGCTCCAGGTCGAGCGCAAATCCAGAAACCGGCAGCGCGGGCTTCTGCGGCTCGGCGTAGCTGGTCGGGTCTGTCATCGTGGGGCCATCCTCGCGTTTCAGGAACCTGGCGGTGATCTGTCGTAACTATAGATGACCAGTCGTCTATTTAACAAGACCTGCTAGCCGACTGTTCCCGAAAACCCAATCAGTGCAGAAGCGCCGGGACCGTGACCGCTTCGAACCGATCGTACGGCACGCGACTACGGGTCACTTTCCCGCGAAGGGCCGCGCCTTCCCACGCCTCGATCAGCTGCGAGGCGAGCTCCCCCGCAGCAAGATCCGCTCGAATGTCACCCGGGCCACGCTGGCCGGAACGCACACACGTCGTGAGAGCCGTGTCCCAGCGGTCGAGGATGCGAATCAGTTCGGCGCGTACCGGTTCGCTGGAACCACCAAGCTCGAGCGACAGGTTGCCGACCAAGCAGCCGAGCAGGAAGTCGCCGGCCTCGTGTTCGTCAGCGAGAGCATGGAAGAAGCGGGTGATTCGCTCCTGCGTCGACCCGTCCGCGTCAAGGATTGGCAGGAGCCGCGTCTCGATGTCGGTCCAGTAATGTTCGAGGATCGCTGCGGCAAAAGCCTCTTTGCTGGCGAAATACGCGTAGAACGACCCTTTCGGCACGACGGCTGCGTCGGTGATGTCTTTGACGCCGCTCGCGGCGAATCCGTGCGCGTGCACGAGTTGGAGCCCCGCGGCAAGCAGGCGGCGGCGCACTTCTGGGTTCGGCGGGCGCGGCATAACCTCCGATAGTAGTCGACCGGTCGGCTATCTTTGAGTCAGTTGCTCCGCGGGCGCATCTGTGTCTACGAACGGCTCGTAGTCGACGGCCTGGACGTGGTCTGAATTCGATGGCGCGGTATCGACACTGCGACTGCGCCGACGACGTCAACCAAAAATAGGGAACCTGCGCCTGCGGGCCATGCGGTTCAAGACGGTCTGCATGACTGAGCGGACCCGCCGGTCCACTTCCTCGACATCGGGGTGATCGCCGAACTCGGCCGTGATGTCGATCGGCTTGAGCACTTCGGTGACGATCTTGGTCGGCAGCGGCAAGTTGATCGGCAACGACAAGACGCTGAACCCGAACGGAAAGCCGAACGTGAGTGGCATGATCTCGCTGCGGCCAAGCTTCTGTCCGAATTTGGAAAGCCCAAGAGCGTGGGACAGCCATTTGCCGCGGGTCAGAAACAGCTGACTTTCCTGCGCGCCAATGGACACAGTGGGAACAATGGGCACCCCGGCCTCGATCGCCGTGGTCACGTACCCGGTTCGGCCGCCGAAGCCGATCACGTTCTCTGACGCGCTAGGCCGGTAGGCGTCATAGTCGCCGCCCGGAAAGACAAGGACGGGCGCACCGGTGGTGAGTGCCTTCGCCGCGTTCGCGCGCGTCGCCTGAATCACCCCGGTCTGCCGGAAAAGTTCGGCGAGGGGTCCTTTAAAGAGCATGTCGTGCGCCAGCGCGTACAGGGGGCGGTCGTAGCCGTACTTGTCGTAATAGCTGACCGCGAACACGGACATGTCCGGCGTAAGCACGCCGCCGGAATGATTGGACACAACCAGCGATGGTCCAGACGGGATGTTGTCCAGACCAATCACCTCAGCGCGGAAGTACCGGACGAGTGGACGGCTGAGCTCCACGATTGCCTCTGTGAGACGCGCGTTCCACTTGTCGACGTCGTCGTGTTCGACAGAGTTAGCAATCGTGTGCTGGCTCATAGCTGTTCCTACCTCCGCACCGACCCCAGCGTCCCCTTCGTACCGACAGCGTGACCCACGTCACTAGGGCCGAAAAGACGCAGCGGGCAGGACCAAAGGCCCCATGTGGTGAGCCGATGGCTTCGAGGTGTCGTCGCCGTGCGCCGGCGAGCCGCCGGTCAGCCAGTGGTGCGGACGATCAGAACGTCGATCGTGGCTTTGGTGGCGATACCTCCGGGGACCGAGAAAACCCGCCCGACAAGCGCGGATCGTGCGTCCAGTCCCACATTGCCGACCACCAGCAGATCGGCGTCAACCTCCTCGGCGAGGTCCACCAGAGCCTGTACCGGAGCATCTTGAATCGGCCGTTCCTCGATATTCTTCGCCCCAGCCGCCTTGGCCCGATCGCGGGCCTCGCGCAAGATCGCGTAGATTGGCGCGTTGCCGTGCACCTTATAGGCCTCGTCCCTGAGGACGTCGGCTGCGCGCACGTCGTCCTTGTTGGGAAAGTACCCCGTCGCAATGATCAGCTTCGCGTTCGACTCGGCGGCAATCTCGCCGGCACGGTCGACCGCACCCAGCGACGACTCCGAGCCGTCAGTGCCGACGACCACAATTTGATAGGCCTTCATTTAACCTCCCGACGTCGTGCTAGTCGATCGGCAATGGAGCCGCTGCATTAACGGCTGCTGCGTAATCGGCAGCAGCATAATGACTTTCGTACGATCCTTGTAGTCGCGGCAAGCCGCTTTTCGTACTGCGGGACCGAGCGCCAGCGATTACGCTCCTGCGGGCGTCGTTCCTGGCGGCGGACACGATGCGAGCAACCAGCTTGCCGCTCCGGGTGACCTCTATCGGCTGGCCTGCCGCAACCTCATCGAAATAGCGCCCCGCACGCTTTCGCAGTTCGTCAAGCTCGATACGCCGGCCAACGTCCGCCGGGATCGGGGTCATCCTCGAGCCACCGGCCGACACGATGCGCGCCAGTAATCTGCCGCCGCGGACGACGTAAATCGTCTCCCCCGCCGCAACCCGATCGAAGCACCGCCCGGCACGCGTTCGCAGTTCGTCAAGCCCGACCCACCCGCCAGCGTCCGGCGCCACTTTGACGGATCGCGCCGGGATCGGCGCCACCCTCTTCTCACCGACCGACACGATCCGTGCCACCAACTTGCCGCGGCGGACGACGTCGATCGTCTCCCCGGCGGCAACCCGCTCGAGATACGTACACGCGTCACTCCGAAGTTGGCCTAGGCCAATCACTTCCCGCATTTCGCTCCGCTCTCTATGTTCACCGGGTGGCCGCGGGGTGTTGCTACCTCGTGATGGCAAGTATATGACTGTACGTGCGGTCAGTGTCAACGGTTCCGCCCGGATCTAAAGCGACAAGTCGGAAGTTGCTCGACGAGCTTCGTGCGAGTGGGTTCCGTTGGGCGCGAGGGGCCGGGTTCACACGGCCGACGCGTCCAGGCCGAGACGAAAAGCGCTGTAAATCAGTCGGATTGAACGCATCACGCGTCGATGGGGTTCAGCCGGGCGGCGCCAGCATGTCCTTCCATCCGTCGTCTCCCGCTTTGCTCGAATTTTCGACCGAGTACTTGACACCGTCGGGCCCCACCAGTTCACCGCTCTGTGGACTATAGACGGCAGTGGGAGGCGCGCTGGGGGTGTAGACGCACGGGTTTGGTTGCTGCCCATTGCACTCGACGGTCCCCGATCCCGGCCGCGTCAGTACATCGCTGACGGGAGGCGGCGTCCCCGCCACCCTGTCGGACGGCGCCGGGTTGAGGCCGTTGTCGATCGATGGCGCGGGTATCACCTGACCCGGTTTGACCGGCTGATCACAGCGCGCCGCCGGCGCGGGACAGGTGAGGATCTGGTTCGGGTCGCCGTACCACGGGTTGGTGCCCAACGGAACGTAGGGTTTGGAGTCGCGGCACTCCCGTGGCGTCGCGGCGCGTTTACCGGGGACATCGACACACGGATAGTTGCGTGCCCCGCGCACGGCGTTGGCCGGAGTGTCCTGCGGGATCTTGCAATAAGTTCCAGACGGCATCGGCGCCAGGCTGGTGTCCGCCGGCGACCGCCACTGCGGCGCCGGGAGGAACCCGGTCAGACACGGCGGGGGCTGGTTGATCGTCAGCGAGGTGCCGAGCGACGCGTAGCCCGGGAAAGGCGTCGTTACCGTCTGGCCTTCCGAGGCGCCCTGCGGATAGGCGACCAGCAATTGCTCCACGCCCTTGTGGTAGCGCTTCAGCATGTCTAGCACGATTTCGAGGTTCGCCAGCGTCTGCGGAAGCGACTCGCGGACGTCGCCGAAAACCGCGTTGACCTGGTCGGCGGTCGGCGCCGCTTGCGTCAGAATGCTGTGCACGTGCTGGTCGTTTTCCGCGCTCTGCGCGGCCAGGATGTCCAGGTTGTGCGACCAGCGTTCGATCGAATCACCCGAGTCGACCTGGCTGTCGATGATCGGTCCGGAGTTCTGGATGATGTCGTTGACATCGCCGATGTTGGCCTTGAAGTCGCCGGCGATCGCCTGCGTCGCATCGACCAGTCGTTGCAGCGCGGGGCCCAATCCGCCGACGGCTTGGGCTGTTTCGTCGAGCAGCGAGGCGATCTTGTCCTTGGGTAGCGCGGCCAGCCCGCGGTTCGCAGCGTCCAGCGCCGGCCCGATATCAGTGGGCACGGTGCCCTTGGTGATGGTCTGTCCCGCCGAGAAGTATTTGCCCGGGTTGCCTTGCGACACCAGGTCCAGATACTGCTCGCCGAGCGCCGACACCGAATGCACGTTCGCCGCGGCGTCGATCGGGATCTTGTAGCGGTTGGAGATGCTCATGGTCACCCGCGCGCCCGTCTCGGTCGGCTCGATGGCGGTGACCGTGCCGATGGTTTCACCGCGATAAGCCACGTTGGCCGTCTGGTACAGACCGCCCGACGCGGGCAGGTCCGCGTGCAGCGTGTACTGGCCGATCCCTGCCGCGGTGGGAAGTCGCAGGTAATACCCGCCCAGAGCAACCGCAGAGATCAAGCTCAGAATGCCGAACAGGATCAACTGGCGCCTGATCAAGGGGGTCAGCATTGCCTGTCCGCCCTTTCCACCAGGGGCCCGCCAGGGGCATCGTTCGGATTCGGCGTGTACCGGACGTCGGGGATCATCGTTTCGGGGTCGCGGCCCCACGATTGTTCGAGCGCGCGCAGCGCTCCGGAGAATCCGGTCCCGGTGAGGACCGCGTTGTCGACAGCGCTCATGGTCAGGTCGAGCGTCAGCGACAGGTTGAAGTAGTCGCCGCGGAAAGACTTGGGCACGGCGTCGAGGTCGAACGGCCGGACGAGCATCAGCTTGAGTGCGCGGATCAGATACGGTGCGCCACGGCCGAGTTCCCGCAACGGGCACTGCAGCGCCACCAGGTTCTCGTGCAGGTCGCCGCGCGAGGCGGACAGGTATTGGTCGGCAACTCCGCTGAGCCGTCCCGTCGCGTCGACCGCGTCGATCAAAAGGTTCTGCTTGTCGGCGAAATGCTTGATCAACGGCGGGAATTCGGTGAGGACTCGATCCAGAACGTCCGAGCGGGGGCCCACGTACGCCAGCAGCCGGTTGGTGGAATCGATGGCTCGGGTGATGTCCTCGCGTTGCTCGTTGAGCCGGGCGGTGAAGGTGTCCAGCTTGCCGAGGAAGGCATGGATCTGGTCGCCCCGCCCGTTCAGGATGTTGTAGACCTCGTTCTGCAGCACTTCGAGGTTGGGGATGCCGCCTCCGCGCAGGACCATGGCGAGACCGGCCAGTGTCTGCTCGGTCGTGGGGTAGGCGGACGCATTTTTCAGCGGGATGGTGTCGCCGTTTTTCAACAGCTCGGGGGACGGGTTGGGGGGCGCGGCCAGCTCTATGTGCTGAGAACCCAAGAGGCTTGTCTGCCCGATCTTGGCGGTGGCGTTTTTGGGTAACTTGATGCCTTTGTCCAGACGTAGCGTTATCGTGGCGACCCAGTTCTTCAGCTCTATCTTGCGCACCGTGCCGACAAAGACATCGGCCACCCGCACCCGGCTGTTGTCGTTCAGGGCGAGCGTGTCGGGCATTTGCACATAGAGGGTGTAGGAGCCGGGCCCGCTGCCCGGGCCACCGGGCATCGGCACATTCGCGATTCCCTGCCAGCTCGCGCACGATGTCAGCGCCACGGCAGCCCCCAGTAGGGCCAGCCCCTGCCAAGCCCGGTATCGGGCGCGAGCGCCCAACCCGCGCACCATCGCGCGCCTCACGAGCCCGGTCCTGTCGAGGCCGCCGCCTCCGCGGGCGTCGGCGCGACCGGCCCCGGGACCACACCCGGTCCCGGAGGCGGCGGCGGGATCGGCACCTGTTGCGCCTGCACGCCGATCGGCGGCACCACCGGATACTCGTTGTACGCGTTCGGTGGTCCCGGTGGTGTCTGCAAACCCGACGGCGGCGGCGCGGCGTCCGAGCCGCCCATCAATTCGGCCAGCGAATCGGGGGTCATCAGGCCCGCCGTGATCGGCCCGACCTGAGTGCCCTGCATGCCCGGCGCGGCAACCCAGCCGGGCTGGGTGTTGCGGTGCGACAACGGGGTGTCGGGCACCCAGATCCCGGGCACCGTGGTGTCCTTGTACCCGGTTGGCGGCTGCAGGCGGGGCTCCGAGTATGCGATTTCCTTGGGTAGCGTCTCGGCGGTGCTGAACAGGTTCAGCCCGAAGGGCAGGTAGTTGAACTTGATCGCATCGAGAATCGGTGCCAGGTATTGCGCACACAGTTCGGCCGATTCCTGATAGCCCAGCCGGCTACCGGCTTGAATCATGCTGCACATGAACTGCATTGGGTTCGTGAAGTTCGGTATCGCCGGGATGGACATGACCGCGCCGTGCGACGGGTGGTAGATCTGGCTGAGGTTCGTTTCCAGAGTCGGCAGGACGTGTAAGGCGGTCTCCAAACCATTCAGCGGCTCGGGTTGGACCAGCGTGGTGGTAAGGCTGGCGAGGTTGTCGATGTCGTGCGTGAGCACTCCGCGGTTCTTGTCCAAGAACGGCCGCAGGGTGGCGAGCAGGCCGTCGAACCGCTGTAGCGCATTGGCGAGGTCCTGGTCGGACCCGGTCAACTTGTCGGTGAACTGGGCCAGGTTTTTGTTCAGCGCGACGAACTGCTGGTCGTCTTTGTGCAGCGCGTTGACGAACAGCGCCAGGCTGTGCACCACCGCGAAGAAGTCCCCACGGCCCTCGTTGAGCGCAGTCAACGCCCGCGACAGACTGTCCAGCGTGGTGTTGATCTGCTTGCCCTTGCCGGCCAGCCCGTCGGCGAAGGCCTCGATGACGTCGCCGAAGGGACCCTTGGGCTGCTCGGGTGTCGGGCCGAGTTTGGAGATGACATTGGCGACGCTCTGGCTCAGCTGGTCCCACTCCGTCGGCACCTGCGTGCGCTCGATGGGGATCACCGCGTTGTCCGCCAGCACCGGGCCACCTTTGTAGGGTGGCTCCAACTGAATGTTCCGCGATGCCACCAGGGTGGGGTTCACGATCACGGCGGACGTGTTGGCCGGCACCTTGTATTTGTTCTTGTAGTGAAACGTCACTTTCATCTTGTCGCCGGCCGGCTCGATCTTGTCGACCGAGCCCACGCGAACGCCCATGATCTGGACTTTGTCCCCGGGATAGAGCGCGTTCGCCTCCGGGAAGTAAGCGACCACGGTGTTGGTGGTCAACTTGTTGTACAGCCGATACCCGACGAACCCGGCGAGAAGGGCCAGCGCCACCACCAGCGCGATGATGACCCTGCGGGAGCGCAAGTTGTGGAAATCAAAGACGCCGCTCAATTTTGGCTACCTCCCGCTGCGCCGCTACCTCCCGTGCCGCCGGGGTTGATGAACGGCGCCGGCAGCTGCTGCCCGGGTCCGGGTGGCGCGGGTGGCCCCGGCGGCAGACCGGGCGCGAACGTCGACGGTGGCGGGACGGGGCCGGCGGGTTGGAGGTTCTCGGTGCGCGCCCCCGGAGGCGCCTGTGTCGGCAGCGGCACCGGTGTGCCCGGGACGTCGGGCGGCGGCTGGCCGGGACGCCCGGCGATCGGGATGCCCGGGGTCGGGGGCAGCCCGTTCGGGTTCGGCGGCGACGTCTGCACGTCGACCGGCGCCGGGAAGCTACCTCCGAAGGGTCCGGCGTCGACGCCCGCGCATGGCAACGGGTTCCACGGCCGCGGCAGCGCGTCGGCCGCCGGGGTGTACGAGCACGCCGTTCCCGGCGGGACGGCGGGTCCGGGATGGTCCGGGGTGCCCTCCAGCACCGGAGGCGCGGGCGGCGGCGCGCCGTTGGGGAAGCGGGTGCCGTTGGGGTCGGGCCAGCGGAACGCGGGCAATCCGGCGCTGCGCCAGAAGTCCTCCGGGTCGAGACCGCGCTTCTTGAAGGCGGCGTCGACGAACGGCTGCAACAGCCAGTATGGCAGCAGATTGGACAGGACTATCTTGAAGTACGGTCCCGACGCGACGGATTCTCCCAGTGATGCGGCGAATTGGCTGACATACGTGAGGGTTTGAGCCAGGTCGTCTTTGCGTGCCACCAGCACGTCGCTGATGGCGTGCAACTGCTCCAGCACAGGATTCAGGCTCGGGTTGTCGTTGATGAACCCCTGCACCTGCGTCGAGAAGGCGGAAACGTTTCTCAGCAGGGCGTCGATGGCCCGCCCACGGTCGTTGAACGCGGCCAGCAACGTTTTCGCGTTGACCAGCAACCGGTTGATCTGTTCGCTGCGGTCGCCGAGCACGCCGGCTACCTGGTTGGCCTGAGCGAGCAGGTGCTTGATCTCTTCGTCGCGCTTACCGATGGTGTCGGAGAATTTGGCCAAACCGTCGAGGGCGGCACTCAGGTGCGGGTAGGTCTGATCGATGGTCTGCGTCAAGACGTTCAGCGACCGCTTGACGGTGTCGATGTCCCAGCCGGCGGCGGCCTTGGTGATGTCGGAGTTCGCTTCGTAGAGCTGATAGGGGGTGGTGCTTTGGCCGAGCGGCAACACGCCCCCGGCCCTCAACGTTTGGCTTCCCCGCGGCTCGATCTCGAGAACTTTTTTGCCCAGGATGGTGTCGGTCTTGATCGCGAGCCGGCTCTCGGTGCCGATGGTGTTGGCGCCGATGGTGAACTTGATCAGGACGTGGTCGCCGTCGATGTCGAAACCCTGCACCGTGCCGACATGCACGCCGGAGATGCGCACTTTGTCGCCCTTGTTGAGTTGACCGGTGTCGGTGAACTGCCCGTAGTAGCTCGGACTGGCGAACATCATCGGGACGCTGGTGAAGCTTTGGCCGACGGCGACGACGAGCATCAACACGGTGACACCCATCAGCCCGACGCGGCGGCGGTTGAACTCCGTCAGTGTTCTCATTGCGGCGTGCACCTGCCCGTGGGCTGCTGCCAGATCCGCACCGTGCGGACCGGACCGCCGGGCTGCAGCCCGTTCCATCTGATCGAAAGGTCGCAGAGGTAGAAGTTCACCCAGTCCCCGTAGAGGCCGATGCTGCGACCGATCAGATTGAGTGCCGTCGGCGTTTTGTGGATGAGATCGCTGAGTTGATCACGCTGGTCGACCAGCGGTTGCTGGAGCGCCTGCAGGTAGTCGATCTCCTTGTGTAACAGGGCGCGGTTGTCCGCCAGGAGGTCGGCGACCGTTCCGGCGGCTTTGCTGATGTTCGCGACGCCGGCAGCCAGCGGGTCCGCGTGGTTTTGCAGCCCGGTGATCAATCTCTCGAAGTTGTCGACGGTCTGGTCGAACTCCTTGCGATGCCTAACCGTGGTGTCCAGCACGAGGTTCAGGTTCTTGACCACCTCGCCGATCGCCTGGTCGCGCTCGGCGATGTGCGCGGTCAGCTGCGCGGTCTGGTCGAGAATGTCGTTGATCGTGCCGCCCTGACCCTGAAACACGTTGATGATGGCCGACGCAATGGTGTTGACCTTTTCCGGTTCCAGCGCCCGGAACAGCGGCTTGAAACCACCGATCAGGGCGTCGAGATCCAGCGCCGGTGTAGTTCGGGACGGCGGGATGAATCCGCCCGGCGGCAGGACCCGGTCGGCGCCCTCGCCCTCGCCGCGTTTGAGCTCCAGGTAGCGGTCGGCGAACAGATTGAGATAGCGGATCTGGGCGGTCGTCGACTGGTAGAGCGGTATCGAGCGGTCGACATCGAACTCCACCCGTACCCGCGTGCCGCCGTCGATCAGCCGCACCTTTTTGACCTTGCCGACCTCGACTCCGGAGGCGCGGACGAACTGGCCGTCTTTCAGGCCGCTGCCGTTGCTGAACTCCGCGCTGTAGCTGTTGGTGCGGTTGAAGCGCATCTGGGCGAACACCACAACGATCGAGACGGTGATCAGCGTCAGCACCAACGAGACGATGCCGAGCTTGATAGCGGAGCCGGTGAGTTTCATGGGTTGATCGTGTTGTCCCCGACTTGGCGGCCCCACACGTATTCGATGGCATACGGTGAGCCGGTGTCCAGGTGGTTGTACGGGGCGAGACTGGCGCCAGTGTCCAGCACCAATTCGGGCGCGGGCCACAGGTCGCGGGTGATGGCCTGCCAGCAACCCGGCGCACCCCCCGGCCCGCCGCGGGCGTTCACCCGGGGCAGATTGTCCGGAAACACATAGGGATTCGGCGCCCCGCCCACCAGTCCGGCCAGCCCGAGGAGCCCCATTGTGGCCGCGGTGCCGGCCAGCCCCGGGAGGGTCAGGATGCCGCCCAACCCCGAGGTCAGCTCGCTCATGGTTTTCAGCGAGTAGCCGTTGCCGCCAGTCGTCGCATTGGCCGCGGGTTCTTCGTCGTAGTAATTGAGGATCGTGCAGAAGATCTCGGGGCTGTAGGTGTCGAGCAGCTGGGCGGTGGGCAGCATGTCGGCGAGCCCGCGCTGCAGGTAGGGCCCGCCGCGCCGGAAGATGTCTTCCCCGGTATTACCCAACCCGGTCGCGGCCAGTAACGCGGCATCCAATTCGGCTTCCTGACGGTGCAGCGTGCGCGCCGTGACCACCGCGTGGTTGAGGGAGTCGATCAGATCCGGCGCGGCGTTGGCGTAGGTGTCGCCCAGGGCCGCAAGCCGCTGAATGTCATGGCGGATCTGCGGCATCTGCGGATTGATGTCGTCGAGGATGGCGTTGCCGTTGACGATCGCCTGCCCGAACTTGTCGCCCAGGCCGGTCAATGCCTGCGCGGCCGCGGCCAGCGTCAGGTTCACCTTGACCGGGTCTACCTTCTCCACGATCGAGTTGAGCGTCTCGAACAAGGTGTTGAACTCGGTCGTCACCGCCCGCGCATCGATCACCTGCTTTGCGGTGATGCGTTGCGGCGTAGGGTTTTTCGGCGAGGTCAATGACACGTACTTGTTGCCGAACACCGTGGTCGCCTTGATCTTGGCGTCCACGTTGGCGGGAATCAGGTTGATGTACTTCGGCTTCACGTCCATAAGGAACTTGGCAGCCGGCGAGCCGTCACGCTGAATCTCGGAAATGCTTGATACTCGGCCTATCTCGACTCCGTTGTAGGTGACTTTCGATCCTGTGTCCATCACCAGGCCGGACCGGGGAGCCAGCATAGTCAGGGTCGTCTTCGGCGTGAGCTCGCCCCGGAACTGCAACCATACGAACCCCAGCACCACCGCGGCGACGACCAAGAACACCACGGCCGCCGTCTTGTACGGCGGGATGCGTGGCGGGTTCTCCTTCACCGGGGACGTCATGGCGGCTACACGGTGAGGTTGAAGTTGGGGCTTTTGCCGTAGACCGCCATCGCGGTCAGTACGACCACGACGACGATCGTGATCAACGACAGCCGCATCGACCGTCCGACCGCCTCACCGACGCCGACCGGCCCGCCGCTGGCGGTGTAGCCGTAGTAGCAGTGGGTGGTCATCACGACCGCCGCAACCAGGATCACCTCCGCAAACGACCACCCCACGTCGTTGAGGCGCAGGAATGTGTGGAAGTAGTGGTTATACGTACCGGCGGACTGCCCGTAGAAGAAAACCGTGGTGACCTGCTGGGACACGAAGGCCAGCGTGATCGCCAACGCGTAGAGCGGGATGATGACGACGAGACCCGCCACCACCCGGGTGGACGCCAGGAAGGCGACCGACCGGATGCTCATCACCTCGAGCGCGTCGATCTCCTCGCTGATGCGCATGGCGCCCAGTTCGGCGGTGGCGCCGGCACCGACCGTCGCGGCGAGCGCCTGACCGGCGGCCACGGGCGCCACGAACCGGACATTGACCAGCGCGGCCAAAAATCCGGTGAAGGCCTCGACGCCGATGTTGCCCAGCGTCGCGTAGCCCTGGATGGCGACCAATGAGCCCGCGGACAGGGTGATGAAGCCGACGATGGCGGCGGTGCCACCGACCACGGCCATCGCGCCGGTACCCATCCCCATCTGGGCAACGATCCGCAGCAGCTCTTTTGGGTAGCGGCGCACCGCGAAGGGGATCTGCCCGACGGCAGTCAGTGCGAACCAGACCATCTGGCCGATCTCGACCAGAACCCGTGCCGGTGCCGCCCCGTATCGAGTGACGTTGGTGGCTGCCCGTGGGAAGCGGGCACGTAGTGGGGTAGCTGGGGTAGCCGTCGTCATGTCAGCGCCCCGTTCCGAACCGGACACCGATGGTGGTCAGCGCCGCGTTGACCGCGAACAGCGCAATGAAACACAACACCACTGTCTCGTTGACGGCGGTGCCCAGTCCTTTGGACCCGCCGCGGACGATGAGTCCGCGGTAACAGCCGACCAGGCCGGCGATCAGCCCGAACGTCGCGGCCTTGATAAACGCGATCACCACCTCGGGTAGGCCGGTGAGCGATGTCAAAGTCGAGAGGTAGGCACCGCTCGAGACGTTCTGCAGGTACACGCTGAAGAGGTAGCCGCCCCCCAGGCCGACGGCGACCACGAGGCCGTTGAGCAGCACCGCGACGATCGTCGAGGCGACGACGCGCGGCACCACCAGCCGGTGGATCGGGTCGATGCCGAGCACCTCGAGCGCATCGATTTCCTCGCGGATGGTGCGCGCGCCGAGGTCGGCGCAGATGGCGGTGCCCCCGGCGCCGGCGACTACCAGCACCGTCACGATCGGGCCGAGTTGGGTGACCGCACCGATCGCGGCACCAGCACCGGAGACGTCGGCGGCACCGATCTCGGCCAGCAGGAGGTTGAGCGTGAAGATGAGCAGCACGGTTTCGGGGATGGACACCGCGATAGTGGGCAGCAGCGAGACCCGCATCAGGAACCAGCCAACCCAGATGAACTCACGCCATTCGAACGGCCGCGCCAAGGCTTTGCCGGTCAGCACGCACATCCGGACGAACCCGCCGGCCACTTCCGCCCCGGGTCGGATCCTGTTGCCGATTTTGCCGGCAATCACGTTCGAGGTAGCTGTCGACGTCGTCATGACCGCCCCCTCACGACGAAATCGTGTGCCTCGCGGTGTCCCGGACGGTGCTGCGAAAAGTTACTCGCCAGAACGCATTTCGAACTTTGCATCAACAAGGACGATTTGCGAGTTCGTCGCCCCAAGTTCCGGCGCAACGCTTCTTCGTGTGACCTGCGTTCCGGACGCCGGTCGACCGCATCACCCTCCCAACCGGCAATCTCGGTCCCTGTCGCCCGCGTTTGCGCCACGCAGCAACTATGGCACTAGACCGTACGGTCAGTCAATAAAATAGGATCGCCGCCCGCTCCTGACTACGGACCACCCAGAACCTCTCGCGCTGCTCGACGATCTACCGGGGTTCATCGGTCCTTTTTGCGCCTCCCCAGTCAGGACCGTCTCGCCTGGTCGCGCTCGACGAAATGCCGCCGAGCACGGCTCAGCACTTCATGGTAGGAAGCGTCTACGGCCAAATACCCAGCCTCGCAAAGCATTCTGCCGCCAGGCGGTCAATCTGTGGCACCCGTTATCGCGGCAAGGCATTCGCGCACCACCGAGACGACGCTCGCAGAAGGGTTTGCCCACTTGCTAAGCCCGAAGCGGTCGAGCAGAAGTCCGCCGAGGAACACATCGACGAAAGCGGCCCCCACTCGTTCGGGTGTGCGGGATTCGGCGGGGTCGAACCACACCCACATCCACTCCAGCGATCCCCACAGCTGCAATGCCGCCAGTTCGACGTCCACGCTTCGGAATACACCGCTCTCCACCCCGTTGCGGATCTCGTCAATCGTGAGCGTTTGCAATTGATGGCGCAACTTACGCACTTGCTGCATCGCCGGGTCATCGGATAACTGAACCACCTCGCGCTGGCTTGCCACCGTCGCGTTGCGGGCGATCACCTGTAGCAGTGTGGAGGCGTAAATGATTGCGGCGATGCGTTCGTGCGGCGCGGCCAGGCGATCCCACGCCATCCGCAGCACATCGAGCTGGCGGGCCAGGTGGGTTTCTTCAAGCTCCCGCAACATCTGCGCTTTGGTTCCAAAGTGATGAACGATGGTGCCCTTAGACATGCCAAGCTCGTCGGCGATGTCGCCGATATTCGTTCTTTCGTAGCCACGTTCGGCGACATAGCGGACAAACGCATCGAGAATCTCGCCACGCCTGCCGGGCGATCTGGGCATCTTGAACCCTTCGACGTAACTAACCGTACGACCGGTCTATCATAACCTTCGCGATGTGAAGTGTCCCCCACCGTTCGGGGCGGCTGGGGCGGCAGACATTGTTTTGCCGGCAGCTCGCCGAACCCTGTCCCACCTGTGGCGGTCAGCTCGCCGGATCCTTCAAGATGGCATGGAAATTGGCGTGCAAAAACCGCTCGAAGCTCCGCGTCCGCAAAGGGTCACGTGACAGCATCAAACTGCGGGACGTGTTCCCACGACGCTCGAAACTAAGGAACGCTCAAGGTTGGAGCTTGCCAGCTGTCCGATAGCTCACAGGGCCTGCAGCGGCCTGCGGCGATTGGACCCATCAGGTGCGGTTACGACATACATGTTCGCACCGGGTGCTGACTTAATTTCACCGGCCGTGTACATGGTCATGAGTTCTCTGCCATCACTGTCGGCAATGCACACATAGGTGTCGGTCTCGGCGTCATAGTGGAAACTGTCCCAAGCCAATACGAACGCTAAACAGTTGCCGTCGCGGTCTGCGACGACGAGCTTGTGCACACCTGACTCCTTTAGTACCTCGGCATCCTGCGCGCGCTGCTGAGGGACCCCGTTGTTATGGACCGCTACGCTGTTCGCCATCTGTGTACTCCCTTTGCGAGGTTATCTCCATGGGTCGGGGCGCTCAAATACTCCGAACCAGCCGGAGCGTACCTCCGGATACCGCCCCTGACCAGGGGCATTACGGCTCCTGTCAAGGGGTCGTAAGTCGCTTAGCAAAGAGACCGTCATTCGGGCCTTGGGGATCTACCAACGGTGTCGCACCGGTCGGGCGGCCGGTCGAACACACGAGGTCGTTACCGGGCCACTCAGATTTCGAGTCGCTACGGGCCGAACTCGACACGCCGCAACCAGTGCTGTTCATCCACCCCACTCAGTCCCCCATGCCTTGATTGGGGCACATTCCTGGCCTACATCGTCGAAAGTCGTACCCAGCCCCGCGGCGATCACCCGGGATCTGATCGCTGTTCTGGTCGGCGCTCGAAAAAGGACAGCTCAGATTTGTCATGACGTCTCGGCATCGACGCAGCGGACGAATATCGCAATGTCCGACAGGCGCTCGCAGTAGGCGACCGTCGTCAGTCCCCTGGCCCGGATCACGCACACAACCCTCGAAACGCTGGCGTTGGTGATATGCGGGGCCGCGACTCCTACTGCGAATAGATGGCCCTGAGCATGGACAAGGCCGGCACCGCTGTAGCGACCCGACCTCTAACTCCCCAAGTTGGCTTCTACAGAAACCGAGGGAACTTCTCACAAGCCTACAGCATGCTAGCCGGGAGCCCACAACCACGGCGAAGGTTCCTCCGAATCCTTAAGACCCGGGCCAAACTTCCGGACGAGTTGCCACAGCACGGCCGCATTTATCGCCCGTGTTGAAGCGGAGACGGTGTCCAAAAGGCGTTGCGCCTCAACGGAAGTCGAAGGCGACACCACCTCGATTGGACATGGTGGCCGCACAGCGATCACCTTCCAAACGGCGACTTGTTGGGGGTGCTGTCGGTATGACCGGGCTGTATTGACCGCGTGGACGTACAACTTCAACGAATGGGTGAAGGCACCCGCAAAACTGCAAACCGGCAAAGGTCTTCGATGAACCTGTTAATGGGTCCTGCGGCGCGAACGATTTGCGGGGTGTGACGTCATCTCTGAAACGACGGAACGGCCTTGCCCGCGAGGAGATCCCTGCGCAGCCGCTACCAGAATATCGACAGAGTGCACGATCCCGGTCGCGATATCGTCGACCGCAGGCACATTGTCGGGGCACACACACACGCTCACATCCAGCTCCTGACCGCGGGAGGTTAGCGCGATATTTAAGCCACTTTCCTCGGCAAGTGGCGCCACGGTATGCATACCGACGACCTTGGCGCCGGCACAGTACGCCGGCACCGGCTCAACGACAGCGGAGGAGACACTGCCGTGACAGATCGGCTTGAGCTGACGCCGCAGGCCTGATCGGGTGTAGAGCTTCATACCCACGTGAGCTAGGGCCGGTGGGATAAGTGAGGCAATCGTCTCTAAATCAATTGTAGGAGAATTGTTTTCGTTGCCGGTCAGGATGGCATTCAGTCTTTCGGTGGCGGTATGCAGGTTGGCGAGGACCTGCACAGGGTCGTCGAGGTGTACCGGGATGCGAAGCCGCCCGATAGTCAACGCCTTGCCAATCCGATGGGGATCCGTGGCCGGCAACTCGAACGGCATCCGCATCAGCAGTGGATGGTCGGGCACCTTGTCGTGTCGTTGCAGCCACGCGCGCAATGACAGTGTGCAAGCAGCTAGAACAACGTTGGTGATGGTGCCCCCGAACGCGTCGCTGACCGTCTTCACGTCTGCCAGCGGGATCGAAGCGAAGGCCACCGCACGCCGCTTCGTCAGCGGTGCGTTGAACACTGTGTGCGGCACCGGCCCGCTCATCGGCGATGCCGCCCGGCTCATCGGTTCCCGTTCGCGCGTGCGGAGCAGCCGACCGCGCACCGCCTGCAGCAGACCAGACACAGTCTCAGCGATCAGCCACACGCCGGTCACGTGGTTCTCGACGATCTCGGTCACTACATCGGTAACGAGCTCGCCTACGGAAGGCGCCGAGCCCAGGCTCGACTCGACCGGCAGACTATTCGCCAAATCGGCGCGCGGCCCGGTAGTCAATAACCGCGGCCAGAGAGACACCGCGCCTGCGGCCCCGTCATTGAGTACGGGCGACATCTTCACCGCCAACGCCCACCTGCCGCCCGTCAGACCGTCGATACTCCAAGCTTCCCAGAGCCGTTTACCGCAATCCGGTCGCCGGGCACTTAGATCCGCGATGAGATCGGCGAATTCCCGCCGGTCGCCGGGAGGGCGAACCGTCGCGCGATGAATTTGCGGAGAAGGGTCATAGTCGTCAATCTCGGCCCACAGGGGCTGTCCTACACCCAGCGGCTTGGTCACCAGTCGGCTGCGAAATCGCGCGAGTTGCGGCAACGACGTGGCCACCAGTTGGTGAAGCCGCTGGTGGCTGAGCTGATCGGACGCATCGATGATGACCAGCGTGAGCGTGTGCGCAGGCGTCCTCGAGCTCTGTGTATGTAGCGACAGCGCATCGGTCCCCGACAATCGCGTAACCATCAGTGCGCCGTCCCCTCGCAACGAAACCTTTTGAGCCACAGCCCCCAACCGGCACTCACCGACGGTGATGTGAAGAGAATCGCTCCAACGCGCGGTGCACGATCTTCGCCGGTGACGGGTTGTTCACTTCGCTTGCGCCAGTTGCTTCTTCAATTCGATGAGTTGGGTCTCGAGTTCGACCACGGCGTGTGCGACGACGCTGGACGCCAAGGCGGCGCGCGCAGCCGAGGTAATCGGGCCGGGAGTTGTCGAATTGTCAATGTCCTCGAGTCGCCGAAGCATGCGTCGCGAAACTGCTGCCTCGGCGGGGATGTCGTCAATACCGAAGTCGCTGAAGGATTTGAATACCAGGTCGTCAGTTGTCATAGTCGTTCGTCCCTAAGTTATGGTCCGGTGCGGGCGCGCTGCCGCGGGGTAGACGCCGGGAAGACCTGCCACAGGGTCGCGGGTCGATCCCGGCGCTTCGGCTGTTTGGCTCTGCCTTGCGAATCCCAGCGCCCCCGCGCGGCGTCGCTCGCTGTGCGGCTTTCCCTGTCTTCCACGCTGATCATGAGCAGGTTATCGACGCTTGACACGTTGCCCGGCGCTGCAGCTGCCATCACAATCGCGTGTGCTTGGTCGGGATCGATATGAAATGGGACAACCAGCAAGACAATCTTATTGCCCTTGGCGTCAAGGACTTCGACCGTGCCGGGCGGCTGGCCGCGGTATCCGTCAAGTTGGACCGCACGTCCGCTGGTGACGAGTTCGGTGGGCGTTGTTCTCCATTCAGTGAGGTTGTACACCACACGACTGATCGCGCCCTGGCGCACCGACAGAACCGCGATCAGATCTGGCAGCTCCGTCATCAGATCGTCACTGCGTGGCCACCATGCACCATCCACATACCCGCTGCCGTGCGCCGTAAGTTTCAATCGAAACCGCGGCGCGCGGACGCCCCGTGTGCCGTCGCACCTCAAGCTGTTGCGGGCTTGTTCTCGCGTCATTGCGACGCTCCCGTCTTGACCGCGAAACCGGCCAACCATTCGAATCGGCGACGACATGACCCAAACGATCACAAACGCAATACCACCGATGCGTTCACCCTACTCCAATCTGGCCAGAAACACAGGGACGCTGGCAACCAACGCGCTGCCGGCGAACGGCCCGGGTGTCGCACGCCATGAGGCGGAACAGGGATCGAGTAACCCCTTGAGTTGGTGACTATCCGACGAGGGGCATCGACACCGGCGGCCCGCGTCGAACTACCGACTCAACGGAAGAACCGTGCCACCCTCCCTCTGGGTATGCCAAATGCGGCGAAGATAGAAGATCTGGAGATGGACTACCGCCAGCGCTTGTAGTGGGCAAAGGTGATCTCAGCAGCGGCGGACGCCGTGGCGATCCATTGCGGCGGCACTCACGATTCGGCATCGCTTGCGGCCCCAGGGTCCCAGGTTCTGGGTCTGCCGGGCGCATGTGCAGGGGACCCGCCATCACGAACCGGCGTCGTCGCTCGCCTGGCGAATCGGCAACGATTGGCGCATTATCGCGCTATGAGACGAGAAGTGGGCGCCGAGATCGAAGTTGAAATCATCGCGCCCACAACGCTGGAGTTTCAGATCGCTGTTGCTCCGCATCCGCGCACTGAGGTCTTCGAGTCGCTGTGCTTCGTCTTGAACGGACGGCCAGTCCAGCCCCTGGAAGTCAGCGGTGTGCATGGCAACCGCATCCACAAGATCGACGCAGCGGCGGGCACACTGAAAATCGACTACGCGGCGACGATCGTGGGTCAGACTGATCCGGCTCCGGTAACCGAATACGACCTATCGATGTATCTGCGACCCAGCCGCTACGCTGAGGCCGATAAGTTCTATGGTTTCGCCGCAACCGAATTCGGCACCTACGGTGATTCGGCGACTCTGTTAGAGAATGTGAGCTCGTGGGTCGGCACCAGGCTGAACTATGTGCCCGGCTCGAGCGATCCGATCGACGGGGCGGTGGACACGTTGCTCGCCGGCGAAGGTGTGTGCCGCGACTACGCGCATCTGGTGGTGGCGCTGCTGCGTGCGGTCAACGTCCCGGCCCGCCTGGTGTCCGTGTACGCGCCGGGCGTGTATCCGATGGACTTTCACGCGGTGGCCGAGGCTTTTGTCGAGGGGCAATGGCGGGTAGTCGATGCGACGCTGCTAGCGCCGCGGCAAACCCTTGTCCGCATAGCCACCGGTCGTGACGCCGCCGACACCGCGTTCCTCGATAATCACAAGGGCCAGATCGAGCTCAACCAGCTGATTGTGACCGCGGTCGTTGACGGCGACCTGCCCGCGGATTCGATCGACCAACTAGTTTCCATCCGCTGAGAACGCGCGCCCGATCGGCTGATCACAGCGACCAGCTTTGCCGTCGCTGGTGCTGGAACACCCGAGTAGTGTACGAACCATCGGCGATACCTCGTACCTGACTACTCAAAGCCACCTCGTCGCCGATTCGAATGATTTGGCCGGTTTCGCGGTCGAGACGGGAGCGTCGCTATGACGCTGAAAATAGACCAAGTGGATGCCCAGCACCGGCATGCCCCACCGGCGCACACACCGCGCTTGAGGCTGAAGCCCAAGGCGCCCCAGAGCGGGTATGTCGATGGTGCATGGTGGCCGCACAGTGAGGACCTCACGGCAGAGCTGCCAGATCTGCTGTCGGTGCTGTCAGTTCGACTCGGCCCGATTGGCCGTGTGATGTACAACGTGAACGAATGGGCAAAGCCGCCAACAAAATTCGCGACAGGGGGACGAACGGTACGACTCGACGGATATCGTCTCCAGCCGGTCAACACCGTCGACGTCCTCGGGCTCAATCGCGCCAAAACCGTCTTACTGGTGGTTTCCCGGCACGCCGACCCAGACCAGGCACACGCCATCATGATGACCGCAGCCGGCCCAAGCAATGCCTCGACCGTCGAGAGCCTCCTTTTGACCAGCGCGGAAGATACGGAAACCCGCGTATAAGCGCTTACGGGCAGCCCATCACCCAAAACCACTGGGAATCAACGATTCCCGTACTGCATCAGCTTCGCGCGTCAGTCCCTCGGCAACCGGCGTGACCCCTGCGCGGCAGGTGGACCCGAGATACTCTCAATCCTCCCGGCCTTGAGGCATCGCGGCGACATCGGCTCGCCGTGACCGGCGCACTTCAAACATTTGCTCGCCGCGCGCCACGCGGACAATGCATTCGGCGGTCTGGAAAGCGCGGGAATCGCGGTGTGCCGCATTTACGGGTAGGCCGGCAGCCCGGCGCAAAACCATTACCGCGAGGGCTGTACCAGTTCGGTGCGGAACGATCAGAAGTTTCGCCCGCGCATCGCGGCCCCCAACCGTCATAACGCGTGGGCGTATACCCTGCCAACAGTCCCAATTCAGGTCCGGCTGGCGTTGCAAAGATGACCAGTTGACGTTGATGTCGATGACATGGCCTAAACGGACATCCAAAACAGAGACCAATTCAGTCAACTCTTGCGAGATCAGCCCAGTACGGGGCCACCACGCTCCATCAATCTTGTTCCCAAGCCGGGATGCCAGAGTGAGCCGCACCCGGCTCACCGGGCGCCGCGGCCCTACCGCATTGATCATGCGTGGAGTTGGCTCCGCCACCGAGGTAGTCGTCCCCGCGCACCGTTGCTCCACAGAGTTTACGATGAAGTTTGTCGTTGGATTCTGTTGAGACGCAATGACACCGATCGACGGTTCTGCGCGCTTCATGGGCAACCCTTCGCAGTTCGAAACGATCAACCCGCGAAACGGGCCGACGGAGGAATTGCATTGCCCGTGATCTCGATGGGTATCACGTTCGAGGCCAGCGCCGACAACGAACAGCTCTTTAGGGACGTTACGCCACTATCTGCTCGTGTGCCGCCGGGGGGCGGCGCTCGGTTCACCGGCGCGCACAAAACGATTTCCGGAGGCGGCCGGGGCTCACGGTAGCGCCGCGCCTTATCGATCCCCCCGGGGTTTCGAGTTCACGGTGCGCCTCGCCCCTTACCACACCGTCGTCAGCGGGTCGACCAACCGTTGGGCACAGTGGGCGACGCGGGCCGAGGGGGCGTAGACTCGAAGACTCGGGACCAACACAGGCCCCCATATCAAAGGGCCGCGATGTCTGATAAATCTCCCCGGCAAACTATGACCAAAAAGACCGGTAAGTCTCTGAAAGAGAAACGTGCCGACAAGCGCGCTAAGTCCGCCCACATCTCACAGACCGAGGCTTTGCTGCATACCAAGCAACGCTGAGCCCACAACCCCCTCGAAATCCGGCTCAAATCGTGCGCGCCCGACCCCTTCGCCCAACCTCCCGCGCGGCCTCGACGTCCAGCGTCGTCGCAGGGGGCGTAGCCGAGAGCCCGAGGCCTAACAAAATATTGGACATAAACTAATCGAAGAATATCCGGCGATTGGTTCCTGTTATGGCTGGTTATGGGTGTATCTAAATTTATACCCAACTGAAAAGAGAAGAGAAATTATTATGACACAGGGAACCGTGAAATGGTTCAACAGCGAGAAAGGCTTCGGCTTTATCGCCCCTGACGGCGGCGCAAAGGACATATTCGTCCATCATTCTGAGATCCAAGGGGACGGTTTTCGCTCCCTCGAGGAGAATCAACGAGT
>NZ_JBKQOI010000055.1:0-41853 GCF_052145595.1 Mycobacterium sp. | reverse complement strand
GGTTGAAAGTATCAGGAAGTAGCGGATTTCGCGTCACCGGCGTCGACGCCAGCATTGTTGCCGGTAGTGAGCGCGCCCGAAGCGCGCCCGAAGCGCGCCCGAAGGGATTCGAACCCCCAACCTTCTGTTAGCGAAGCTATTTCCCGTTGTTCAGCATCGGAACATGAATTTGAGTTGTTGAGCTGGGCATATGGACCAACGTAGCTTCACCGAGATTCACCAAGATTCCGGCTGATGTCGTTCAAAGCGTGTCGTAAACGTGTCACGGGTCAGATCTCCGACGCGGGGCTAGACCCCCGCCCCGATCGCCATCGCAGTGGCTAGCCGAAGCCCGGTGACCTCGCTGTCGGGGACGGCTACGCCGCGATGATCGTCGGAAACGGGATGATGATCGAGGCCAGGTGTCAATACCAGCGCACAACCACTGCCGTCATGTCATCGCCCCGGCCCACGGATTGACGATCCGGACTCAATCGATGGGTCGAAGCGGGGGCTGCGATTCGGGTCGTCGACGCCCTCGGTGGCCAGGCCATGCCGAGCCTTAGGCTTGGTTCGTGGTCTCGCTTGCCGACTCGTTATGGCACCGGAACCGGGTCTTGGCGGAGGCGGCGCTGGAGCACCCGTTCGTCCAGGGCATCGCGTCGGGAGAGTTGGCCCCAGCTACGTTCGCCTACTACGTGGGACAGGACGCCGCCTTCCTCGACGCATTCTGCCGCGCCTACGCCTTGGCTCTGGCCAAGAGCCCGGACCAAGACGGGCTGATCGCGTTTAGGGAGCTACTCGACGCCACCGCCGACGAGCTTCGCCTTCACCAGGGCTACGCGGCCCGCTGGAACGTCGACCTTCACCAAGCGGCAGACCCCGCCACCGCGGCGTATACCAACTTCTTGTTGGCGGTCGCTGCGCTGGAGCCGGTGGGCCACATCGCGGCGGCGATGACGCCGTGCCTGCGGCTGTACGCCTACCTCGGCCAGCAGCTGGCCGCCCAGACAACACCCGACAGTCCCTATCGCGAGTGGGTGATGACCTACTCCAGCCCGCAGTTCCAGGCCCTGGCCCGACGTGTAGAGGGCCTGCTCGACCGCTACGGCGGTGATCACGACCGCCTGGCCGACCTGTATCACCAGGCGATGGAACTCGAACTGCGGTTCTTCGACGCTGCCGACCGATGCGAGAGACCATGACTGCCGATGCGTTGATGAGCCGTCACACCGCCGCGTGGCAGGCGGCCACTGTTCACCCCTTCCTCGCGGGCGTGCGGGACGGATCGCTGCCCGAGCACTCCTTCGACCGGTGGCTGGCCCAGGACCACCTCTTCGGGCAGGCCCTGGTGCGCGCCCAGTCCCGCATCGCGGCCACGGCCCCCCTCGCCGACGTCGCCCTCCTCGCGGGCGGCGTGGTCGCCACCGTGGGGGAACTCGGCTGGTTTGAGGAGATGGCGGCGCGACGCGGCCTGGCCCTCGACGCCGCCAAGCATCCGACGACTCGGGCCTACTGCGACTTCCTGCTGGCCGTGACCTACTCCGGCTACCCGGCCCAGATCACCGCCATCTGGGCGCTCGAACGCAGCTACCTGGAAAGCTGGGACAGCGCCCGCCCCGGTGCTCACCCCTACCGGGAGTTCGTGAACAGGTGGACCACCGACGGCTTCCGGTCCTACGTCGGCGACCTCCAGAGTTCCGTCGATCGCCAGCTCGAGGCCTCCATCGGCGAACAGGCCCGAGAAGCTGAAGACGCCTTCTTCTGGGTGACCCACTACGAGCGAGGCTTCTGGGACATGGCGATGTCAGGTTAGACCGACCGGCATCCAACCCAGTCCTGTCCGCCCGCATGCGCGCGAGAGCCCATCACGTGATGGCCCAACCAGGCCACCAGCAAGCCTGCGGGGCGATAACGGCGAGCCGCAGCACCTACTCGTTGGTGCCGCGGTGTGCGCCCCGTTCCTGTGCCCGCTCGTCCGCTGCTTCCTGCTCCTCTGGTGTCACCACCATGGCATCAGGGCCCGGAACCACCGTCGCCACATGGCCGGTGGCCAGCCACCGCACCACGTAGGGAGGCGAGCCGTCCGCCGAGTGCACCTCCGTAATAAGCCCCCGCCGGTCCGAGCGCTCGGTTGTCGTGCCCTTGATCACCAACCAGTCGCCTACGTTGGCTTTCATCGCCGACTTCCTTCCTGCACTGCTGTTCCGATTCTGCGCGCCTCCCAGGGTCAGCGGTAGGCCCGGGCCGTACTTCGCCGAGGCGATCGGCCTCGCCCGGGACTTGGACGATCGGTGGCGGCTCAGCCGGATCCTTGCCTGGCAGGCCAATACGGCGGTCATAGCGGGTGATCCGATCGCGGCCCGCGGCCCGCGGCCGATCCTCCGCAGGAAGCGCCTGATCTCAGAACCTGGTCCGCAGGCCCTCGGCCACTTCCTCGGGGCTCATGTCGATCAGCGCCTCCGCCCAGAGCCGCTCGAAGTACGTGGCATCGCTGCGGTAGAACGGCTCCGGGTTGGAGCGGCTGACCAGCTTGAGCACGACCTGGTACCCGTTCTCGCGTGAAAGCGGGCCGCCGCCGATCAGGCCGAAGTTGAACGAGGTCAGGTTCCAGTCCTTGTACGCGGCCAGGCACCGGGACAGCCCCTGCCCCAGCGCCCGGCTGTCATCCTCGGTCAGGTCGGTGATGTCGGCGGCCCCGATGACCACGGCCCACACCTCATGGAACCCGGCCGGCGCGAACGGCGTGAGCCAGGCGACCCGGCCGGTCTGCCCGACCCACCTGGGGCCGCCGGCCTCCTGGTCGATCAGGGCCGCCCAGTAATTCCCGTTCCGCTCCTGCCAGGCCGCTGACCGCTCGGCGAGCTGGCGCTGGCCGGTAAGGCCGTGGGCGTCGTGCGCCGACTGCAGGTGCGGATGCACCAGCGAGGCGCCCGAGGGTGGCAGGTAGTTGGCGTTGACCGAGCTCCACGCGGCCGTCGGGTCCAAGCGCCGCACCGCGTGAGCGTGCCGGACCATGGCGGCCAGGGCGTCCCCGACCAGGGCGGGCGTGAGCTCGTCGAGGTCGAGGAAGTGCGACCCGGGGTCGTAGATGCCGACCGCGCTGTGGGTCGCGTAGGCCATGATGTTCGGCACGACCACCGCCCGGCCGCAGCGGATCCGGCCCTCGGCGGTGAGCTCGGGCGGGAACGAGAACGTGGCCGTCTCGAGGCGGTCGCTGTCGAAGGGGCAGAACGCGGGCGGGGCCGTGAGCTCGGTCAGGTCCGGCCGGTCCGGGGGCTGCAGCTTCACCCCGGTGAGGATCCGGGCGCTCGCCCCGGTCAGCGGGTCCTGCCGCCAGCGCAGCCGCACCCGGGTCCAGGCGCCCCCCGCGGCCAGGTCGGGCACTCGTGCTTCCAGGTCCCGTTCGTCGAACTCGATCACAGCCACGGTGATGACCGTAACGGCCCCCGGGAGCGGGCGGCACGGCGACCACGGAACCGGCCGCACTTCGCCCGTCGCATCCAGCGACGTCGCCGAAGTCGTCACCGCGGTACTGTGCGCACCCCAAGACCACCTCGGCGCGGTCTATGAATTGACCGGCCCGGCAACGCTGGACATCGACGAGCTCGCCGAACAATACGCACAAGCCCTGGGCAGACCCATCACCGGCGTTAGGCCGCCCCATGAGGAGTGGCTGGAGGTTCTAGGCGAGGTGGGGCTGCCCGCGCATGTGCAACAACACATCGCGACCATGGCCAGGCTGCACCGCGAGGACCGGTACGACCGCTCAACCCACGACGTTGAAGACATCACCGGCCACCCCGCACAAACCGTGCGGCAATACGTCGAACAACACCGCGACATGTTCAGCTGACAACCGTTTGTGCGCAAGTGGGGACTCGTGTGCGGGCGGAGGGACTCGAACCCTCGGCGTGCCCCCAGTCGGGGCGTCGAATTGGGCTGTGACCTGCCAATTAGCATTGCGTGGGATTCGCTGAGATTGCCCTGGTTTGTGCCCAAGTGTGCCCAAAATGTGCCCACGGGCACATCACGCCCAGCCTGTCAGCAAATAGCGCTGCCCGCGCTACCGAGCCAGCTAGGGCCACTCTCATTTGCCCCCCAGGATTGACGCCAGCCTGCCGGGTAGGTTCTCCTACCAGAGCCGCATTCTGGCGCTCTTGCGGGCACTCGTTTCCGGGCGACCACCCGCGACGCTGCGGTAACCCTGGTAACCGCAGGCATAGTCGCTATAGCTCATCATCCTCGCGTTGCCGTCCACCACAGCCTCTCCCTGACACGTCCACCACAGCCTCCCCTGACAACGGTGAGCCTCCGAAACGGCTGCGGCAACCATCGGCCGAACTATGTAAGATTCTTGGTATGGAAGACGTGCGTCCTACCCGCGCAGTGGTGCGGATACTGAAGGCATTCGTCGATGACCCGGACCGGGATATTTACGGTTACCAGCTGATCACGGAAACCGGCTTCAGCTCGGCGAAGACCTATCAAGTCCTCGCGCGGCTGACTGGCGCCGGCTGGTTGGACCGTCTCGACGATCCCGATGCCTCACCGCAAAGCGGCGGCCCGCCGCGGATCACGTACCGCCTGCGCGGGGACGCGGTGCCCAGGGCCCGGCGCCTCGTTGCCGAGGCGCAGGAGGAATTGGCGCCAGTACCTGCACGCCGTTGGGTGCGCGGGACCGCCCACGCGCTGGGGTGGATCTGATGCTGCTAGTGGGTGTCAGCGTGGTGGCGGCGTTGGTGATCGCCGCCCTCGTCGCTCTGCCGGGCAAGATGATTGGCGACGAATTGCGGGCACGCGTCGACGATCTGCCTGTCCTGTTCGTTCGGCTCGCGCTCCGATTGCTTCCCGAGGACATGCGCGCCTACTACAAGCCCGACTGGGAAGGCAACCTGCTGGCCGCGTTCAACGACGAGACCGCGAAATATCCCGTCACCCGGTTCGTTCGATCATTCAAGTTCGGATTCTCTCTGCTCCTTGGCTCACGCCAGATCCGCAAGGAGACGAAGGTACGTGAGAGGCCGCCGACACAAGAAATCCATATCCATATTCCCGTCGAAATCTTCAACCACACCACCACCGTCATCAACCAGACAAGTTCGGTGGTGATTGGACCCCAACCGGCGGAGTTGAAGATTCAGGGCCACGCCCCCGAGGTGAAAATCGAGGCCGCACCCGGATGACGTGATTGAGGTCATCGAATCTGCGTCTCCAGAGAGTTCTGACTGGCCTGCTCGTATTGTCGCGACGTCCAAAGGCCCGGGAATACCCCGCAGACGTCCACCAGCACGTCGCGCTGCGGTTCCAACCTATACATTCCGGTTGTACATTTAGCGCCAGTCAACGGAGGCCGCACCCTTCCGAGTAGGACTGATGAATGATTCTTATAGAAGTGGCTCTCCTAGTGAGGAGGGCTTGTTAATGCGCCCTCGGCTTCGTGCAGTTCTCCCGGCAGCCCGATCGCCTGTGACAATCGCGCTGTTCTACTTGGGGGTTCTCATCATCTACGCCATCGTCTACGACGGCTATCTCGGAGACTTCTACCAGACGACATCAGCATATGAGCCTGGGTTCAACCAGACACAGTTAGCTGTGGTTTCCGGTTTGACGAAAGCACTCAACCTCGCCGCTAGAGACACCCCGCCTGGCAAGGCGGTCGGCGCGGAACACTATGAATTACAACCCGATTCGTTGAGAGTATCCGAATTGTCGGTCGGCGCTTGCGGGACCTTGACTTTTCAAGTCAGGTACACGTGCACCACAACACATTCAATGAGTGTGGCGGGCTTAGAGGTCACATTGGAAGCACACCCGCGCGGAATTGAGTATCGGCCAACGGGACGCATGGTGTTCTTCCCACTGACTCAGACGGCTAATGACCCACTCTGCGGCTTTGACATCGGGACCTTGGCTGGCGATGATCACCAGCAATCCACTTCCGCCCGAGTTGTAGTAGATCCGGTGATAGCGGATGACATCGATTCGCTATTGCGCGCAAAAACCGGATCAGCCGACTTGCCGCCGGGCCGGCACGTTCGCGCCTTCTATCTAAGTGCGGTGACCATCACAACATTAGGGTTCGGTGACGTTGTGCCGGTGACAACGAGAGCCCGCGCTCTCATAGCCAGCGAAGCGCTTTTCGGTGTGGTACTAGCAGGTTTGTTCGTGAATGCCGTGTGGGGTCCACGCCACCGCGCTGAGTCATCGTGACGAGTCTGCGGGCTCGAATGGGGCCAGTAGGAACTCGTCGAGGAATCGCGTGAACGTGTCATCGACGTGGTCGGGGTCGTCGGCGGTGAAATATTCGATGATGAAGCGATGAAGCCCTGAAACGCGGCGAGCGCGATCCGCGAGCGGGTTTCGGCGACATGGACGGGCATGCCCACGGCCTCTAGCCAAGCTTGGGAATTTCGGGTCAACAGGGACAGGGTTTCCAGTGTTTTGCGAACCTTGCTGGCACACTCTTGGCACAATGGGGATTCGTCCATCGTGCGCAATTCGATCGCGGTAGGACACTGACCTGCGCAAACGCTGGTGGGCGCGGACGGTATCGAACCGCCGACCGCTGGTGTGTAAGTCCGATCGGGGCGTCTACACCGTGTCGTGCTGTCTCAGCCGGTCTCGATAACCCGCAGCGCGCCACCGGGTTTAAGGGCCGGGTTTGTCTACTGTATGTGCAGCGTGGTTGCGAGTCTTGGCACACTCGCGGCACAGCGGGGGGTCACGCCGAACGGGTGTTCGGTGAGGCGGCGACGATGGGTGGCACGTCCCGCGGCCGTGCGCGCAGGTTGGCGACCTGAGTGCTGCCCGGCGACGTCGGTCAGGCCCAGCGCCGCGCAGACATCGGAGTGGGTCATCTTTTCTGTCGTGGAGCTAAGGGTGGAGCTAAGGGGATTCGAACCCCTGCTTTGACCAGGCAAAATGCCGGTTTCCCTGCAGGTTCACTACGGTTCGTTCCGATTCAGTCCCGCTCGTTACCTGCGGTTTCGTTTTCGGGTCTTGACGGCGTCAAGAGCCAGAGTACCGGCCTCTGCCCCAGACGAACGGCATAGTCGTCAAGGCCGATCGAAACTGTAAACGCAAGGCAGGAGTGCCTTCTAATCCACTTTGACTCCGGACCTGTCGTCGCGCATCGGACTACCGCTTAGACTGGGTACCTCTCGACGATCTCCTGTCCGCGGCGCCGCTCGACCCGGATCACGTGGTCGCGGATGTCGTGGACGCCGTCGATGACTGCCAGCTCCGTCACGGCTTCGGGCACCGTCCGCTTCCGGCGACGCTCCGCGTACGGGTAGTCCTCGATGGTTGTGAATGTGCCCGACCCGCGAGCCGTCGCGTTCGGGTAGAGCGTCGCACCGGAGTTGATCGGCGACAGCCGCACACGAGCTTCATGCGCACTCAACAGGCTCTGCGTGTCGATCACCAACACGTCTTGGTCGGACTTCCGGTAGCGCCGGGCTCCGAGAAGCTTGTCCAACTTGACGGGGTGCAGCCAGAAGAACACTCGGTCGTTAAGCAAGCCCAGCCACTGCTCGACTGACATGTCGGTCAGGCAGCCTTCGAGGAACTGCAGGCGTAGCGGCGCCTGGTCCCGAATCGTGACGCGCTCGAGTGTCGGGTGGTCGGCAATTATGGAGTGCGGTCGCCGCGCTATCAGCGCAGAGTCCTCGAACGCACCCGCGGACGTACCCACGATTTGTTGTGTGGTCCATAGACCATGGTTTCTTATAGTCGGCCAACTCCCGGCCGACGCCATATGGAACAGCATTGGGTAACGCTCTGCGAGTTCGTCTCGGTGCATCAGTCTCCTTGTGTGACATCACCATTCGCGGCGGTCGATGACGCTGCGGGGGTGGAAGCGGGTCCCGATTAGCGACACCGCCGCACCGGATACCCGCTCGACCTCTTCGATGAAGTGGATCGTGTCGGTGTCGAGTTGGTCGTAGCGGCGGGCGTTCTTGTTCTGGGCGTGCAAGTAGTCCGCGAAGGTCAACGCGATGTCGGTCGCGCCGTTCAGCTCCGCGGCGCGTTTAAGAAGTTGCCAGTCGAACTCGGCGACGCGGCGCTTGTTGTCGCTGACCGATCCGCGTTCGGCCTTTCTCAACTCGTCTTCGGGTATGCCCGACCGCTCAGCGATCACGTCCCAGTCGATCTCCTGGGACATCGGGCCCGACGTCGCTCCGGTCGATGAGTTGCCGACGCGGATCGGATAGGTCCTCGTCACCATGACGACTCGCCGCAGCCGGTGCGGCCCGATCCCAGCTTCGGCCAGGCACGCGGCGGTGGTCGTGTCACGGCTGGTGACATGCGGGTAGTCGCCGTGGAACAGGCTCAGAGCGGTGCCCTGAGTCCCTTCGAGGAGCAGGCTCTTGCCGGCGCGGAAAGCATCTTCGAGCAGCTCCCCGGTCCGCTTCTGCGTGAACGGGTTGAGTTCTTCGACGTCGCGAGCGAGGCGCACTGGCGGGTCGCAGCGACGCCGGCCCACGATGCGGCGAGCTGCCGCAGCGCCGCCGCCTTTGCCGGTCGAGCTGATCTCGTCCTTCAAGGTCTGCTCGGCTTGAAGGTCGGCGGCCTCGATGATCATCGCCTGGGGGTCGATGAACAGCCGTCCGATTTCGACCTGGCAGTCGGCGATCTCATTGGAAAGCACGTCGAGATCCAGCGTCGCGCCGGGACCGATGATCAGTAGTGCCTGCGGGTTCGCCAGGGTTCCGGACGGCAGCAAGCGGTGCGTGTACGGCGGGTCGGTCGGGACCTTGTGGCCAGCGTTGGGCCCGCCGACTCTCATCAGGACGTCGTATTCGGGAGCAAGGTAGTAGGCGATGTTGCCCTTTCCTTCGCTTCCGTACTGCCCCCCGACGAGCACATCGACGAACTGACCGCTGTGAGGCGACGTCAGGCGCAGTGCTGCCGCAGCCCGGATCTCGACGTCGCCGATGGTGCATCGCTGTGTGTCGATGGACACGTCGGCTTCGGCGGCCAGGTTGATGACTTGACTTTCGGTCTCGTTCGCTCGAACGTCGGCGTAGCTGGCCAGTTCCTTTAGCCCGCTGTCGCGCTCGCTGTATCGCAGAGACAATTCGGCCTCAGGGGCATGCACGTGGATGTGGCTCACCCGAGCGGGGAATGCTTCGCGCAGCCGCTCGATCTGCTCGGCTCGGCGGCCGGCGTCGACGACGATCAGTTCGCCGATGATCTGGCCGTCGGCGATCTTCTCCGAGAGCCAGTCGGATACCCAGCTGCCGCCGGTGTCGCGGTCGAGTTGATCACCGAAGTCCTGCATCTCGCGCCGCTCGTCGGCCAGGTTGACTCCGCGGCTGATGGCGTAGTCACGCATGATGTCGGGCGTGCGTACGTGCACGGCGCCGTATCGACGTTGAAGGCGATCAGCGAGGGTGCTCTTGCCTGCGCCGACCTGTCCACTGACGACGACGATCCTCGGCACCGCGGACGCCGCCCTGTCTCCGTCGCCGCCGGGGTCGCTCATCCTGCCCGGTCCGACCGAGCGCGAGAGTTGGGATTGGTGTGCACCGTCACGGGTACACCGCGAGTGATCAGACGAGTGTGGATCAGGTCGGCGATGGCGTCCCAGCGGCCCCCCGCTTGTCCCGCACCAATGCGTGGGACGTGGACGTGGGCGCCCCGTTGAGAAGCCAGGTCAGCGATTTTGCTGAGGCATTCTGCTAGCGCGTCATACCGGAGCCGAACGGTGGCGCCTGCACCGAAGCCATTCTGGGCGACCATGCTCGCGACGGTCACCGCCCGATCACCCATCGCCTGGTCGAGGAAGTGCACGCTGCCCAGTTTCAAGTTCTCGCCATCGGCGATGGTCCATGCCCGGAATGCACGAGCGGCATCCGGAAAAGCTCTCGATAGAGCAGCCGCGACGCTGATACGTCCCCAGGCGTGGCTTGCGTCGGAAACGACGTGGGCGATCACGATGGGTTGGGTGCCGGCGTCGAGTTCGAGTAGATCCCCTGTGACGTAGTTGATCTCGGGGTGGGCGTCGGGTTGGTCGGGTTCCTCGAGCAGTGCCAGCACCCGCGAGAAGCGCCCACCCGGGTAGGGCGGGGCGCCCACGCCTTGCGCGGCGAACAGCTCGCCACCGATCTGGATCTCTCCGCACACGGTTTGTCCGACGGCGACGCAGTCGAGGAACAACGAGGCCCCGGGAAGCAGCTGACCGTGAGTCAGTGACCGTAGCGCGCTGCCGGTGGGTGTCGCCTCGGAGTGATCGGCATAGTCCAGTCGGGATACCTTCTCTCCGTTGCTGCTGACCCGGCTGAGCGCGGCCATCGTTAGCGCGCGGGGCGTGGCGCGGGTCAGGCGCCTCAACAGCGCCTCGATAGAGACATCCCAGCGTCGGCGCGTCTCCATGATGAAGTCGATGTCGGTGGCGATGTCGAGCAGCCCGGCCACCGCGTCGTCGGGCAACAGCAGCTCTGAGGCGATGACGTTGCAAAGTAGTTCGAGTTCCCAGCTATCGCCGTGGTCGGGATCGGGGACCGCCCTGCTGCCAGTCCGGTGGCGAACCTGGTCGCCGACGCCGGGAAAACACGCGTGGGCGAGTTCGTGGGCGATGCTGAAACGCAGCCGCCCGCGCGGGCGGCTCGGATTGTAGTCAATCGTCAGACCCGTGGTGCCGTCTGGGAAGGGAGCGAAGTCCCTTCCGGTCCGGTGGGTTTCGGGCGTCTTGGTGCCGAGCGACTCGGCGACGATGCGTGCGTCGGCGACCTCGTTGACTGCTCGGACATGGATACCGGCCGCGCGTGCGAGCGCCAGCACGTCCACCGGTGGCCCGTGGAGGTTGCGTGCACGCGCGACAGTGGCGAGCTGCGCGGCTACCTCACGTGCCTTGAGCAGCGGGTCGGCGCCGCCCGCGAACGCGAGTACGGACGGGTTGGACCACGCCAGGGATCGGTCGACCATGTCGGCCAGACTAGATCAACCCCCCGACGCCCTGGGAGGTGTCGAACCGGGTGATCAGAATGTGTCATCGAACGGCAGCGGAAGTTGTACTGCCAGCAGCGCTTGCACGTCGGGCGGCCGGTAGCTGGCGGGTTTGAGAACCTTACCGTCGCCGCGCAGCACCGGTCGCCCGTCTGGACCGAGTTTGGTCATATTGGAGCGGTGGATTTCGCGCAGCACCGCATCGAGGTCGATACCGTAGGTCAGCGCCGCACCGTAGGTCACGTAGGCGATGTCGGCGAGGGCATCGGCCAACGCCACGAGGTCACCGCTGCGGGCGGCGTCGGCGAACTCCTGTACCTCTTCGACGAGCAAGGCGATGCGAAGTTCGGCCAGCGCAGCGGGGACTGCAGCGGGCGCCAGGGGTCTGGCCGCACCGGGAAGACCGAACGCCCGGTGGAACTCCAAGACGCATTGCATCGGCTCGCTGAGCGGTTGCGGGCCCGGGGCCTCACCCGCGGTGTATCTGTACCGGTCGAACTGCGATGTACCCAAACCCGGTGACGCGGCGGTCAAAACACGTTCCGCAGTGCGTGCCATGCACATACTCTCGCATATCGAGGACCAGTCGCGGGGCACCCTGGGCCTGGAAGAATCGTATGTCACACCGACCGCGGGAGATGTCCAATGCTGGCGCGCTACACCTCCGAAGCGATGGCTGCCATCTGGTCTGATCAGCACAAGATTGAACTGTGGCATCGCGTCGAGTTGGCCGTCATCGAGGCGTATTGCGACGAGGGCGTCTTTCCCGCCGAGATCGCTGCGCTAGCCGCGGAGGTCCCGCCACCGTCCTGGCAGCAGGTGCTTGAATGCGAAGCCGCGACCGGCCACGACGTCGCGGCGTTCCTGCGCGCGTGGGCAGCCGATGTGCCCGACATCCTGGGTTCGCGCATCCACCGCGGACTCACCAGCTCCGACGTCGTCGACACTGCGCTGGCGATGCAACTCGCCGAAACCTCCACGATCCTAGGCGAGCAGCTGGACTCCCTGGTGTCCGTGCTGCGGGATCACGCATTGACCCATCTCGACGTCGCGCGGATCGGCCGCACCCATGGGCAACACGCGACTGAGGACACTTGGGGGCACCGTATCGCCGAGTTCGCCGCCGCGGCCGCGCGCGCCCGGACGCGGTTCAACGCAGCGGCCGACGAGGTCGCCGCCGGCAAGATCTCCGGCCCGACCGGAACCCACGAGAGCGTGCCGCGAGCGGTGGAGCACCGAGCGTTGTTGGCGCTGGGGTTGCGTCGTTCCGAAGTGTCCAGCCAGATCGTGCTACGCGACCGGATCGGATCCTGGATGTGCGAGGTCGCCGAAGTCGCCACGCTCTGCGAGGCGATCGCCACCGAGGTGCGTCTCGGTCAGCTGAGCGAGATCGCCGAAGTGTTCGAGCCAGCGGGACCCGCACAGGTCGGGTCCTCGGCCATGCCGCACAAACGCAACCCCATCAGAGCCGAGAAAATCTGCGGGCTCGCCAGGGTCGTGCGCGGCTACCTGATCCCGGTTCTCGAGGACGTGGTGTCCTGGCAGCAACGCGACATCTCACACTCGTCGGTGGAGAGAATCTGCCTGCCCGACGCGGGCGCCGCCGTCGAACACATCGTTCACCAGACAGCGAATCTGGTGGCCGGCCTCACCGTCGACGCCGCCCGCATGGCGCTCAACCTGTCGAGCGCACGGACCGCGTCACAAACTAACCGCGCCGTGGTGGTGCTGTCCGATCAGGGCATCCCCTACCTCACCGCCTATGACATCGTCACCTTCGCCGTGCACATCACCCAGCCGACGGACTTGATCGGCGACGTCGTAACGGCCGCTGCAGCACGCGGGATCGACCTCGACGTCGAACGGATCCGTGAACTCATGACATCGACACCTCTGGACCTCGACGACGTGCGCGAGCATCTCCGATCGCTCTAGCCGCCATGCCCGGACTCGGCGTCGCTCCACCAACCCGCGGCGGACCGCGGTGATCGCGGGAAGCGAATCCTGGTGGGGCGCCGACCAGCAGTTGGGCGACACGGGGGTTGGCCGCCAGCAGGGGAAATAGCGGTCAACATCATCATCACGGGTTCGCTGTACGAACGGCGATTAATAAGTCAGTGCACCCGAGTGCGTTGGCAGCAAAGCGAGCACGTGGGACTGAGTAGTGCGCGAACCGTTGTCGCAGTGGGTTGGCGGACGACCCTGGAGTTCCTCAACCGATGTCCAGGCGCCACCATCTTGGAGTGGTGGGGTGCGAAATCGCGCATCATCATTTCGCGGTCGCGGGTCAGTCAGCCGACTGCCTCGAACTCCGGTTGCCGGCGTTCAGTTGCGGCCTTCACGATGCGTTGCGCAGTCCGGTAGTTGATGCCTGCTGCTTTGGCGGCACCGTTGATCGACGCCCCGTCGCGCGTTGCAGCCAGTACCGCAATCACCTTCTCGACGGGCTGTGTAGTCACTCCGGATGCAATCAGCTCCGATGCAAGTTCTGCATCGCCCTCTATCGCCTCGATTTGCGCCGAGTCCTGCGTTGTGGGTGCGGTCCGGAGCTGTTCCGGTGCAGGCCTGCCTCTGTGATCGTGTATTCGTCAGCGCAGACCCCTTTAACTGGGCCTTTGCACTCTGAGTCGGTGTCTGCGCCAACCCTCGCATCGGGCGTTTTTCTGCACAGGCCGATATGGCCGCTGCGCGGGAGCGGCGCGCCGGCTTGTCCCCGAGCGCAACAAGCATCAAGGTGCTGACCGCCACCGTTGTATCGACGATTGCAGGGAAGACCCATGCTGTTGCAGGGCTGTATCCAATGGCTTGCATCAGATCTTGCAGCGCCAGGAAACTCAGAGCGAACGCACCAACGCCGATGGCTGCAACGGCACCGACCACCCAGCAGTAGACCGTGCCGGAAGCCCCACCCCGAACGGCAAGCGCAATGCCGTGCACGGCACCAAGCAGTGCGATGGGCGGCACCGCCGCGGCGACGAGCTGGACGACGATGTGTGGGATGTGGGGCAGCACCGCGTGCGCGACGTTGCCTGCGAGGCTGACTGTGGTCGCGCCGATCAGGAACCACCAGAAGAACCGGACCGCCCGGCGGTGGTTCGTCTGGGTGATCCCGGGTGGTCATCGGTTGCCACTCCCGCCTGTGAGGTCGTACGTCGGGTCATCTCTGACGAGAAGTCCCTCCGATTGCACCGAGACCTCTACCCCGCTTTTTTGGGCCTGGCATCGGAGGATTGACACACTCGTCACTGCTCACCGATAACCCCCAGGATCGGTTACGCAGAGTGTGCCTCACATAGACGACGGGCATGGGACGATCCGCGATCTCGGGTCGCTCGTAGGGATACCGTTGCTCCATGAGAGCACCCTCTGCCGAGACAGAGGTTCGCCAACTGACCGCATCGCAACGATCCGCGATCCGAAGGGGCATTCGTGACGCTCTCGCGCACCAACCGGCCGGCCCGATACTGCGCAAGGTATGTGACTCCTACCAGCAGAAATACGGACTATCCCACAAAGCCCTTCAACACCTCATGGACGGTCAGTTGGCATTGCTCGCACCTGAACATCTCACCACCAGCCAGAAGTCGAGGTTGCGGAGGGACTTTCGCAGCGCGAAAGCAATCACTGAGCGTTCAGCGCGGGATCAGGCAATTGAAGCACTTTGTCGACGATGCGAGGCCTTGTACGGCGTTTCGCGAGCGACGTTTCAGGCGATTGTCGGCCTGGAGTGCGATAGTGTCCGCCGAGATGCCAAACCAGTTGGAGTGAAGCCCCCCGTGCCTGTCGTGACCTCTCCGCCAGAACCAGGCCAAGTAGTCGAAGTTCGAGGGTCCACATGGGCGGTTGCGAACGTCCAGGCGCAAGGATTGCCGCGTAGCCCTGCCGATGAAGCGACCGCTCAACTGAACCATGTCGTAGACCTGCAGTCGCTCGATGAGGACCGACTTGGTGAGCAGCTGGCGGTCATCTGGGAGTTGGAAGTCGGACAAACCGTCACCCCGGCGCAGGGACTTCCGGAGCACATCAACCCCGAGGCGTTTGACGACCCCGTTGCGTTGGCGGGTTTCGTCGACGCCATGCGGTGGGGAGCCGTCACGTCGGCCGACCCGAACCGCTACCAGGCTCCGTTCTGGTCAGGCGCGGCCGTGGAGGCCTACCAGCTCGAGCCGCTGCGTCGCGCCCTGGCCAGCCCACGCGCCAACCTGCTGCTAGCCGACGACGTCGGTTTGGGTAAGACCATCGAGGCTGGTCTCGTTCTGCAAGAGCTGTTCCTCCGGCACCGGGCGCGGACTGCGGTCATCGTCTGCCCGCCCAGTCTTGCGCTGAAGTGGCAGGACGAGATGCGCGAGAAGTTCGGGCTCGATTTCACCATCGTCAACAGCCAACTCATGGCCGACGTGCGCCGCAGCCACGGCCTGCAGGCCAACCCGTTCCTGCTCTACCCGCGGGTGATCGTCAGCATGGCGTGGCTGCCGAAAGTCCGCGCCCAACGGCTGTTGCGCGGCGTCTACGCCCAGACGGCGAACCCCAACTCCGGCAAGCGGTTCGCCTTCGATGTTCTGATTGTTGACGAGGCTCACCACGTGGCGCCTGCAAGCCCTTCGACGGTGGCCAGCGGCCGGGGCTACGCGGTCGACACCCAGCGCACGGTGGCGGTGCGCCAACTGGCCGACAAGTGCGAGCACCGCCTGTTTTTGAGCGCGACTCCACACAACGGCTACCCCGAGTCGTTCACCGCGCTGATGGAGATGATCGACCCGCGCCGGTTCTCCCGCGGCGCGATGCTGGATTCCCAGGCGCTCAAAGACGTGGCGGTGCGCCGGCTTAAGAGCGACTTAACCGGCAAGGGATTCAAGGACCGCCAGGTGAAGACCATGATTTTCACGCCCGATGACAGCGAGCAGGAGATGTTCTCCTCGCTCGATGACATCGTCACCCGCAGCGCCAAACTCAACGGCACCAAGCCCGGTGGCGACATTGTGGCGATGCTGTTCAAGAAGCGGTTCCTGTCCAGCCCGTTCGCGTTTGGGATGACGCTGAGTCACTACCTGAGTTCCAAGGCCCGCCGTGGTCTGACCGACGACGACTACGACGACATCTTCGGGGAGGGTCAGTCCGACGAAGAGGAAGGTCTGTGGGAGCACGACGAAGCCGAACGGCTCCGTGAGTCCAAGCAGTCCGACCCGCTCAGCGCCGCCGCGCCCGGGCACCTCGAAAAGCTCGCGCACTGGGGATTGGACTACGAGGCCCGCCCAGACTCCCGTTTGGAGGCACTCATCAAGTTCCTCGACGCGGTATGCCGACCGGACGGCAAGCATTGGACAAACGAACGGGTCGTGGTGTTCACCGAATACGCCCATACCGCGGACTGGTTGCAGCGGGTTCTGGCCCAGCGGGGCTATGCCGACCGGCTGGCCGTGATCCAGGGATCGACACCGCCGGAGGATCGGGAGTACATCCGGTCCCAGTTCACCGCGGACCCGTCCAAGGAGCCGGTGCGGGTGCTGCTGGCCACCGATGCTGCCGGGGAAGGCATCGACCTGCAAACCTATTGCCACCGCCTGGTCAACTTTGATATCCCATTCAACCCATCGCGGATCGAACAGCGCATCGGCCGTATCGACCGCTACGGGCAGACCCAGGAGCCTGAGGTCTACCATTTCCTGCCGGATAGTTCGGCGTCTACGTATGCCGCCGACGCCGACTTCATGGGGCGCATCGCCAAGAAGGTCGCCCAGGTCGAGCACGACCTCGGCAAGGTCAATCAGGTCATTGGCGCCGATATCCAGCAGCATTTCGCTGGCCGCGCCCCGGCCAAGCGCAAAGCCAAGGGTGTGGACGCCAACGAGGTGATCAACGCGGCGTTGGCCGGCGGCATGGAACTCAACGCCCGACTCACCCAACTGGAGAAGGAGTTCGATTCCTCGCGTGCCGAGTTGCATCTGCAGCCTGCCAATCTGCGTCGCGTCGTCGACACCGCGCTGCGGATCAACCGCCAGCCGGCGCTGATACCGGTGGGTGACGAGCGCACCGACGCCGAGGTGTTCCAGCTGCCGAGCTTGACGGTCGGTTGGCAGGACGCCCTCAAGGGTTTGGATACCCGGCTGAATCCTGGTGTGCTGCGGCCGATCACGTTCGATCCCGGGGCCGCTGAGGGCCGCAGTGATCTGGTGTATGTGCACCTCGGCCATCCGATCGTCCAGAAAGCCCAACGGTTGCTTCGTCGTTCGCTGTGGAGCGTTGATGCCCCGCTGAACCGGGTGAGCGCGGTCGTCGTCGCCGACCTGCCGGACTCGTTCGTCGCCGCGGTCACCCGCATGGTGCTTGTCGGCCGAGGTGGACTGCGGCTGCATGAGGACGTGTTCCTGGTGGGTGTCCGGTTGAAGGGCCGCCGCGCAATGGCCGAGGAGAAAGCCGAAGCCGCCCTCGACCACGCCCTCGACGCCGGGCGCCTCAAGCCCGCGGACAAACGCCTGCGCACCGACCTGTGTGAGCTGTGGAACGCACCGGGCGTCCCGCTGCGCGTCCGTCTGCTGGAGTCGATGGAGGCCCGGGCGGCTCGCCGCCACGAACTGGTGCTCGAACAGCTCGACAAGCGGCAGAGCGCCGATACCCAACGCGCACATGACATCTTCGCTGCGTTTCGTGCGAATCTGCGCGACTCGCTGGCCCGGCTGCGCACCAAGGACGCCGAAGCCGATGCCATGCTGTGGGCTGATGACCAGCAGCTGCAGTGGCGCCGCGACATCGAGGCGATGCAGCACCGCCTCGGGGATCTCGATGACGAGGAAGCCCGGGAAATCGCGGCCATCTCCGAGCGCTACGCCGAGGTGAAACCGCACACCACCGCGGCGGCTGTGGTATTCGCGTTGACGGCCGAGGACGCCAAGGGAGGTTTGCGGTGATGGCCCGCCCACCGCGTCGCCCGCCGCTGGCCAGTGCCTCAGATCTGCACCGCCAGTGGCTGGAGTTGGTCGACACCGACGGGCCGTTCCTGGCCGTCCCACCGCTCAAGCGGGTGTGGCCGCAGGGCATGCCCGCGCTGCCCGAGGAGCGCAAGGACGCGTTGACATACGCGCGCAAGGACTTCGAGGCCGCGTGGGAGGCCTTCGACCGTGCTGGCGGCGGCGAGACCGCCGCAGCCGTCGACGGCTACCGGGTGGCCCGCGACAAGTTCGTCGAAACTGTCCTGCGCGACGTGGCCGGATGGTCGGAGTCGCTGACCTGGGGCCAGGTGCCCGGCGTGCAGGCGCAGTCACCCAACCGGCTCGTCACGGTCACCGCCCAGGCTGCGCTGACCGGCCCCGACGGCGTTGGCGCGCTCGTGTACCTGGTTGATCCGGTCGACTCGCTGCGCGACACCCCCAACGATCTGTGGGCGGCCACACCGGTCGACCGGATGGAAGCTCTGCTGCGCGACAACAGCGTCGAGATCGGCATTGTCACCGACGGCCGCTGGTGGGGACTGGTTTGTGCGCGCCCGGGCAGCATGGCCGCCTCCGGGATCGTCGACGCCCTGACCTGGGTTGAGGAGCCGCGTACCCGCGACGCCTTCCTGACCGTCATCGGCCGGCAGTACATTATCGGCGGTGACCCCGCCGAACGTCTCCCGGTGCTGTTCGCCGAATCCGTCGCCGCCGCCGAGGAAATCACCGAAGCCCTCGGCGCGCAGGTGCGCCGCGCCGTTGAACTGCTGATCCAGTCGTTCTCCGAATCCGCGGCCGAAGCCCGCCGGCGCGGCCAGCCCGATCCGCTGCCCGCCGACACCCACCAAACCTATGAGGCCGCCGTCACGATCATGATGCGGGTGGTGTTCCTGCTCTTTGCCGAGGAACGCGGCCTGCTGCCCTCCGGGCAACTGTTCGACCAGGCCTACGGAATCTCCCGCGAACTGGACCGCCTGCAAAACCGCGAAACCCAGGAAAGCGAAGAAGCCCTCGATTCGACGTTCCTAACATGGCATCGGCTGCTGGCCACCAGCCAGGCCCTCTACCGCGGCGCTTCCTTCGAAAGCATGCGGATGCCAGCCTACGGCGGCTCCCTGTTCGATCCGGCCCGCTTCCCGTTCCTCACCGACACCACCGAACACCGCACACTCGCACTGACCGTCTCCGACCGGGTGATGCTGCACGTCTTACGCTCCGTGCAGCTCGCGATGCTGCGAGGTGGGGAGGCGCGACGAATCTCCTTCCGCGACATCGACGTCGAACAGATCGGCTACATCTACGAAGGCCTGCTGGGCTACACCGCCATCACCGCCGCCGAGACCTACCTCGGCCTGCGCGGCACCGCCGGCGAGGAACCCGAGATACCCCTGTCGACCCTGGAAGCCCTCGCGATCAAGCACCGCGACCCCAAATCACTGGCCACCGGCATCCTCGCCTGGGTGGAACGCGACCAGCCCGCCGCCAAGCCTCAGTCCGCGGCGGCGATCGCCAAAGCCATTGGCGCCCAGCCCGCGCCGAATGTCGTCAGCGCGGTGACCCAGATCCTCGGCCACGACGACGATCTGCTGAAGCGGGTGCTGCCCTGGCTGGGCTTGGTGCGCCTGGACCTGCGCGGCCGCCCCATGGTCGTGCTTGACGGCGGCCTGATGGTCAAAGAGACGCCGTCCCGACGGAACTCCGGAACCCACTACACTCCGAAGTCCCTCGCCGAGGAAGTGGTGCTACACGCCCTGCAGCCCCTCTGTTACGAACCGGGCTCATACCAGACCGCTGACGAGGCCCAGTGGAAGCTCAAGTCCTCCTACGACATCCTGAGCTTAAAGGTGGCCGACATTGCCTGCGGCTCCGGAGCATTCCTGGTTTCTGCCGCCCGGTATCTCGCCGACCGGGTGGTCGAAGCCTGGATGGCCGAAGACCTCGCCAACGCTCAACGCCGGGATCTGCACATGCGCGCCATCCGCGAAGTTGTCGCTCGCTGCCTCTACGGCGCCGACATCAACGACATGGCCGTCGAGATGTGCAAACTCTCACTGTGGCTGGTCTCCCTCGACCGCGACCTGCCGTTCTCCTTCGTCGACGACAAGATCTTCCTCGGCAACTCCTTAATCGGCCTGACCAGCCTCGATCAGCTGCGCAAGCTGCACATCGACCCCAGCCGAGTGCCCGCCGCGGACATGTTCGACATCTTCGACGTCGATATCGACCCCATCATCGCCAAAGCCGCCGACTTGCGACGCGACTTGGCCAGCGAGATCAAAGAACTCGACCCCGCCCGCAACAGCGCCGCCAAACACCGCCGACTCGCCGAACTCCACCGCGTCACCAACGACCTCCGCCAGATCGCCTACGGCGTCGTCGCTGCCGGCCTTCAAGTGGGCGGGAACCCCGGCCGCACGCTCGACCACGCATACGAGAACCTACGCAGCGCAGTCAAAGCCGCACATCCTAACTTCGGCCAACCGGACGCTTCCCATCTCAAGTCAATCATTGACCGTGGGCTTACCCCAGAGGTTCCCACCGACTACAGGCGATGGCGGCCAAACCACTGGGTCATCGAGGCTCCAGACGTGATCGTCGAGCGGGGCGGTTTCGACGCGATCATTGGAAACCCGCCATTCCTCGGAGGGAAGAAGCTCACGGGTGCGTTCGGGACGAACATTCGCGACTGGCTGGTCAATGTCCTTGCCGGAGGGACTAAAGGAAGCGCTGACCAGGTGGCCTACTTCTTTCTCCGTGCGCAGTCCCTGTTGTCATCCCGCGGAACGCTGGGGCTGATTGCTACCAACACCATCGCCCAAGGTGATACCCGCGAGGTCGGGCTCGACCAGATGGTCGAGGCGGGGTTCACGATCACGCGCGCCATCCAGAGTCGGTCGTGGCCTGCGTCAACTGTCAACCTAGAGTTCGCAGCAGTATGGGGAAGCCTCGGGCATGTAGCGGACGACGTGCCGCGCATCAGCGATGACGAGCCAGTAAAGCGCATCACCACACTTCTTGAACCTGGCAGACGAGTCGAGGGCAACCCCGAGCGGCTCGTGGAGAATGCGAACATTGCCTTCCAGGGGTGCGTTGTGCTTGGTATGGGATTTGTGATCGAACCCGCCGAGGCACAGGCATGGATCGCCGAGGATCCGCGCAATGCCGAGATCCTATTTCCGTATCTGAGTGGCGAAGATCTGAACCAGCGTTCCGACGGCTCGGCTTCGCGCTGGGTCATCGACTTTTTTGGGCAAACGATCGAGCAGGCTGCCAGGTACGCGCAACCAATGAGTCGGGTGCGCTCCAGCGTGAAACCTGAGCGCGATAGGAAGCGTCGCCAAGCGTACCGCGAAAATTGGTGGTTGTTCGCGGAGAACGCATTGGCCATGCGGGAAGCGATCGCTGATTTCGACCACGTACTGGTCATGGCGCAGGTCAGCAAGGCAGTAATGCCGCTGCGAGTACCGACTGGTCAGATTTTCAATCACAAACTTGTTGTCTTCGCAACCGACAGGTACGGCGATCTGGCACTGCTTTCTTCGAGCATCCACCAATCCTGGGGAATCAAATATTCGTCCACGTTGGAGACACGGGTCAGCTACGCCCCCAGTGACGCACTTCTGACATTTCCGCGATGTCCCAATACCGACTGGCTCAATGACATCGGCGCCTCGCTTGACCGAGAACGCCGCGACATGATGTTGCGCCGGAACTTGGCCCTGACCAAGCTCTACAACCTTGTCAACGACCCAGAGATTACCGATGCCTCCGACCCAGATGTGGCGCGGCTGCGGGCGATCCACGTGGAACTGGATGAGGCGGTGCTGAACGCCTACGGCTGGTCGGATGTCCCGCTAGATCACGGCTTTCATACTTATCGGCAGATGGGGCGCTGGACGGTCAGCCCGGCGGCGCAGGTGGAGATTCTGGACCGGCTGTTGGAGGAGAATCAACTTCGGGCCGCTAAGGAGGCTGCTGCCGCGAAGCCGAATCGGAAAGGCCGCCAAGGTAAGCCAGCGTCGGATGATGAGGAGACGCTGTTCTCATGACCGACACCAGCGAGCGGACGAAAGGCCCTGAGGAGTCGTATCAGCTGACGTACGAGCCCGACGGCACGTCATTCACTGTCCGAGAAAACCTGGTTGACATCTTGGAGCGTGAGCTGCTCGGTCCCATCCACGGTCCCGAGGAGGTGCTCCCGTTCAGTCCGCGGTCGCAGTACCTGGTGGGGTTGATCGCCCCGGTCAAGCTCACCAGTGGCACGTCAGCGACCAATCATGACGACGAGACCGACAGTGAACGTGGCCATCTCGTCGACACCCAGGCGAGTGGGGAGGCGGGCGCGGGGGTCCGGGGTGTGCCCGCGGCGGCTGCCGATGAGACGGAGGCCGAGGCTGAGGACGATGATGGTGAGGATCGGGCTCCGAAGCAGGGGTTGATCATTCCGGCGTCGATGGGTCTGCGTTTCCAGGTGCCGACCGATCTGGACTCGTTCACGGTGACCGCCTCCTGGGGTGCCTATGAGACGGTGCAGACCGACCAGGTCACCAAAGCTGGTCGCCCGATTAGCCATTACCAGCGCACGCCTGTGGAGGAGACCCGCACCATCGCGCTGGCGGATCTGCCGGCGGGTCAGACCGTGACGGTGCCGCTGCGTGAGGCGATCTGTCTGCGCCTGGATCGCTATACCGATCCGGTCTCGGATCGGGTGCTGGTTGAGATCGCGTTGTGTAATGACCGGGAGACCCCGGCGCCGATCCCGATCGGCATGTGGATGTTCCAAACCAAGCTGCATGTGTCCGCCGGGGGCGAGGCCGTCTTGCTGCCGGTGCACGACCCGTTGGAACAGGACTGGTCTGACCCTGACCCAGAAGTCCAGCGGCTGAACCTTCAGTACCGCAACCGTTTGGAGTATGCGGTCGGGCGGACCTGCTCGGTGCACTGGCAGGTGGAGCCCGGTGCCCGTCGGGCCAGCGCGGTGTGGACCACGTGGCTGCCGATCGCCGAGACCCCGCAGACCCAAGCCCGTTCGGTGGAGGACGCGCTGCTGTCCATGGACGGGTTGGCGACCGCTTCGCCCGAGCAGCTGCGAAACGGGTTGGAGCCGTTGATTTCCGGGTACGGCGACTGGCTTGACGGTCAGGAGACGATCGCCGCGGAGTTGCCCGAGCATCTGCGCTCGACGGCGGAGTTGGTGTTGTGGGATGCCCGCAAAACCCAGCAGCGGCTGCTGGCCGGCTTGGATCACCTCACCGCCGACCCTGAGGCGCTACGTTGCTTCCGGTTCATGAATAAGGTGATGCGCGATCAGCGCATCGCCTCGCAGGTCGCCGCCGAACGGGCATCAGACCCGTCACTAACGGTGGAAGCGGCCCGCGACAAGATTGCCGCGCTGGGCGAGGGGGCCGCGTCTTGGCGGCCGTTCCAGCTGGCGTTCATCTTCATGCAGCTCGGCGCGCTGACCGACCCGACCTCACCGCTGCGCAGCGACGATCACCAGGCGCGGGTGGAGTTGCTGTTTTTTCCCACCGGCGGCGGCAAGACCGAGGCGTATCTGGGTCTGGCTGCCTACACCTTCGCGATCCGGCGCAGACAGGGCGTGGTGGAGTCGCCCGACGGTCCGCTGCATGGCCGCGACGGGGTCGCAGTGTTGATGCGCTACACGCTGCGGCTGCTGACCGCCCAGCAGTTTCAGCGTGCCACCGCGCTGGTGTGCGCTGCGGAACTGGCTCGTCGCGCCGATGAGCAGACCTGGGGGGTTGAGCCGTTTCGCATCGGGCTGTGGGTGGGCACCGATGTCAGTCCGAAGCGCTTCGAGGAAGCCGACGAGCAGCTGCGCAAAGCCTTCGAGTTCGGCGCGTATCGGCTGACGGTGTTGCAGATTCAGCGATGCCCGTGGTGCGGTACCCCGATCACCGCCGCCCAGGTGAAGGCCGATGCCGCATCGCGACGGGTGTTGGTGTTCTGCGGGGACGAGCTCGCGCGCTGCCCGTTCGCCAAGGGTGGTGCGGTCGCTGAGGGTCTGCCGGTGCTGACGGTGGATGAGGAGATCTACCGCCTCACACCGGTGTTCGTCATCGCCACCGTCGATAAGTTCGCCCGGCTGGCCCGCGAGGGCGAAGCCGCCGCGCTGTTCGGGTATGTCGGTCGGCGCTGCGGCCGCCACGGCTACGTGCACCCCGACTACGCCGGCTGCAGCATCACCACCACCCACCCGGCCACCGACAACCACCCGGCGGCCACGGTGCGTCCCGTCGACCGGCTCCGCCCCCCGGACCTCATCATCCAGGACGAGTTGCATTTGATCACCGGGGCGTTGGGTACTGCCGTCGGGCTGTTCGAGGTCGCGGTGGACACCCTTGCTTCTTGGGAGTTTGAGGACGGCAGGGCGGTGCGGCCTCTGATCGTGGCCTCTACGGCGACGGTCCGCAACGCCGAACAGCAGATCCGCGGACTGTACGGGCGGCGAGTGGAGATGTTCCCGCCCCAGGTGCTCGACGTCGCCGACACCTACTTCTCCCGCGAACTGCCGATCACCCCGTCGACCCCGGGCCGGCGCTATCTCGGCATCAGCGCTCAAGGCGTGCGGCTGTCCAGCGCCGAGATCCGAGTATCCGAAGTGCTGCTGTCAGCCGGGCAGCTGCTGTTCGACCGCTGCGGGGCGGCCGCCGACCCGTACATGACGCTGGTGGGCTATTTCAGCGCGACCCGGGAGCTGGCGGGTATGTCCCGCTACATGGATGACGACGTGCAGAGCCGGGTCAAGCGGCCCCGCAAGGACTCCGGCTTCTCAGCGCGTCTCGGGGCAGCGTTCGGACTGCTCAACAAAGGCGAGTTGACTGCCCGCATTGCCTCCTCAGAGATTGGCGAGACGCTGGACCGCCTCGGGCTGGAGTTCGACCCCGGCTACGACACCACCGAGGCGTTCACCGCGCGTCTGGCGGAGAAGAACGCAGGCAAGAAGGTCGACACCCGCAAGGAGATGCCGTTCGACGTGGTGCTGGCAACCTCGATGCTGCAGGTCGGTGTCGACGTGCAGCGCCTGGGTTTGATGCTGGTCGTCGGGCAGCCGAAGAACACCGCCGAATACATCCAGGCCTCTTCCCGGGTCGGCCGGGACCCGACGCGGCCGGGACTGGTTGTGGCACTGGGTAACTGGGCTCGTCCACGCGACCTGGCGCACTTCGAGCAGTTCCGCCACTACCACGAAACCTTCTACGCCCAGGTGGAGGCACTCTCGGTCACCCCGTACTCGCCAACCTCCCTGGAACGCGGTATTGACGGCTTGTTGATCAGCACCGCACGGGTCATGCAGGGCAATCTGGCCGACGGGCTGTCCCAGGAGCGCAGCGCCTGGCGGATCAAAGACCAGCGCAGTGCGGTCGAGGCGGTCTTCGAGCGGCTCAAGAAACGCATCCAGGCCGCCGCGCAGCGCGACGAGCCAGTCAAACAGGCCAGCGATCTGCTCGTCAATCGGCTCGACCGCTGGGTCGAACGCGCCCAGCGCGCCGCGCAGATGAGCAAGACACTGGTCTACGAGCGCACCGGTGAGGACGACAAGTATCTGCCGCTGATCATGAGCCCGGAGAACGCCCGGGCGGCGGTGGGCGATTCCACCCAGGCGCCGTTCGTCGTCGCCAACTCCATGCGGGAAGTCCAACCCGATATCAACGTCCTGGTCAGCCCGATTCCCGAGCGGCTGTTCGCGCGCAAGCCTGAGGCAGTGCCGGACTGGGTCCTCCCCGTGGCCGCTGAGGAGTCCTGATGACCGAGACGATCCCCGACGCCGAAATGCTGCACGAGCCCGGCGAAACCCTCGACCCGCTCGGCGATGTGGAAACCGATACCGCCAAGAACCGGGCGAAGGTCGGCTCGGCGCGTCCCTCGTCGTTGCTCTACACCTACGGGCCGGGGTCGATCATGGACCTGCCCGGGTTCTCGGTGATGCCCGCCGGTCTGGACGACTGGGACCCGATCTGGAAACGCCGCGAACACATTCCGGTGATCGTCGAGCCGCGCCTGCTACGGGTGGTGCGCATGCATCTGGGAGAGCAGGTCGACGCGTTGCGGCCGTTTCCCTGGCAACCCAAGCGGGCAGCGTTCTCCAAAGAAGGTGTCGACCTAGGTATCCCGGCGCGGGTGTTTCCGCAGTGGTTGCGCTGCACCGGATGTGACTACCTGGGCCCGCTTCCGCGGTTCAGCTACACCAACACCCATCCCTACCGCCCCGACCTCGCGCAGTTCACCCACCGCGCCTGCCCCGGCCGCGGACGGCCAACGACAGGCTCGACACGCCGGAAACGGGAAAGCCCCGCGGTTCCCGCCCAGCACCTGCTGACCTGTACTCACGGTCATCTCGACGAGTTCCCTTACACCTTATGGGTGCACCGCGGCGGCCCGTGCCCCAAGGCCGAGTCACCGGATCTGAAGATGCGCGACGCCAACGTCGGCAAGAGCGTCGGCTCCACCATCATCTGCATGGCCTGCGGTGCCACCAGGGGCATGGCCGAAGCCCAGGGCGCGGTGGGTCGGGAGAAGTTGCCGCACCAGTGCCGGGGTCGGCATCCGCACCTGAATGCCTTCGACCCCAAATGCGACGCGCGGCCGGCTCTGATCATGATGGGCGCATCGAACCTGTGGTTCGGCGCCACCCAGTCGATCATCGTGATGCCGCGCACCGACGACGAGAAGACCGAACTGCTCGCCGATCGGCTCCGCGCGGAGCTCGGCCTGGCCCAAATCACTCAGTTCGGTCAGCAGATCGAGTTCATCCGCGCCCTGGCGGGTGCTAAGAACCTCGACGTCACCGGCCTCAGCGACGCCGATCTGGCCGCCGCGGTCGCCGAGGCGCTGACCCCGCCGGAGACCGAGGAGCAGCGCAGCGAGCGGCAGAAGAGCTGGGATCCGATCGAACTGCTCATCCCCGAATGGCGCTACTTGCAAAAGCCCGCACTGTTTCCCCAGCAGCCCAATGACAGCGGCCTGATGGTCACCGAAATGCCGCGCGGCTCACAGCTTGACCCGCGCATCGAGCGGGTGATCGCGGTGAACAAGATGAAGAAAGTCAACGTGCTGCTGGGATTCACCCGCCTCGACGCGCTAGACCGCATCAGCGACGTCGCCACCCGGCTGGTGAAGCTGACCCGCAACGGCCGGCCGACCTGGGTGCCCGCGACTGAAGATCGCGGTGAGGGAATCTTCTTGCAACTCAACCTCTCCGATGTGGATCAGTGGGAAGCCGACATCTACCAAACACCGCTGTGGGCGGCTCACCGGGCAGCCCACCAGCGCAACTTCCGCAACCGGCTCTCTGAGACCGCCTCGACCTCCAGCGTCGACCCCGACACCCGCCTGCAGCCGCCGCGGTATTGGCTGCTGCACACCCTGTCGCACATCCTGATCCGTGAGATGGCGATGTCCTGCGGGTACGGCGCAGCCAGCCTGACCGAACGCCTCTACGCGTGGCCGACCACCCCGAAATGGGAAGGCGCAGCCGGAGTCCTGATCTGCACCACCGCCTCCGACAGCGAAGGCACCCTCGGCGGGCTGGTCGCCCTGGCCGAGCCGACCCGGTTCCAGGCGCTGGTGGCCTCGGCGCTGCGGCGCGCGGCGCGCTGCTCCTCAGACCCGGTGTGCGCGATGCGCACTCCGGCCGACCCGGAGGACTTCCTACACGGAGCCGCCTGCCACTGCTGCTCCTTCGCCTCGGAAACCTCGTGCGAGAAGGCGAATCGGTTCCTGGACCGTCGGTTCCTGCTGACGCTGCCGACCGCTGACGGCATGCCAGTACCGGGGTTCTTCGGGAGCCCTGATGGTCTGTGAGCCGTTTGCCGCGCTGGGAGAGTACCTGACCGCCGGCGAGGCTGAAGGGCTCGCGGCCGTGCTGGACGTCGGCGAGCACACCGTGCACGCATTGGAACAAATCAGCCCCGCCCGCCGCGGCGAGGCAGCCGCCCTGTTAGAGCGTGGCGGGCTTGGGCACAAGCAGCCCGAGTTGTCGGCAGCGGTTCTGCGCGCAATCGCCGGGGCGAAATCCGTTCACCGGGAACTGGTTCCGGTGTGGACCATGCCGGGAAACGAGGCCACCGTAGGTCACCTCACCAGCGAGTTCCACCGGATCGTCACCGGCGCGCGCATCTCGGTGACCTGCGCGACCTACAACTTCTCGCCGAGCTCGAACATGTGGACCGCATTGCGCACCGCCTCCGAGCAGCCCGGCGTGACCGTCGTCGTGTACGTCGACGCCGACAAAGGCGACCCAGCAAGCGTCAAGGCAAAGCTGTCGCGAGCCACGGTGTACCGGTCAGCCCAACTTCCCGATGGCCAGCCGATCGTTAGCCATACCAAGTTCATTATCATCGACCACGAAATCGTGCTACTCACGAGCGCGAACTTCTCCTACAACGCGGAGAACCGAAACATCGAGTTCGGGCTCTCAATCCGCGACAACGGCCTGGCGACGTCGATCGAATCTACGATGGCGGGCAAGCACGGGTCGCTGTATGAGCTGGTATGAGGCCGACTCTGGGATGCCCGGAGCCGGCGATCGATCAGGCTGCACTGTCTGCGCTGAGGCGCCGATACAAGGTCGCCCGGCTCACCCCGAGGTACCTGGCGATGTCTTTACCGGTGTGGCCGTCGGCCTTCATCCGCTGGGCCGAGGCGATGCGCTCGGCGCTCAGCGGACCGCGCCCCCGATCCCTCGTCTGCGCGCCTCCATCCACAGCAGGACGTCGAGGTGCCTTAGCGGGTTCGGATCCAGCGAAACATTGTCGTCGCGCTCGCCTTCTGCGTCCCTCCTCAGCTTGATGAGCCGGTCCGAGACCTCCGGATCCCTCATGACATGGCTGAACGCCTGCCAGTCGATCGTGTAATCGCGGTGCTCGTACAACCCGAGCAACATCCGCACCCGCTTGTCCCGAACGGGGAACAGCCGAGGCCGTTTTCGAGCACAGAGCTTGCTGGCGCTCACCCACGGGTTCTTCCCCAGCGTCCTTTTGACCACTGTGTACAGCTGGGCCATCGCCGCGTACGTCGGCCAATTCGCGTCAGCCAGTTCGACATCAGGTGGGATCGCGTTGAGCAGGGTGAGAAGCATGTCGCGTTGGGGTCCAGGGTCTAGGAAGCGACGCGCGGCGCTAGGTCGCACCGAGACCTGAAGCAAGGAGACCGCGAATAGATCAGCGGCGGTGAACTCGTTCGCCACGACGGGCGGTGCATCGAGGAATGTGGCCCCCGCGTAGTTGCCATTGGTTCTGTAATACCGCTTCAGGTCTTCAGCCGCCGTGTCGGCGTTAAGTACCTGCCACACTTTTGCCTGCGCTGACTCAGCTAGTCCGTCAGGCATAGGAGTGAGGGTGAGGCCATCGGCTTCCGGGCCGTCTGAAATTGTGGGGTCTTCCCCACGGTCGCTATCGCCGGGCTCTGGTTCGACGTCCGCGTTGTGGATGTCAGTCATCGGTGTTATCCCCTCCGCTTGAGCGCTAAGACACCCTAGATGCTGCACTGGACCAGAAGCTCGGCCACCAGGGGGAGATCGGCCGCCCGGTGTGGCTATGCAGCCCAGCAACTGTCAAACATCCGTCAAGTAGATGGGTCTCAACGGCGTACTTAACCGGGCACTTTGATGAGCCACTTGCGGCCGAGGCCGATGGTGCGGCCATCGTCGCGGGTGATGGTGTTGTCGCCGTGCCAGCCCTCGGGTTGGGCAGTGACGGTGCCGTAGGCGGGCACGATCATGTCGTCGCGGCCATCGAGGGTCTGGTGCAGGAACTCGCCATTGTCGTCGCGTTCGGCCCACGTCACCCGGTCTCCTACCTGGATGTCGAGTTCGAGGTAGGTGAACAGGGCGGCGTCGGTGTCGGCCATCAGCAGTCCGGCCTGCACCTCAGCGGGGGTTGGGTCGCGCCCTACGTCCTCGCGAAAGACCCTGGCCGCCTTGGCAATACCCTCGACGACCTCCGGTGCTGCATTGGGGCCGTAGGTTTGCTCATCGATTTCGGCCACGGTCGGGTACCGGCGCAACTCGGCGTACAAGCGGGCGATGAGGCGCTGTATTCCCTCGTCGATCTTGTCGGCCGGGGGATAGCCCCAGAGGATCTCGGTGCCGTCGTGGCCCTCGGTGAACGCGATGCCACTCTGGCTCCAATGGGTCATCTGTTGTCTCCTCTCGTCACGCAGGGCCGGGTGGCCGCTGCTGGGGTGGATCGAGGACGCCGGTGGGCGGCAGGGTCGGGAGGAGAGGACCAGACGCTTGTGGCGTTAGGCGGCGAGGTAGCGGTAGAGCGTGGCCCGGCTGACGCCAAGGTATTTGGCGATGTCCTTGGCGGTGTGGCCGTCAGTCTTCATCCGCTTCGCGGTGGTGATGTGCTCGGCATCGGAGACCTTGCGGGGCCGCCCGAATGTGGCGCCGTTCGCCCGCGAGGCCGCCCGTTTAAGCGCAGTGCGCTCCTTGATCAGCTCGCGTTCGTACTCGGCCAGGGAACCGAGAACACCGATCATCATCCGGCCCGCAGCGGTCGAGGAGTCGATGCCGTCGGTGGTCGACACCAGGGTGATGCCCTGGTCGGTCAGTTCCTTGACGGTCTGCAGGATGTGGATCATGTTGCGTCCGAGCCGGTCTAGCTTCCAGACCACCACGGTGTCGCCGGAGCGGACGTAGTCCAGCAGGGCAGCCAGGCCGGGACGATCATCGCGAGCGCCGGACATGGTGTCGGAGAACATCTTGGTGACCCCGGCCGCCTCCAGTGCGGCGCTCTGCTGATCCAAGGTCTGGGCGACGGTACTTACCCTGGTGTAGCCCACACGCGCGCCACCAACGCGCTGATCCATTTCCAGTGAATTTCCCCGTCCCACAACTACTTCAACGCTTTTTATGAGACATTTATTTCTGAGACGAACAATTGAGACATCCCGACGTCGAGAAACACCGGCACGGGATCGCCCTCAGTGGACGTCTCGTATGTGGTCAATTTCGAGACGGCGTTCAGTTCTGTTCGGGCATGACCGACTTGGTCGTAAACGCCCGCCACAATGCCGGGCGGTGGTCGACGCTGGCGCGGAAAGCACTTGCCGACTCCGCTTTAGATCGCGAAGCCGGATCAGGGGGGGGCGCCCTCGCTCTCGTCCTCGGTGACGACGAGCAGCGGCACGCCGTCGCGAGCCATAAAGGTCGCGTGCCTTCCAACTAATCAGCTTCCGAACGCTCGTCCCCGGCGACGCCGAGCGCGGTCTTGATGTCGATCGCGTGCTTGCCGGTGAAGCCAAGTTTGACGCGCTTGCCGTTGAGGACAACGGGGATCTCGACCGTCCCTTGGCCGGCGTCGATGGTCGTGCTGTCGAGCTCGTCGAGGATCGCTTCGTTCTTGGTTCCTCGGGCGTACTTGTAGAGGGCGGCGCAGAGCGGGCATAGGGCTATGGCGTTAGCTGTATGGACCTGCTTGCGCGCGTTTACGAGCTTGACCGCTTCGAAGTACCAGGAGCCGTCCTTGATCTTGAACGGCAGCGGCTTCCGGCATGCCTGACAGTGCATCTCACCGGCGGAAGTCGTGTACTGCGCTCGGAGGTAAGCCCTCGACTCAGCAGACGCCTGAGCTTGACCATCGACGACACTACGTTCGCGGATGGAAGTGCTGTATTCAGGCGCCAACGCAGCATCGACTGCTGCCACTCCGGCTCGACGGTCGGGATTTTCAGACGGGCCGTCGGGAAACTGCGACATCGCCGCGTGCTCGCGGAGGATCGCTCTTATGTCCAGCCCCGCCTCCTTCACCTGCCGCAGGATGTCGAGCGAATCCTCGTCCAGCCCCTCCTCGCGGAGGAAGTCGGTGACACCCTCTTGCTTCTGTCGCCGTCGCACGGCGTCAGCCCCAAAGTCGAGCTTGTAGACGAGCGACGTCTGCTGCGGTACCTGCCAGTCGTCGGGTAACTCCTCGACTGAGACCTCCCGTGGAAGTTTGAGATCGCCATCGCGATTGAGGACCCACGGCGTCGAGGTCAAGGTGCGAGCAAGCTGGGACACCATCTGGTGTCGCTGGACGCTGGCGTTGGCTTGATAGACAGCAACTGCCTTGGCTGCAGGTGCCACGACAACCGTGTTCCACAACGCGCGGAGAAGGTCGTGATCGCCCATCTCGATGATGTCGTCCAAGCGATCGATGCTCCAGTCGAACCGCTGTCCCTGGGCAGTCTCACGGTTGTACCAGCGCCAAGACGATGAGAAGTCCACGTTCCTCGTGACATCCGCCTCGGTGATCTCGATGCCGGTCTTCGCGCCAAGCGAGCCGACGAAGTCGACGACTCCCTCGACCTCCAGGTAGATGCCTGCCAGCGCATAGGGCTCCGAGTCGTACGCGTATTGGCCGTCTCGACTGCCACCTTCCCAGAACAATGGCACTCGGGGATACAAGCCACTAAGACCGGTGTCCTTGAATGGAAGGTCGACGAACGTCTCCAGTGCCGTCACCCACCGCTGACCGCCCTGAGACTGGTCCGCCAAAAACATGGGCACCTCGGCGAGGTTCCCACCGGCGTTTTCCAGCTTCGCCCCGTGGCGAATGAAGGCTCGAACGTCTGCCAGGTGTTGGGTTAGCTCGTCGCCATCGGGGATTGCCCGGTTCCGGTCTCGATACGCCTCGAGCCGCCGCTCGGCGCGTGCCGACTCGTCCCAGCGCTTCGTTTCGACTGCACGGTAGAACGCTTTCAGGTTGGCTAACCGCGTGGCGTCCTCGTCGTCTTCGAAGTAGGCGAGGTAGATGGGCACCCGCGACTGGGCCGTGTCGCTGCGTCCGGACGGGAGGAACGTGGCAGAACCGCGCACATGGCTAACGACATCGCGCTTCCTAAGGCGCACGATTGGGACGTCCTCAAGTCCGCAGTAGAGCTGGTAGTGGCGCCTACCGAAGCCGATCAGTTGGTAGAGACGAAGAAGCGAGTCGTCGGTTCTTGCGGCCAGCCAGGCGAACCACGCGTTCGGCGTGACCTTGTCATCGTCGTCGTACACCTCGTCAGCGTCCGCGAGGATCTCGTCCGCGCTCTTAGCCGCCCTCAGTGCTTGGTTCAGCTCCCGCCAGCCGAACGCAATAGTGTCCAGACCGGCAAGGAACTTGCCAGCACGCCCGTCGCGGTCCCGAATCCAGCGTGGGGTGACAGCGGACGCGATGCCGGCGAAGTCAAACAGCGTTGGGAGGTCAGCGGGGTCCAACCAGTTGCGGAACTCGCTCGGGCTCGCCACGAGCGTCCGGGCCGCCGCGAAGCCGGCTCCTGGTCCCCAGACGGGCGTGATCTCTAGGTCGTTGAACGCCTCCCTGATTCCATCTCGGATTTGGTCGTACGGGTGACCGATCTGGTCATCTTCGTTTGGGAGAGCCGCAAGGAAGCTGTCGTCGATGAGGCCATCCGTGCACATGCCGGGTAGTGCCTCGGCGATCAGCCTCGCGATGTCTCCCACCAGGCGCACGTTGCCCGGGTCGTCCCGCACGCTGTCGCGAGCCACCGTGGAGGCAAAGGGAGCGTGGATGTGGAAGCGCAGGCCGGACGACTCCTTGACTGCCGGGAAGTAGATCGACACGTCGCCGTCATCGACGGGGACGATCGATCGCCGAGGTGCGGCGTCCTGACCCTCGGCCTGCTTCGCCTTCTTGCTTCGCGGACCATCTGCGGGCTCCACCTTGAAAGCCGCCGCCACCGTCAATGGGCTGGCAGTCGGTCCATCGACGCTGGCGTTCCCCGTCAGTCTGAGCCAGTGCGAATCGACGAAGTTGTCGCCTTCGGACCGCTTGATCGCAATGACCCGCGAGTCCACGGGACGCCGCTCGATGATCCCGACAGTCCCGTCATGCAGTTCGTAGGTGATAGTGCTGATGTGGTTGAGGAACAGCAGGGTCTTCTCGTCGAGGTCCGAGAGTCCCCGCTCGACTTCTGAGCGAGCCGTTTCAACCGGCTTGTCCTCGCGGTCGAAGGGGAAGGTGAACGACGTCAGCGTGGGCCGAGCCGTCCCGTCGATCGCTGTGGGAACGAAGAGATCATCGATCGCGAACGAATGGGCGCCTGACCGGACCTCGGGGCGGGTCGTGTAGGCGAAGACGGCTTTGAAGCCCACGCCGAACTTGCCGATCTGCGTGGGATCGTCCTTCTTGGTCGACTGGCCGATGCCGGTGATCGATTCGATATCGGCGATGGAGAATGGCCGCTTCCCGTCGTGGCTGACCGTGAGCCGGTCCGCCTCCAGGGTGAACTCAACCGTTGTTGCGAGGGCGTCCTCCGCGTTCTGGAGAAGTTCATAGATGAAGTGCGCATTGTCTGGGTACAGCTCAGACAGCAGGCTCTTGAGACCCTCCTCGAAGTTGTTCTCGCGTGCAGAATCGATTAACCGGAGACGCTTCTGACGCAAGTTCTCGAAGGCGGCGCTCTCAGCCATTGACGATCTCGACCGTTCCCCTGCACAGCAGCGACGTTGTGATGTCACTGCGCCGGATGCTGTCCTCGAGGCGCCTGCGACGCGCCTCGAAGTCCTCTTCGAGTGAGCGCAGTTCGGATTCCCGCATGCGCCGGATGTTGTCATGCGTCGCCGACAGAATCTGGTCCTCGAGCAACTGCTGGCGGGCTTGGTGAGTGGCGGTTAGCGAGGCGAGCTGGCTGTCGACGTGGACGCGTGTCCGGTCAATGTGTGTCCCTCGCGCGTCCGACCAGGCCGCGTAGTGCTCGTCATCCAGCGAGGCGATCAGCTCCGCAGGAGACACGTCCGAGTCGACGGCGTCCACCAAGGTGCGCTCGACCTCGTCCGCCAAGCCGCCGGTAGCCGCGGTCACCACGACCTCAAAGTCGTCACGTGCACCTAGATAGGTCCACGAATGAACCGCCACCGGATAGATGCCTTCCGGTACCGAGGTCGACCGCACCCGGAGGCTAACAGTGCTCTGTGGCGCGAACGTCTCCTCGTGTGCGGCTGCGACCCGCACAAGGTCGTGCACGGGCGAGAGGAGCTCGATGTCGCCACTAGAAGCCAGGGCGGCGTCAAAGGTGAACCGTCGCGATTGATCCGAACCGGATTCGAGCCAGCGCCGCCATTGGGAGGTACTGTCGGGTGCCGCGGCCAGCAGATCCTCCCGCAACGAAGCCCGGATCTCCTTTCCGGGGCGGAAGAGGGCGACAGGACGCTCGAACAGCGCCTCGGCCCGCTCGTAGCCACGGCTGGACAGGTAGCGCTGGACGAGACGCGCGAGCTGCTCGGGAGCAAGCCAGGGACTTGCCGCCTGCTCGACGCCCTCCTCGTCGAGCTTCCTCAACGGGAGCCCGAACAGAGCGCTCTCTCGCTCTTCGAGTTCTTCCTGCTCTTGTATCCGACCGATTCTGTTGTCCGCGAGTTGCTGGAGCCGAGCTTCGCGCTCGGCGACAGTCAGCGTGAGGTCCTCTGCGATCTTCCGGATGTCGCGGGTGAGATCTCCCAGGATGGCCTCGCTTCCACCCAGCGCTCGCTTGAACACTCCGATCCGCTCAAGGCATCGCTGGAAGATGACGGCGTCGACCGTGCCACTGACGACCAGATTCTTGATGGCTACGGTTTCGCTCGCCTGTCCGCGCCTGTCGATACGTCCGATGCGTTGTTCGATGCGCATGGGATTCCACGGGAGGTCGTAGTTCACCAAGGCGTCACAGAACTGGTAGTCGAGACCTTCTGTACCGACCTCGGACGAGAGCAGCACATCGAGGGCCTCTGGGTCGGTCCGGGCCTTCGCGAAGCGCGCACGAAGGTCGCGCCTCTCGTCGTCTGGCACCCCTCCATGCACGAGGCCGACTCGGACGCCCGTGGCCGTCAGGTGGTCCATCAGGTACCTGAGCGTGTGCCTGAAGGTGCTGAACACCAGCAGCTTGTTGTTGTCGAGTTCTTGCTTCTCATCGACGTAGGCAAGCAGCCGGTCCAGCTTCGGATCCTCGGCCAAGTCGGCGGCCTGCCGAGCAATCTCCCGGATCTCGTCAACGAACCCGTCCAGGTCGGAGGTGTCGAGCTCATCCACTTCGACGTCGGCCTCGCTCCACTCCTCGGCGCTGAGCTTCCGCCTGAGCACGTCCTCCACGAACGGCGCCAGGCCATTGAGGCAACTCGCCGCCTGACGCTGGAGAGTGGAGAGGACAAAGTCGAGCGACCTGCCGTGGCTCTTGGCCATGGAGATACGTCCAGCCAGGTCAAGCAGCAGGTCGTGGACCGCCTGCTGTTCTGGAGTGAAGTCGACCTCGAAAGTTTCCGGCTTCCTCGTTGTAAAGGATCCGATGTCCCGACGCCTCGTGCGGTTGAGCAGCCCGGAGAATGTATTAAGAGACTGGGTGAGCCGAAGGGCGCAGACTCGCTTGCGGTCGTCCATGCAATCTTGATCGAGGAGATCGCGCAGTTCCTGAGCGCGAGGGTCCGCGCGAATGACACGGCTGCCCCATGAGGTAGCGAGGGCGGCGTCCAACTCTCGAGCCGACTCCGCTTGCCAACCGTCATTGGCGATTCGAGCCGCGCTTTCAACGTTTGCCAAATGAGCGTTGGGCTCACGCATCAGGTCGAAGGTTTGGTTGTCGACGAACGTATCTGGACGCAGAAGACGCAAGAGCGTGCGCAGATCCTCGCTGCCGGTCTGTATCGGCGTCGCCGAGATCAAGACGACGGCCTCGGCTGAATCCAGCAAGTGTTTGACGACGCGATGGCTCCAAGTGTCACTGTTGCGAACATGGTGCGCCTCGTCGACGATCACCAAGTCGAACTTGACCGGCGGAATCAGCGAAGCAAGACCCGTCCTCGGCCGGCGTCCCGAGGTCTCTCCCAAGAGCAGCCGCTCATCGAGCAGGGAGTAGGGAAGAATCGCCTTTTGATACCGCGAGGGCCATCGACCTTCGGCCCGCGTCTCGTCGATGCAGTGCCGCAGGGTGGCGCTGTCGAGGTGGGCGAAGTCCTCGTCAAACCGCTTGAGTTCCGACCGCCACTTGTTCTCGACAACGAGCGGTTTGGGGCAGATCACGAGGATCGAGTCGAGCTTCTGGCGCGCCTGCAGTTCCTTGATGATCAGCCCGGCCTCAATGGTCTTGCCGACACCGACGTCATCGGCGATCAGGAGCCTTGGCCGGTCCGCGTTGATCAGCTTCATGACCGGGCGGTACTGGTATGGCTCGTAGTCGATGCGTCCGCTGTTCAAGGAATAGAGGCGGCTGACCGACGGGTGCAAGACGTGCGCCGCTGTGAGCCGGGCCTTCATCTCATCCGCCGAGAGATGTTCGACGGACTTCGACTCGACCAGCTCGACTTGGCTCTCGTAGTAGGTCTGCGTAACGCCTCCGTGGAACACGGTCAAGCGCGTCTGTGACCCGGAATCATCCGCCTGGGTAATCACGCCGGTGAGTTCGGGTCGCGCCTTCAAGCGGATCATTGCTCCAGGCACGAACGGGCTGGAAGACGGCCCAGAGGCCGCGGCCGCCCGGGCCGTTGACGGAACGCCTTCGTTGGGCGGGGGCGCGAGCGCCCCCAGCGCGTGGGTCCTTGCCACCGAAAGCTCACGGGATTCGTCACTGTCTGCGTCAAGGGCTTCGGCGAGAAGCGCAAGCGTGTCGATGTCCCTGTACACGCGCTCCGGGCTCGGCTCTCGACCGGGGGCATCGTGTGAGTGGCGGTTGCGGATACTGGCCGCCTCTTTCAGCCAGTTCCGATCGTCCCACTTGACCAGTCCGCGGCGCCTGAACAGATCCCAGTTCTGGTCGACCACGCGGAGCGTGGCAGCGACGTCAAGGTGGTCCAAGGTCGACCACTGCTGCTCGTCGGCCTGCGCTCGCTGCTGATACGAGAGCTTCGCAAGCACGCCTTGGTTCCACCAGTCGGGGCCGAGTGTTGGAAGTTCGCGGCCGAGGAAGCGGCGCAGGAGGGCCGCTAGCGTTGTCAGCTGCTCGCGCATGTTGGACGTCATCACATTAATGCCTCGTCGGCGACCTGCTCAGCGAAGTGCTCGCGGTGATAGGCAAGGTAGCTGCCGTTGGGGACATGGCCGGCCCGAAGTCTCAGGGTAGCCAGCACAGCGTTGCTGTCAGCCGATACGTCGGTGCCCAAAAGCTTGAGAGCGTCACGGCGCGGCAGCCTCGGATGCTGGGCAAGGTAGACCTCACCCATCCCCCCGGACCCCAGCCGTCGGATTATTCTGTACCCGGCGAAGGTCTGGCCCGCACTCAATGGCATAAGTCGGATCCTAGGAACAGCGGCCGACGATCCACGGCAGATTCGCAAGCACTCATGGTCGGTTCCTCATCAATCTTCGATTACGAGGCCCACATCGCTTCCCGGGCTCCGGACTAACCCGACCAGTACTCCACCATGGGCTCGGTGCTCAGCACCGTAGATCCTCGCGTGATGATCAGTGCGTTAGGCGAGACCGAGTACTGCACCCCGTTATTCGCTGCGATGAAGTTGGCGCCGTTTCGCACCGGGTCATCGATCTCGACCGACAGGCCGTTCTGCAAGCCGAATCCCTTGTAGTAGAGCCGCCCGACGCCGGTCTGGCAGATCACAACAAGCGACTGCGACGTGCGGCCAATCGCTACTGCCGGGTTGGTGTAGTTGCAGCGCGCGCCCGGGTAGTTCAGGAAGCCTTGCCCGTCGGCGTCGGGCAGAACGGGCTGCGTGTGGGCCGGAGTCGGCGGCACGGTGCCGGGAGGCGGAATGTAGGCGGTGGGCGGCTCGGGTTGGTCATCGACCTTGAAATCGAAGTGCACGTCACCGGCGTCGACGCCGATGACGGTGACGTTGACCCCGTATTTGTCGCGGCCGTCGGTGAGCTGGCACCTTAGCGTCGCGCCCACGTCGCCTTTCAGGTTGTCGGGACAGCTCACGGAATCCGGTCGGCGTCCTACCTGCTGAGTCAGTTTGTCGCTGATAATGCGGGCGACCTGGTTCTTGTCGACGGTCTCCAGCATGTCGAACTTGACGTTGTCGCCGTCGACGCTGGTGACGGTCACGTTGATGTTGAAGGTCTGGTTCTTGATCTTCATGTCGCAGTTCAGCTGCGCCCCGACGCGTGCCTCCAGGTCATCTGGGCAAGACACCGAATCGGGCTTGTTCCCAGCGGCGTCCGTCATCTTCGAGGCGATTTGGCTTGCGACCGAGTTCCTGCTAACCGTATGCGCACCGTGCGATTCGGTGGTCGACGCAGTGGTCGGCGATGCAGCGGTCGATGTTAATGATGCGGCGACACCGCCTGACGAATCGTGTCCAATGACAAAGGCCACCAAGGCCACGACGCCGATCACGAGCAGGGTTGCCAAAGCAACCAGCACGACCCGGGCGCTTCCGCCCAGTCGATCGACCACGCCCTGGTTCCCTGGAACTGCGTTTAAGTTGGCGGCGGGAGGGCCTGGACTTACGGGGGCCAATTGCCCCCCGAGCAACTCGGTCGTCGCATCTGTGGCATGGGGAGGTGGCTCACCGAGAACTTCGGTTGGTGCCCCGGGATTCGCTGCAGCAAGCGGCACTCCGCACTCGCCGCAGAATCGGTAATGCTCAGGGTTCGCATGACCTCGCGGGCAAACCGCCATTACCGGCGCTTTCCTCCCGTTCGGTGCATCGGCAGGGAGTTGGATCGCTTCCGCCATTCGGCCAGCGGCTGGCCGGGGAGATGGGAGGACAAGCGAGACTCCGCACTCGCCGCAATATTGGTAGTGCTCATGTTCTCGTGGCCGTTTGGGCAAAGCATCATTGACCGCCCCTACTCAGCCGATCCCTAACAAGGAAGTCGTCGTTGTCGACTAATAGACGCTCCACCCCTGCGCGCTGGGCGGACAAGGGCCTTTCGGCCTGACGTAACGCGGCGTGGGCGTGTTCTACGGGCCCAACCCGCCAGTAGGGCTGGGGGAACCTTTGGCCACCACATCGAGCACTGGGGCTTCTCGCGAAAGGCCGAAGTGCTCTGTCGCTCGATCGCGCACCAGCGCAACGTAGACAGGACGGTGAAAGCCATCTTGGGGCCGACCAGAACGGACACAGTCACTAGCAGGAGCGCGACGGATGACGACAACCACGGTGACCTGCCCGAATGGTCACCAAAGCCCCGAAAATCAGCATTTTTGCGGCGAATGCGGAGCGCTACTCGTAGCCTCCCAGCCACCGGCTGACCGGTATCCCGACCTAGATGGCTGCGGCGATGAGCGGTACCAGGATGGGCAGCACTGGACGAAGTACCGTCGCCCCCAAGCCCCGCCGCTGCCGACACAGCACACACCCGGATCACCGGCGGGGAACCCATCAGCCTCGTGGGGTGAGTTCCAAAAAGGAAGCGCCCGACACACCGTGAACTACGGCCCGGGGTACATCCCCCCTCGGGCCTCCTACCCGCAGGTGCCGCCGCCCCCGAACATCCCGCCGCCCCGGCGCAGGTCGAATCGGGCGTTCCTGGTCTTTGTAGGGGCCACCATCGCACTGTTCGGGCTGATCGTATTGGTCGTTGTACTGGCCGTATCGAAGCCGACGGGGACGACCGCCAATGACGCCCCAGTGACGATGTCCCAGTCTTGGCAGGCCGGACACGACTGGGTGACCGGGGCAAATCCGACACCTATGGGGCAGTCGATTTCACACAATGCCAAGTACATTGCCCAGTCCCATCCAAATATGTCGGCATCGTTCTGCCAGGAAGAGTTGGTTGCTTACCAGCTTCCGGATGTTGTTCAAGTAGTTCACCCGGACCATCCCGTGATCGATCAGGTGGATTGGTACCAGGGCTGCCTGGCTGGCATGGCTGAGAACTATGGCGGCGAACTCCCACCGCAATTGAATCTTGGTTCCAACTAGTTAAAGAAGGAGACAAAGCAGTTTGACCACCATCTACTTCGCTACCAACCACGCCACGGCGATCCCGCTGATGCAGGCTGCTTACCGGGGTGAGGTCGAGTTGCGCTTTGGCATCGACACGCCCGAGCAGGCCAACCGGCTGCCCGAGGACGTGCTGTGGTGCATGGACAACGCCGCACGGATGGCCAGCGCGATGCTGGACAAGGTGAAGCTCTAAGGGCACGCGCGCTAGCCAGGACAACATCAACGAACCGAACAACGCCGTCGTCTAACGGTCTAACTCGTCCAAGTCGTCGTCGAAGGGATCGTCGTCCGGGTCGAAGATGTCGGCCCCGTCTTCCTCCAGTGGCTCGACGGCCTCGACGGTTCCGTCGAGCTTGCTCACGATCTCGCCCCACATCGCCTCGGGCACTGTGGATTTAATCGCCGCGATAATCCGGTTCACTTGGACCCGTATGTCCGCCCAATCAGGTTGCCCCGCACGAGAATCGATGAGTGCTTGGAGCCGACCAGCCGCCGTCATGGCCGTGTTCACATCGATCTTCGTGTCGGGATCGACCAGATTCTGGTAGCCCCTAACCATGATTGTCTCGTACAGGGCCATCGGCGTAATCGCTGTGGCCACGCCGTTGACGAAGTCGACGCCATTTTCCTTCGCACGCCGTTCAAGGATCGCGCGGTACGTCGCCTTGGCGACATTTTGTACCGAGAAGTGCCGTTCGGTGTGGTTGCGGATCGAATCGATGGTGACCCGGTCTCGCTTGTCGAGCCTGGCGTTGTCTTCGTCTAAAGCCCGTTGGATCATGGCGTAGCTGGCTCCTGCGGCCAGCATTTCGTTGACCTTGGTGCGCATTTCGTCGTTGCGGCACACCCGGCAGCGCGGTTCGAGATGAAACCCGTTGTGGGGGGCCAATTCCACCGACCCGAGGATCTCCTCGATGGGGGCGGCGACCGCCTGGGACAGGGCCATGCTTCTTGCTCCTCCATCCTCGTCGGCCACGGCCGACCTGGTATCAGTTTCCCAGAATGAGGACCGATGCGGCAGTTAAGAACCTGGTTTTCTACGGTACTTCGCGGTACTTGCGCATGCGAGGGAGTCGCGGCCACACGGCTCGCCAATTCGCGACGAACGAAGCGCTGCGGTGGTGTTTTTTCTTCGGATGCGGTTCCCATTGGTTCCCTTCGGTTCCC
>NZ_JBKQOI010000054.1:0-3199 GCF_052145595.1 Mycobacterium sp. | reverse complement strand
TGGACTTGCATGTCCCGGAACGCCTTGGCGTCCATGTAGCTCGAATGTGGGTCGAGCGCGGCGAGCATGCCGTTGATTGCGGCCTCGATCAGCTTCGACTCGTCCGGCTTCTCGACATAGTCGTTGCGAATCTTATCGAAAACGTCGCCGAAAAGGTTGAGCTCCCGATAAGTGTCGGCCGCCGCCGCATAGGCGGCCGGGCTGACGAAGAGCAACGCTTGCGGCGCAGCGGCGGTGGCCGCTGCCCCAGTTGTGATTTCGGTCTCAGAACCGCATCAGTTGTTCGCGCCGCTTGCCGAACGAGCGCGGCCGCGCCGTCAGAGCCAGTAACGTTCGCTGAAGGTGGTCAGCATGAAGCCGGCGACAGAGCTGAACATGATGATGGCGAGGGCTAACACCGGCCAGAAGGACATGTACCAACCCTTCAAGAGGGAAACGAAGGGGCCGATTCCGGCCGCGGCGATCGCCGCACCGATACCTCCCCACACCACTGGGCGGATGTACAGATCGATCCCGTAGGGGACGGGCCCACAAGTTTCCCCCTCGCACACATTCGCGAGGAAGCCAAAGAGCCGGGTCGGCCATGTCGTCGCCGTGGCCAGAAACACCAGCAGTATCAGCAGCGCGACGGTGCAGACGACGTCCCAGGCCGCGATGCGCAGGCGAAGTACCCGCGGTGCCTCGTGCCGGGAGCGGTCGGCGTCGTCGGGCGTCGGCGGGGAGGCGGTGCGGTCACCCGGCTTGGGGCCGTCGGGCTGATGGGGCGAAGACATGCCGTTAGATGCTTCCCGATGGCTGCGATTTGCGCGAACCGGCTGCTCTACCCTCGATCTTTATGTCAGCGGCGAGGGCCGGGTTGACGCCCGAGCAAATCAGCGCGATCGACGCCGCGCACCTGTGGCACCCCTACAGCACCATCGGCAGGGAATCGGTGGTGCCCCTGGTGGCGGTGGCCGCCCACGGTGCCCGGCTGACGCTGATTCGTGACGGCAAACCGGTCGAGGCGCTTGACGCGATGAGCTCCTGGTGGACCGCGATCCACGGGCACAGCCACCCGGTCCTGGACGCGGCGCTGACCACGCAGCTGAGCACGATGAACCATGTCATGTTCGGTGGGCTGACCCACGAGCCCGCCGCCCGGCTGGCGCAGTTGTTGGTGGAGATCACCCCGGCGGGTCTGGAGACGGTTTTCTTCAGCGACTCGGGGTCGGTGTCGGTGGAAATCGCGGTGAAGATGGCGTTGCAGTACTGGCGCAGCCGTGGCCGGCCCGGCAAGCGCCGGCTGATGACCTGGCGGGGCGGTTACCACGGCGACACGTTCACCCCGATGAGCATCTGTGACCCCGATGGCGGCATGCACTCGCTGTGGACCGACATCTTGGCCCGGCAGATATTCGCCCCGCAGGTGCCACGGGCCTACGACGCCGGCTACGGCGCCGCGTTCGAGGCGCAACTGGCGCGGCACGCCGACGAACTGGCGGCCGTGGTCGTTGAGCCCGTCGTGCAGGGGGCGGGCGGGATGCGCTTTCACGACCCCGCATATCTGCGTGACCTGCGCGACATCTGCCGGCGGCACGAGGTGTTGCTGATTTTCGACGAGATCGCGACCGGCTTTGGCCGCACCGGCGCGCTTTTTGCCGCCGACCACGCCGGGGTGAGCCCGGACATCATGTGCGTCGGCAAGGCGCTGACCGGCGGATACCTGAGCATGGCCGCAACCTTGTGCACTGCTGACATCGCGCACACGATCAGCTCGGGTGAGGCCGGTGCGCTGATGCACGGGCCCACGTTCATGGCCAATCCGCTGGCCTGTGCGGTGTCGGTGGCCAGCGTCGAGGTGCTGCTCGGCCAGGACTGGCGGTCACGGGTCGCGGAGATAGCCGACGGGCTGGCGGCCGGGCTTGATCCGGCCCGGGCGCTTCCCGGCGTGACCGATGTCCGGGTGTGCGGCGCCATCGGCGTCATTGAATGCGACCGGCCGGTCGACCTGGCCGTCGCCACCCCGGCGGCGCTGGACCACGGCGTTTGGTTGCGCCCTTTCCGGAACCTGGTCTACGCGATGCCGCCGTACATCTGCCCGCCCGCCGAGATCGCCCAGATCAGCTCCGCGATGGTCGAAATCGCACGACTCGTGGGCTGAAACCGCGGGTCCTGCCGTTCCGGGCCCGTTCGCTCAGCGGATTCTCAGCAGATTCCTTAGCGCCGGCTAACCCAGCTCAAAGGATCCGCAAAGTCGCGGGCCACAGAATCGACCTCATGACGAGTGAATCGCTCTGCGCGAACCTGATCGAACGCTACATGTCCACCTGCGGGCTGCGGTTCTTCCGGGGCCAGCGCGATGGCGAATACTTCTTCGTCGTCAACGCCAATCCCCGGCGGCTGCACGTGCACCTCGAGATCTCCCCCTCGTTCGGCGACGTATTAATCATTCGGGTCACCCCCGCGTGCAACTTCCCCGTCGCCGACCGCCCCTGGCTAACGCACTTCGCCGACGCGTGGAACCAGCAGAACCGCGGAATCACCGCGATCGTGCACGGTTCATCTGATCCACAGCGCATCGGGGTTGTGGCCCGCAGATCCCGGTGGATCCGGGAAGGCATCTCTTTCGAGGATTTCACTTCCTTCGCTGACCACACCATTGCGGCCGCAATGGATCTCTTCGCTGAGTTGATCCCGGTTGTCGAGGCGCCCTCGACGGCGCAGCCGTTGCTGCGAGACGCCGGCTGAGATTCTGGCGCGCAGCGCCGAGCGCGACGCCTCCGCTTACTCCCTCCCGGCATTGTCAAGCGGTTAGTGCGGCATCTTGTTGGGCGGCTTGTTCGAGCATGGCGGCTAGGCGTTGGGCGGGGTGTCGAATCGCCGCGGACGCGTTCGAGGTTGACCAGGCGTGACCCGCGGCGGTGGCGCTGTATGCATACAAGTCTTTCGGCCGTCATATCTTCAAGTGAAACCCGGAGCATACGGATGCTTCGCTGGCCTTCAGAAACTAAAAGCTTAGCGATTAGGTATAAAACGCTTAACTAAGTATGTATTGTTGGTGATCAAGTGCATCACTGGTATGGCCGCACTTAAGCGCCGCCGCTGTAGCCGCGGCCCGCCTCCGCGTCGGCTTATTGGGAGGCGACATGGGGCCTTAAGCAGCCGGCGCTTAGCACGCTGCGCTATTCACGTGGATCCCGCTCCAAAGCTGAGCAGCCAG
>NZ_JBKQOI010000053.1:0-6261 GCF_052145595.1 Mycobacterium sp. | reverse complement strand
CGGCGCCGAGCACCGGGTACCGCTCGTGCAGGCATCTGCGGTGCCGCTCGAGCAGGGCGGTGATGGCTGCCTGCAACCGCCCGTCCCGACGCTCCGCCGCCAGCCCGGCGGTGTCAACAGCCACGGTGGTCGGGTCACCAACCGGATTACCCGAGGCTGTCGAGAACACAGGCGGCGAGGTGATCGGCATTGAGATCCACTGCCCTGGCCCGGCCCTGCTGGAGGAACCCGAAAGCGGCATTGAAAACCAGCACCGCCACAACGATGACCTAGGGGTGTTTCGCCGAGCGCTTTCCACCACAACGGTGCCCCCCTCCACCACATGCCGCCTCCGGTCTCCTTGCTCACGTCCTGCGACGACTCGACCGCTGATTAAGAGATGCGATTCGATCGCTGTGTAAGGACATGCCGTACCCTTCCGCCGTCGCCTGATTCCCCGACATTGCCGGCCTCGGCCGGGCGCGTCCGCGTAGCCGAAAGTTCAAGGCGCAGAAGGTAAAGAAAATCTTTGACCCGCCCTACGCCTGAGTAACATTAACCCCGTGCACTACCTGGATCGGCGCACGATGCTATGCGCCATAGCGGTCACCGTGCTGGCGGCCGCCACCCGGGCCGGGACGGCAGGCGCTGCCCCGGTCCGATGGAAAATCCCCACGGGTCGGGTGCCCGCACCTGCCGGTGTGCTGACTCGGTTGCCCGGGGACGGCAATCAGGTGGCGCTGACCGTCGACGATGGCGTCAGCGTCGACGTGGTGGCCGCCTACGCGCAGTTCTGCCACGACAGCGGCACCCGGCTGACCTTCTTCGTCAACGGCACCAACATCGCATGGTCGGTCAACGCACTCGCGCTGCGGCCCATGGTGGACTCCGGGCAGATAGCGCTGGGCAACCACACCTGGTCACACCCGGACATCACCCGCCTCAGCCCGGGCGCCGTCGCCGATCAGATCAGCCGAAACGCCGATTTCCTTCGCAACACCTACGGAGTGGACGGCACCCCGTATTTCCGACCGCCCTACGGCCGACACACCGCCGCCACCGACAAAGTGGCCGCCGACCTCGGCTACGCCACGATCACCATGTGGAGCGCCGACATCGGCGACTGGCGGCCGGAGAACGAAACCACACTCATCGCCAACGCGCTGAAGTCGTTTCAGCCCCAACAGATCGTGATCGGCCACGCGAACCTGCCCACCGTGACCCACTGCTACGCGCAGCTGCTCGACATCATCCAAAGCCGCAACCTGCAAACCGTCACCCTCAACGACGTCTTCACATAGCATGCCAATCAGGTGCCGCACCACCCCATCAACCGCATGGTGACCATGCCCGTCGGCACTGGCGGGGTGGGTAGACCCCCCTGCCACCCCCTCGGCGGCGCATGGCCGAAACTGCACATTGTGCCGTGTACGTTTGAGGGGTTTTGTTCCTCCTTGGCGCGCAGCGTGGCCGACACAGCGCGAAAGTGGTACCCTACCAGCAAATTTCAACTCCGCATATTCCAAAGTTGAGAGAGCCATGACGAGATCCGTTGCACCGCAAGCGCACCCCGAGAGGGCGACGCATTGCGTGGTCTGTGGTGCGCTGCTGAAGGTGGATCGGATCTGGTGGCGACGGTTCTGCTCTCGTCCTTGCCAGAACGTGTCGACTGGCGCGGCGAGGGCTGCTCGTGATCCTGGTTACGCGGCAGAGAGGTCGCGGCAGTGGCGCGCTTGTTTAGATGGGTATATATCCAAGATTGTGGCAGCGCGCTCTAGTTCCAAAGTCGTTACGGACCGAGACGAGAAACCGATGGCCTCAGACTGTCTGAGCAGTCTCGTCGGTTTATGCGCCACGTCGCTCGCGATCGCCCTGTCGCTTCCCCACACTGCCTCCGCCAACCCTCCGTCCTGGAACGGCGAGTACGCGATCACGTTCATGGTTGGTCCAAAGTCCGGGACTAGCATGGCGGTCGGTGACGCTGAGGTGCAGCACACCGATACCTATGGGTTCCGCTCGAGCTGTTCGAGCGGAAAGTGCATCGCCACGATCATTAGCGGCCCTGCGCCGAGCAACCCGACGGTTCCGCAGCCGGTTCAATTCACCTGGGATGGGTCGTCCTGGAAGCAAGTCAGCGATTTCCAATGGGACTGCATGATGCCCAACACCACGATCGAATGGGATCCGGCTCGAGCCGACGTGCGCTACACACCCCAACCCGACGGGACACTTTCCGGCACCATGCACACTGAGATCTTGAGCGGCGCGTGCCAGGGCACAGTTGACATGAACATGACGGCCGAGCGCGCATAACGGTATAGATCGCTCATCGTTTATTCACCGTTTATGAGCGGAAATCAGCGAGAATTAGCGACAACCGTTGGCATCATTGGGATGCCGAAAACTGTTGCCCGACAACGGCTAGCGACAACAAACGAGAACCATCGAAAACGTCCGGCTGCAAAAGCCGGTGTCGCAGGTTCGAATCCTCTATTGCCTGTTTTCGGCGCTGTTTCCGCATTTGACGCCGCGGGGTTGGTAGTCGCGGGTGGGTCTAAGACGAGTTTGCGGATGAGTTGGCCGGTGTTGCGGTCCAGGACGCGGATGTCGCGGTCGTCGATGAGCACGGTGATTTTGGTGCCAGTGCGGCGTTTGCCCAGGCCGATGTGGTGCGGGCGGCTGTTGTAGCGGATGGTGATGGCGCCGGCGGCGTCGATGGTGTCGGTGCGTATGCGGCAGTGGGCGGGGATGACGTAGCCGGTTGGGGTGGCTTTGGGTCGGCGGGTGTAGGCCTGTGTCGGAGTGCGTCGGTCGAGTGCACGGTGTGGGCGGCGCTGGTTGTAGTAGACGCGGAATTGGTCGCAAAGGTGTTGGAGTTCAGCGATGGTGGCCGCGGGGTGTGCGGTCAGCCATTTGTTTTGAGTTTGGTGGAAGCGCTCCACTTTTCCGCAGGTCTATGGATGGTAGGGGCGCGAGGTCAGGTAGTTGATACCCAGTGTGCCCAGGGTGATTTCTAGGGCGGTGCGCCCGCCGCGTCGGGGTTGTCCGGTGAAGATGGCGCCATTGTCGGTGAGCACCGAGGCCGGTGGGCCCCAGGTGGTGAAGGCGCTGGTGAGGGTCGCGGTCACGTCGGGGCCGCCGATGAAGCGCCGGACCAGGCTGGCGACGGCCAGTCGGGAGTGGTCATCGATGACGTTGAGGATTTCCACGCCGCCGCCGTGGGCGAGGTGCCAGTGAGTGACGTCGGCTTGCCAGCATTGGTTGGGCAGCTCGGCGCAGAAGCGTTTCCAGGCCGAGCGGGGACGTTTGTGCGGTTGGGGTGTGACGAAGCCGCGGCGTTTTAAGATTCGCCAGATCGTGGAGATGGCAGGCACATTCGTGATGCTGGGGTCGGTGGCGAGATGGGTGGCGATGGTGTCGGCGCCGGCGTCCAGGCCGCGTTTGGTCAGGGTCTTGCGCAGCCGCACGATGCGGTCTTCGACCTCGACGGTGACTTCCTGAGGGCTATGGTGTGGGCGTCGTGAGCGGGGGACGTAGGCTGCATCGCCGTCGGCTTCGTAGCGTTTGCACAGCTGTTGGACCCATTGGCGGGAGACGTCGTAGTCGCGGGCGACTTCGCTTTTGCTGCGTCCTTCCAGCACCACGGCGGTGATGACGAGCTGCGCTTTCGATATGGCCGACCTCCCCAGCTTGCAGAGGTGTCAACTATGTCCCGAGACAGCTGCCAACGATGTCCTGGAATCAGACACTGCCGGGGCACAAGGCTAAATGCCTCCTCAGAGGGCATTTTGTATAGTGAGCTATCCGTGGCCGTGCGATATTTGTGCTACGCCCAGCCATCGCTGGCCAGCGTTTACCGGCACTTCAACTCGGATGGCTCTGCCAGCCCCTGAGAACAGGGTGTCGTTCTTGCTGAAGATGGCGGAGTCGTTGCGATTCGAGATTGAACGTGCCGCGATCCGCGACCCCGACGACCCCGCCGTGATCGCGGCCCAAGACCGGGTGCGCGCCGAACTGGCCGCTCTGTGTTGTCTAGCCGGTCGCTCTGTGTTGTCTAGCCCGTCGCTCTGTGTTGTCTAGCCCGTGTTGAACACGTGGCAAGTTCGTGTGATGCTTTTTGCCGTGTGGAAGCGTCGATGAGGACCGGTTGAAAGGAAAGAAAAGATATGTCGTTTGTGACCGCGGCACCGGAGTCGATGACCTTAGCGGCAACGGATTTGGCGAATATCGGTTCGACGATCGGCGCGGCGCATATGGCGGTGGCGACCCCGACCGTCGCGGTGATTCCCGCCGCCGCCGATGAGGTATCGGCGAGTATCGCGCACCTGTTTTCCCAGCATGCCCAGGACTATCAGGCGCTGGCCGGGCAGGCGGCGGCGTTTCACGAGCAGTTTGTGCAGCACTTGACTTCCAGTGTGGGCTCCTATGCCAGCGCTGAGGCCGCCAACGCCGCGTCGTTGCAACCCCTGACTGCGAGTGCGGGCTCGTTCGCCGCCCTTAATAATACCGCCATTGAGAACGCCATTGAGAACGCATTAACTGTCGCGCTAGTAATTATTGCAATACCGGCTTTATTACCGTTGTTAGCAATGGTTGCCACCACTATTGTCCTTATGCTACCCTTTTTTGGATTGGGAGTTCTGGGAGTTCTGCTGGCCGCTGTCTAAGCAATTTGATAAACCGGACCATTTACTAAATCAGCCACGGGCGTGCGGTCAAGCTCGGCCTGCCGTTGCTCCTTGGACTTCCCCTCGGTGCTGAGCACGAAGATTGGGCGCTTTACGGGTAGACGTCGACACCCAACGCAGCCGGGGCAATCGTGCCGTCTTTGGCCACCGCGACGCCGCCCTTGAAGCCCCATAGCCATCCGACTGCGGCGGTCGGCGGGTATTGCTTGATGCGGCGGTGGCTGATGTTCACGGCGGCGGGACTGTCCAGCATGCGCAGCACCCGGCGAATCTGCGTCGGATGCGGCGAGGTTTTCTCAAGGTCCGCAACCGATTTCGGATCGTCATTCTCGAAACGTGCTGGGGCGTCACCTCTTCCGAGTTCGGCTCGGTACTGCGCTTTCAGCCATGGCCGCAGGCCGTCGAGCCGCACGCCGAGATCGTCACGCACCGGCATTGGGTGCCCGCTCCCGGTCCCAGCGCACGTTAGCCGCCCCGCGTGCCTTGATCGTCGTTAGCGAATCAGTGTGAGGCACATCAGTTTTGATGTTCTTAAGCATCCTGGCCACCGAGTTGTCGAGCATGCGAAGTTCAACGGAAACTTTGACTTTCGTTTTCGTGTCGCGGCTCTTCGCGTACCGTGCGGCCAACTCGGTGCGGCGGTCAACGGTGTTGGCCAGCATGTCGAGCATCTCTTGCTCGGCCACCGTCCACGACAGCGTGGTACCGGCGCGGGCACCGGCAGCGGCCAACTCCGCTTCGAGCTGGTCAAGGAGCTTCTGAGCCTCTGCCGTAGCGATCGCCCACACCCTCAACACCCGACCACGCAAAACCCTCGGATGGCGCACCCCCGCCGAAGCCTTCAATGACCACCTACACTCGCTTCAGCAAGCCGGTATTGCGACCACCGATTGAATCCAGCCAGTAAACATCGATCCGGTTCACCGAGCGGCTCGCCGAAGCGGGCATCCAGCCATCAGTCGGAGCGGTCGGCAGCTCCTATGACAACGCGCTCGCCGAAGCCATCAACGGTCGGGTATTACGACCTTCATCCGGATGTGACGCTGAATTTTCAGCTCAACCGCTTCTGGAACTGGGTTGGCGAACCACAGATGCTCGACGAGCTGCGGCGGGTCGCGCCCAGTCTGACCAACTACGACGAGTGGATTCGGCAGCTGTTCGCTCTCGGTGAGCGTGCGCGCGGGGAAGGCCGGATGCTGGCGGGCGCCTACCTGATCCGCGCCGCTGAGTTCTTCATGTCGGCGGATGACCCGCGCCGCCGTGGCGCGCGCCAAACCTTCCTGGACACCGTGCTCACACAGTGCGGGGTGGGCGCCGAACAGCATCACGACGTGGTCTATGGCGGGACAACCCTGTCGGCTTACCGCTTGACCCCGGCTTCGCCGCGCGGGGTCATCGTGGTCTTCGGCGGCTTCGATAGCTACATCGAGGAATGGCTGCCGATGCTGTTGGCGTTGCGCGACGCGGGACTAGACGTCGTGGCGTTCGACGGACCCGGCCAAGGGGCGGCGTTGGAAGCAGGATTGCCGATGACGGCCGAGTGGCACAAGCCGGTCGGCGCTGTGCTTGACCATTTCGGTGTCGATGATGTGAC
>NZ_JBKQOI010000052.1:0-16519 GCF_052145595.1 Mycobacterium sp. | reverse complement strand
ACTCACCGGAGGCCTCCTGATCTGCAACTGTGGCTCTACCGGAGCGAGTGTTCACCCGCCACCGGCAACCCACGTCCGATTGCAGCCCGAGGCCTTCGGCCTCAAGTCGCCTCCATACCGTCTAGGCCCGCGGTCGCGAAAACCGTAGGTAATTCCAATCAGGTTCCGATCGGACACCGCTAAGCTCCGCGGCGATTTAGCTTCCGTCGCACGTTTGCCGACCGTATGCTGCGCCACAGACCCCGGACGACAGGAGACACCAACCCCGATGAAGAAACTGACGGCAGCCACCGCTGTGGGCATCACCGGCGTCGCGCTGAGTGTCGCGCTGGTTGGCTGCGGCTCCAACACCAAGACCGAGACGAAGACGTCCACGTCGACGTCGATCGCCACGACCGCATCCACGGCCGCACCGACCACTTCAGCCCAGGCCGCCGGCCCCAATAAGACGATCCAGGACTACATCAAGGAGAACCAGATCGTCGAGACGCCGGTCCACCCCGGCGATCCCGGCTCTCCTACCATCAACATCCCGGTCCCGCCGGGGTGGTCAAACGCCGGCCCGAGCACACCGCCCGGGGCCTACACCGCGATGGTTTACGACCAGCCACAGGTGCCAAACGACCCCCCGCGCATTACCGCGATCGTCTCTAAGCTCACCGGCAACGTCGACCCGGGGCAGATCCTCACCTACGCGCCGGGCGAGGAGAAGAATCTGCCGGGCTTCCAGGCGGCCGACAACGGGAACACGAACCCCATAAGCGGTTTCAATGCCTTCTCACTGGCCGGTACCTACATGAAGGACGGCACGAAGCGCGTCATCGGACAGAAGACGGTGGTGATCCCCGGTCAGGACGGCGTGTACGTACTCCGGATGACCGCCGACGCTCTCGACGGCGACCTGAGTACGGTGATGGACGCCATCACCAAGGTCATCGACCCACAGACCACCATCGCCTTTTGACGACGCCGTCGTCCGCCCGCCAGCGGAAGGTCGAGTGTTTCTGGCATTGTCAGTATTCCCGCCAAGCTCATGCTCGGCGTGTCAGACCAAGAAAAGATCCACCGTTCAAACAGTGCCGCGAGGTCAGAAAGTGACCGCACACGCAGATGCGATTCACTCGGGCAAAGCTGATTCCCTTTCACGGCGGCCCTTCGGCGGCGATCGAGCCCTGAGGAAAAGCCGCTATGGGCCGCGTTAACTAGTCTAGTCTCTGTTCATGACGGTGCCCGGTGATCTCTTCGACCGGTGTGACCCAGACCCAATTCGGCGGGCAGGCAGTTTGGGCGCACCTACCAGTGGTGCATCAAGCATGACCCGGTCTATGCGCGCGAGTTCTCTGATACCGACGAGGCGGCATACGACGACCCCCAATACGGTCAGGTCGTCGCGGTCTTCGCGGGCCGTGGCGGCGCCGGAGCGTCGATGTTCGACCCCGCCCTGGCACAGACGGCGCCGGATGCGGGCGCCAGTCTCGCGGCTCGGGTGCACGCGACGAAAGATTGAGTTTCGATCCATGCGCTTCACGAAACGCTGGCACGAGCCCAGGATGGCTTCCCGCACCCACCGACGGAGGCTCTCGTGAAGATATCGAAGCTGCTCTTGTCGCTCGCGATGTTGCTCGTGTTGTCCGCCGGCGCCCTCGGGGCGTTCACCACCGGTTCCGGCGTGCCATCGGCGCGAGCCGTATCTGCCAAGCGCGCGCTGTTCGTGGTCTCCAACATCAGCGACATCCCCTCGCCGGGGGGCGGCCAGCGCGCCTCGGGCGTCTGGCTCAGCGAGGTCACGGACCCGTACTGGGCGCTGCATGACGCCGCCGCGCCGCAGTTCACGATCGATCTGGCGAGCCCCAACGGCGGCCCGTCGGCGATCGACGGATTCAGCGTGAAGCTGAGCATCGACGACTGGCGCCGCACCGGCGTTACGGACTCCGGGAATCCGAGCAACGAACGCTTCCTCTCCGATCCCGAGACGCGCGACCTCGTCCAGATCGACGCCGTGCCGCAGGCCGACGGCACTGTGCAGCAGCGCTACTCGTTCCGCGACACGCTGCCGCTCGCGAGCGTGAACGCGGCCGACTACGACGTGGTGTTCTTCGTCGGCGGGAACGCCGCGATATTCCAGTTCGTCAACGACGAGCACGTCTACGGCGCAGCGAGCGCCGCGTACGACGCCGGCAAGCTGGTCAGCGCGGTGTGCCACGGCACGTCGGCGCTCCTCGAGGCGAGGCTTCCCGATGGGCGGTACCTGGTCGCGGGCCGGCGCGTTACCGGGTTCTCGAACGCCGAGGAGGACATGCTCGGCCAGCGCGCGGTGACGCCGGTCCTCCTCGAGAACGAATTCCCGCTGCGCGGCGCCACCTACACCGCCGCGGCGCCGTTCACGGAGCACGTCGCGGTGGACGGCCGCCTGATCACTGGCCAGCAGCCAGCGTCGGGGCACGCCGTCGGCGAGGCGATCGTCGCCTACTTCGCCAAATCGGCGGGCGCCGCCGTGGCCGCGGCGTGATTCGCGCTTGGTCTTCGGCCAATAGCAGTTGGCGCAGCGTGCGATACAGTCATTGGGATCGCGCGCATCGCGCCGATGCACAAACTGCCCATTGGTCAAATTGCCCGTCCTACGCGGTATCGGTTTCGCTTTCGGTCACGCAATTGGCCAAGAATTTGGCGAATCTGCCTCGTTTCTGACATAAAGCCTGAGACGGATGCGCGTCGGCCATGTACGGCTCTGGAAATCAAGAGGCGCGTGGTTTGCTCGGGCACAACTCGGTGTTTGAGATATCGGGCGAAATCCAATTTTTCCACTGCGCGTCGCTCGGATTCGAGACCACCTTGTCGCACAGTGCGTCCGCCCAGGCGGCCGGCGCTGGCAGCTGCCATATTCCGCCACCACTGAACGGTGGATCGCCGTTAGGGGACCATCCGGTGGCAGTGAAGTAGAGACGATGTCCGTCGCGGCTGAAAGTCACAGCATCCACAACGCCGAGAGCCGTAATATCGACCCCCTCGCCGACTGGGTCGCCGGAAGCGCTGTCCCAAAACCGCAGCGCCCTGTCCGCGCCGACGGAGACCAGATAGCGGCCGTCAGGACTGTATTCAACGTAAGTGACATTATCGTTGTGGCCCGTCAACGTCCGGACAGGTTCGCCGCTCTCCGCATCCCACTGCCGGATCGTACGGTCAAAGCGTTGCCGCGTCGCGATACGTCGGCCATCATGACTGATCGACATGCCGTTGAAGAGATCGCCTGCTCCGCCGATCGGCTTGCCGATCGCGTGCCCGGTCACTGGGTCCCAGATCCGGATGGAGGTAATGCTGCGCGAATACAGCCGGCGCCCGTCGTCGCTGAATGCGAGCTCTTGGACGTCATCTTCGTGCCCCGTCATTGGCTGCCCGATCGGCCGCCCGCTTCGCCAGTCCCAAAGCCGGACCGTCTTGTCGTCGCTCGCCGAAGCAAGCACCTGCCCATTCGGGCTGAACGCCACCGCGTTCACCCGCCCGTCGTGTCCTTTGATGGGTTCGCCGTAGAGTCGCCCGTTCGACGTGTCAATGACGCGGACGTTGTTGTCGGGGCCGGGAACAGCGAGCCAGAGGCCATCGGAGCTAACGTCGTATCGGGTCATCCCGCGGACCGCGTCAGAAGTGATAATCGACCCGATTTGTTGACCCGTGTCGGGGTCTAAATAGCGCAAAGTTCCGTTGCTGGTCACGACGATCCGCGGATCACCGTGCTGGGGGGCTTCGAGGCTATAGCCGATCTCGCCGAGCATAAACTTGGGGGCCAGCTGAGCGGCCTTGCTGCCGCCGGTCTCTTCCGGTAGCTGGTCGTAGGGATGATCGGCGTTCGATATCTCGCAGGTGTCACCCGAGCACGAAACGATCCGTTTTCCTCCTTCGGTGAATGCCACCTGCGTTACGGAATCCGCGAAGGTGAAAGAATTGCCGATCGGCTGGCCGGTGTGCGCGTCCCACAGCCGGACCGTCTTGTCGCTGCCGCCGGTCGCGATCAGTTTCGCGTCGGGGCTGAACGCCAGAGCTTTGATGTCTCCGTAGTAGTTTCCGAAGACCGCCGTCCCGACCACCGCGCCGCTATCGGCATTCCACAGCCGCAGCGGGGAACCGGCATAGGAATTCCAGCCGCGGACGGTGTGGCCCCCCGCGGCGATGGTGTGGCCGTCGGGGCTGAATGCAACGCTGAGGACAGCGTCGTTGGAGCCCAGCCGTGGGTCGCCGCCGCGCAGCGGCCCGCCGATTTTCGCTCCGCTGTCGGCATCCCACAGCCGAACGGTGTTGTCCGCACCGGCCGACGCCAGCCGATGCCCGTCTGGGCTGAACACCAACGCGGTCACTGCATGGTCGGGGCCCGCAAGGGCGCCTCCGATCTGCCGGCCTGTCTGGACATCCCACAGTCGCAAGATGCCGAGACCGTCAGCCGCAGCAACTCGGCGCCCGTCGGCGCTCACCGCGCCAGGGACGGCCAACGTCTTGCTGCCTGTCATCGGAAGACCTACCGGCTGGCCAGCAGCAGAGTCCCAGACGCGGATCACCATGTCCTGACCGTGTTGATCGACCATTGCGGCATAACGCCCATCCGCGCTGATCGCCGTCAGCAGTCCAGGCTTTCCGAACGGTTCGCCGACAGGCTGCCCCGTCTGGGTGTTCAGCAGCTTGATTCCGGAGGGTGAGTAGACGGCGACCCGTGAACCGTCGCCGCTGAGAATTCCCTTTCCGTCGATGATCTTTCGCAATCTTGGCCTGTCTTTCAGCGCGGTCAGTAGCGCGCCAATGTCGGGATCGGCCGGGATACGCTGCGCCGCAAGCAGTTGGTCGATAGCCCTCAGTTCGCTGCCGGGCTGACCGCCACTCAGCATCGCCAAAGCTTGCGAGGTTAGCCGCTCGGCGAGAGCCTCACGACTGCGAATGTCGGCGGCTTCACGCGCGAGTTTGGCCGAACGCGAGTTCTGCCACCCCCACACCGCTAGGACGCCCGCCGCGACGCACACTATTGCCAGCACGGCTGATAGCCACCTGAGTCGCCGTCCGATGCGCCGCTCGCGATCGAGCTCCGCCTGACGCTGCGCGGCTGCTTGCCGTTCCTCCTCTACGCGGGCCGCCAGCGCCGCTGTCTCCTCTTCCGCGCGATGCCGGTCGCGGTGTTCGCGTACGACGCGCGTTAGCACATCGTGCGTCAGTTCAATCCGTTGCGCGCCATCGCGGTCGTCGAGCCGTAGCAGCCGCGAGGAAATTAGTTGCGCGAGTTCATCCTTGGTGAGATGCGTCGGCACCGCGTCTTCGCGGATGAAGCTGTCGCGGAACCCCTTCTCGCTGATCAGCTCAGATTCGATGAAGCGCGCGACGCGCGGCGGCAGATCATCCACACACGACGAATAGTAGTTCGACAGGATGTCGCGCTCGGCTTCCTCGACAAGCCGCTCATCGAACTGCAGCTGCCCGCGCCGCTTTCGCTCCTCATTGAGCTCGCGGCAGAACAAACTAAGCAGCGCGGGTTCGACTTCTGCAGAGCCAAGTTCATCACCAGGATGGACGGCATCTGTCGAGGCGGTATCGCGGCCAGGGTGCAGGTCCTCGCCTGCGATGATGCCTACCACCCGGCGCGCCAGCTCGTCCGTCATCAGGTGCGCAGCCGGTTTTTGCACCGCATCAAGGGCGTCGTCTGCGCGCAAACGACGCAGCCGCACCCGCGAGCGTCCCAGCGCAGGAATAAGCTGGCGCCATCCTTCGAGCTCGGGAAGAAAATCTTCCCGCAAGCTGATCAACAACCTGTAGTTGCGCGACCGCAAGTTGAATCGTTCAGCCACGGCCCCGTCGTTATCGATTCGCGCGGCCAGATCGGCGGGAATGCGGTTCTCGGCCAAGTCACCAAGGTCATTCCTGAATCCCCGGACGAGATCGGGAACCCGCTCACCGAGCGTAAAGAGCTCTTCGAACTGGTCGAGGACAATCACCGGCGTGAGCGGATAGTTGTGCGTACTCCATAGCGCAAAGTCGGCCCGATGCAGGTATTCCCAAAGAGATTCCTCATCCAACGGCAGCATCGCATCGGCCACGTCCGCCCGGATTGAGTCGCGGACAGATTGATGTAGCTGACGAGTCAGTGGCGCCGCACCCGGCTGGAGCTCGAAGCGCGCGTAGACCGGCAGAAAGTGACGGTCGCGCAGCAAGGGGAACAGGCCCGCTCGCAGCAGCGACGTCTTGCCGAGGCCGGACCGTCCGTACAAGACCGTGACCGGGGCGTCGAGCACGTGCCTCAGCAAAGATTCGGCTTCACGGCCGCGCCCGTAGAAGAACGCGTGCGCATTTTCCTCAAAGGATTCGAGCCCCGGCCACGGGTTCTCGTCGTCGAGCTGTATGGCCGTCGTTGCATGGATCATGCTGCGTCGAGCCGCATGGCACGGATTTCGGTGGTCAGCATCGCGAGCAGCTCCGCATCCGGGTCACCTCCAGGCGCGCGACCAAACTGCAAGCGCCCGAAGTCATCTGGAATCTGCCGGTATCGACTCGGGTCGCCCTTGTAATTCTCGTCGATAACCACAGGCACGATGAATCGCCGACGTGGAATAGAGCGCGATCGATCTACCGCCTCCATCCACTCTCTGAAAACGTAGCCTTCCTCCGCCCGCTCCGTGTTCGCGGAGATGATCGGGACGAACAAGCGGACAGTTCGGCGGATCCCGGTCAAAATCTCCTGCTCCCACGCATCGCCTGGACTTAGCCGCCGCTCGTCCAGCCACACGACGTCCCCGCAGAGGTCGGTGATCGCGTCGCACAGCCGCCGGGCAGCGTCCACATCCTCACGCATATAGCTGATGAAGATCGTCGGCGGGGCCGGAGGAGGTGGAATGGGGACATCTGGAGCGTCCGGGGGCCTCTTCGGGGTTTGTTCGTCCCAGCGGGCACGCAACTCCGCAACAAACGCTGCTGGTTCCATCTCCAGCTGCTGGACCAGCGACTTACGGCAATACGTTTTGAAGAAATTCGACAGCGACGGTACCTGCGCGGTTGAGGAGCCGACGAAGAAGAACTGTTTGCGCTCAAGCGACAGACGCATACTGCTCGACGAGCGCAGGAGAAACCGCCCGAGCCAGTCGGGAATCTCGCAGCCAACGAACAGCATCGGGTTATGCCTCAGCGGATAATCAAGCCAGTAGGGAAGGCCCGACGCATCTCTGAACGCGTGCAGCCACTCCAGCCGATCCTCCTCGTGGATCGCATACTCGGGAGTGGAGGCGGCTTTACCAAACAGACTGAGAACGACGGTATCGCTTGGCGCAGCCGGCTGCGCATTTCCCACCTGTTCGCTCGTGGACTTACTCGTGGAAAACGCGAGCTCACGAGTTACCGGCCTACCCTGGAAACGAACCTGGTTGACCGCCTGCGCGAGCAGCCGGTCGGGCGTCGTACTCACGAAGAAGCGCAAGTCATCGATCGCGGCCAGGTTACAGAGCGGGGCGCCAGGCTCCGGATATTCCTTGATGATGTCGTAAATCACGCGATACAACCGGTCATCCTGGCCGCGCTCGCGCAGGAACTCGGCCACCGCTTCGCCCATGGTAGTTATCCCAGACGACACGGTCAGGTCATACTTTTCAGCGAGGCGTTGGCCGATGAGCGTATTGAACGTCTGTTCGGCGTCGCCGACCTTGACCACATTCAAGTCAGGTCCCACAACCGGCACCAACACCTGCTGCCGGATATGCGCGAGAAGATCCTCCCAGAAATCGTCGTTCACGCCCATGCGCCCGCTCCTGATTGCGCCAGGTAACCACCAGTGCCGCGAGGGTAGCGCAGCGCCAATGCGAAATGGACGTAATCCGTGAGACCTGCGGGTGACGCGCGGTCTTCGCGTTGCCGCTTCAGCCATGTCTGTAACGCCGCCGCTTGCACGCTGTCGCGGCTGGAATGGCCCAGAAACATCCTCGGCATAAAGCTATGGTGCACGTTGACGCGGCCGAGCGGATGAGTATTGGACTACTTTAATTCGCCTCGATGAGCGATCAGCGCCGGATACATACGCCGGCGATGGCGCTAGTGAACATTCGCTGCAGCCGGGTGCTCGTCGGTCATCAGCCGTGCTCATACCGCGGCGGCACACGAGCTGGACGTGCCGCGAGTGCGGCGCTGTGGTGTATGCGCCGGCGATCGGCGCGGACTGCCGGGTGCTGCACGGCGCGGCTGCGGTGCGATAGCCCGTCAACCGAATTCGTCCCGACGACCCGATCCGCATGGGGAACAAATCGACGCACGCGCTCAGACACCAGCGACCAATGGCGCGTGCGCAGAACATCATGCACGTGCCTACCAAGAACGAACCCGAAGAACACGGCCAGCGCGGCCAAACCCGCGACAATCGACTCCATCGCCGCTGTAAGTCACCGCGCGGCGCGGAGCTGTGGAGCGCCTACTCGTCGCTGTCGGATCGTCAAACGCGGCAGTCGTTCTTGCGCACGCTGCGCTCGGTCGTCGACTACCGGGATCAGGCGGTGAGTGCGCTGAATCGGCTGCAGTTGCAGTTGGAATTGCCGGTGATGGCGATCTGGGGCGAGAAGGACAACATCATTCCCGTCGAGCATGCTTACGCCGCCCAGGCCGCGCGCCGGGGCAGCCGTCTGTGAAGTGCTGCCGAGCGTCGGACACTTCGCTCAGGTCGAAGCACCGACGAAGGTGGTGGACCTGATCGAGGACTTCATGGCCACCACCAGTACCGCCGAGATTCCCAGCCAGCAGCCGAGCTCCTAGGATCCCGCCGAATCACGGGCGCCTTCAGGTCAGTTGGAATCGCGCATGGCCGGTCCGAGCTGCGGTCGACGAGCTCCAACCGATCGACTTCACACTGAAGCGCATCGCGAAGAATGCTGATATCAAATCGGCGGTCTCCAGCGGGATCATCGGCGCGACACTACCCGCGAGAGTTCCTCGCGCGGGCACCAGATCTATAGGGCCGGAAATGACGGGCTTACCTGGGTTCACGGGATAAAGCCTGGGCCTGGGTTCGCGGGATAACGCCAGCCCCGGTTAACCTCGTGTGCTCCTGCCCGCCGACGGAGGCGTTGGCCTCGACCTGTCGGCTAATCCAGCGACGGGAAGTAAACGGTCTGCCCAACCTTGATGCGGTTCCAATCGGCGATGTGGTTGGCCGCCGCCACTAGCGTCATCAGGTCCAGCGTCCGGCCATCCGCATGGTCGCCGTAGTTGTCCTTCGTCAGCTTCCAGAGCGTGTCCCCGGCGACCACGGTGCGCCGCCGATTCAGGCGCGGCTGGATCAACACCTGGCCAGGTTGGGGGTCTTGGTTCACCATCTGGTTGGCGATCGCAATGATCCGCCACAGGTGTGCCTCGCCGTACCAGCGGTCGGCCAGCTCCTCCCACGTTTCGCCGAGAGCCACCGGGTGCTGGCCGGGATTCGCGAGGTCGGGGATCACCAGCCACTCGCCGACGATGAGGTCGCGCTGAGCGACGCCGTTCGGGATCTCGAAAACCTCGCTCATCGTCTCGTCCTGGTAATAGTGCACAGCCAGCTTTTTTTTCGTGTCGCCGGCGGCGACCCGATGCCGAAACGTGACGTCGGGGATTTCGAGCATCTGGCCGAGCAGGATGTGGCCACCGATCACCGGATACAGACGTCCGTCGCCGTAGAAGCGCTCGGCCAGTCCCCACCGTGAGTCACCCTCGACGACTTGATACTTCTTGCTCATGCGTGGTGCCCTTCTGCTGCATGCGTCGCCGCGGGCGGCGACGCACAGAAAGTGTCCGCCAACAGGCGCGCCCGGTCACGAGTAGTGCACTACCTCATGCGGCGGGCTGACAAAATGCAGCCACGCGCGAAGTCGTCAGCAATCGTCGCGGGCGTCTCGGCGCTTATCCACCACACACAACGTCAAAGTCACTTGCGAATTTGTGGGCGTACTCGATAGCCAGCTGAGTGTTTCCGACACCTCTGAGGCTAGACACCGAGTGACACGGGCCGTCAAGGCTTCGCCGGCTGTCGGGCGTTGGGCCATCATGGGAAGGGGTTTCCGGGGGTTAAGGACGTACTTGTTGAAAACACGCGCGGCGTCCTTGACCCGATGTGGTTGGGCTTTCTGCCCGCGGCGGCCCCGGTGGACACGATTACCCTCACTTCCGCGGTCGTGCCTATCTGTGCGCCGGGAGTAGGCCATCGCGGCGTGCACGGCCGATGTTGGCCATGACGCGTTCCAATAACGCGTTGTAGGCGCCCCCGTCGTTGACGATGTCGATCAGCCCATGGTGCCGGAGGTAGGCGTCGACGCGTCGGTCGATCGGCCAGTCCGCGTAGATCTTTCCGCTGAACTCAGAACCGAGAAATTTCCATGCGATGGCGTCCAGCTTCCGTTTTCTCAGCTCGACGTGGCCGGCCGTTGTCATCGCAATCCCTCTCGGTCGTGCTTTACGCCTTCAAGTCTGCTCGCTAGACACGTCTGCAACACGAGTACCCCGCTACGCGACTTCACACGGCAGACTGAAAACCCTTTTTCAGAAGTCCCCATCGCTCGTGTTTCGCTAAACCGAGATTAGGGCCGTACATCTGCCCGGAGATAGGGCGGCGTTCGCTAGTCGTAGAAGTGCCGGTCGTACGTCCACTGCTCGAGCCACGCCTGTAGGCTCTGTACGCCCACGGCGAAGATCACCAGCGCCACCAATGCACAAATTGTCACCAGGGCGTCTAACGTGTTCATGGTCTGCTCATCTCGCGTTGCACCCAGGAGCGCTCGAGGGAACTCGACCGCGATGGGTAGTGCCGCCGTGGTGGTGTCTCCATCGAGGGCGGCAACGTCTGGTCGACCGCCGACACCACAAAACGAGTCGCCTTGGTCCACCAGGTAAGGCTCCCTGGCCGCGCCTGCACGGCGCCGTGGTTCCTAGGACCACTTCTTGCTCGGTAATGAGAACGGGTTTCGGGGAAGGTGTTTCGACCGCGAGCTCGTGATGACTTAGCGCTTGCAGCGTTGCGGCGGACGCCTCGTGTGATTCGGTCATTTCGAGTCTCCTCGCCGTGGCTCTTGCTGTCTGCATCGAGCGGCTATCGATGCGAGAAACGTACTGCCGGGAATGCCCGAGGAGCACGAGTAACGGATTACCCAACTTCTGCAAGGTGAGGTACTCACCGTTCGTGCCGCGCGCGAGCCGACGCGACGAGGGCGCTCGGCGATCTCACGGTGGACAGGCCCTGAGCGATGAGATTGGCGAGCTTGCGTCCGCGCGTGTGCTCAAAGGGAGCGGCTGGGCGGTCAGGATCAGGGCGGGAGCCTTGACGTTGCCCCAACGGCGGCGAGCCGGTGTGCCGTCGCCGCTGCTGCTTCCACGGTGCGTCGGCGATCACCCGCGCGGCTGAACAAAACGCCCGCCTTGGCGGCGGCGTCGGCGGTCGGCAGTAGAGCGCCGATCTGCTCAAACTGTTCGGCCGGCGAGTACACCGCCGCGGCGTCGCGGTCGTACGATTCCACGACCCAGCCCACCACTTGATCGCGAGGATCCTGATGCGCTGCAGGCTGCGCGTCACCGAAGCGCTCCCGCTGCCTGCCGTGCCTCGTCGCCGACGCGGGCGGCGCACCATTTCAGCGTTACTGCAACCTCATCGCCGAACACCGGCAAGGCACCGGCGAACGCTGGGCCGCCGGGACTGCTGGCTTGTTCCCGCGCCCGGCGGCGCCTCTACTCGGGGATGACGCCGAGCTGCTTGAGCATGCCCAGCGTGTCCTCGGAGATATGGTCCTCCACGATCTTGCCATCGCGGATGGTGAACATGCTCATGGCGCCGACGTCGATGGCCTTGCCGGTCGGAGGGGCACCGAAGAACTCGCCGGTGTTGGTCCCCACGCCCCTCCACCGGACCGCGACCCGGTCATCCTCGGCGATTACGTCCTCGGTGATGATCGTGAGGTCGGGGAAGCCGACCCGGAAGGCCATGAACAGCTGCTTCACCGGTTCCAGTCCCTGCAGCGATCCGCCCGGCGCGCTCGGGTGGTAAACGGTGATGTCCTCCGCCATCACCTCGCCTGCGGCGTCCCACTTGCCCTTGCCCACGATCTCATTAAGAAAGCGGTCTGCGACAGCCTTGTTCTCCGCTATGCCCATGCCCTTAGTCCTTTCGCCTTGAAGAAATCCATCGGTGCATACTGCTTACTGGAACGACTCGGATTACTCCCAGCGGAATCCGGCATCCTCGGCCGCCCGCACCAGCGCCCGCTCGGCCAGGACCGACGCGAGGTGAACCCGGTACTCGCCCGACACGAACAGGTCGGTCACACCCGTTCCGGCATGACTGGTCTTGAGGGCGGCCGTCGCCAGCGTGGCGTGTGAGGGCGTGGTGCCCTCGACCGCCGCCTCGACGTCGCGCAGGCGGGTCGGGCGTTCGAACACGCCGGTGACCGCCACCCGGCACTGGCCGACGAGGTTGTCGCTGGTCCGCACCACCCGGACGGCCACGGCGGCGACGGGGTAGAGGGTGGCGTGGTTCCTCTGCTTTTCGTAGGCGCTGCCCGACATCGGCGGGAAGGCAATCTCGACCCCGGTAATGATCTCGACCGGGTCGAGCGCCGTCGCCGGCCCGCTGAGCAGGTCCTCGGCACTGATCGTCCGTGGGCCGGCCGGTCGGATGGTGTGCACCTGTGCTTCCAGGGCCAGGGCCACGGCGGCCAGGTCGGCGGCCGGGTGGCGCGACGCCAGCGTGCCGCCGACCGTGGTGCAGTTGCGCACCTGAGCGTCGCCGACGCTGGCGATCGCCTCGTCGAGGGCCCGCAGGTGACCGCCGAGCTTCGTGTCGCCGGCCAGTTGGTTGAGCGTGGCCATGGCGCCGATGCGTACCTTGCCGGTGGTGTGGTCGACTGAGACCGTGCCCAGGCCGGGGACCTTACGGAGGTCGACCAGCATCGGAGGGGCCGTCCGACCGGCCTTCATGTCGGGCACCAGGTCGTGGCCTCCCGCCAGCAGCCGGGCCCCGGGGTGTCCGCCGAGCGAGGCCAGCGCTTCCTCGAGGCTGGCCGCCGCGGTATAAGTGAGTGCGGGGACGTAGACGCCCATCAGGCAGCCCCTCCGTTCGACCGGGCCGCCGACTGCTGGCCGTTCCCCTGCAGGATCCGCCACAGCTTCTCCGGTGTGTACGGCATGTCGACATGCTTGACGCCCAGGTCGGAAAGGGCATCCACCACCGCGTTGCCGATGGCGGCCGCGGCACCCACGGCGCCGATCTCGCCCGCGCCCTTGGCGCCCAGGGGGTTGTGCTGCGTCGGCGTGACCGTCCGTTCGATGTTGAATTCCGGAAGGTCGGAGGCCCTCGGGATGGCGTACTCGGTCAGGTTGGCCGTCAACAGGTGACCCTGGTCGTCGTAGATGGCCCGTTCGAACAGGGCCTGGCCCACGCCGTGGGCGATGCCGCCGTGAATCTGGCCGTTGATCACCATGGGGTTGGCGACCTCGCCCACATCGGTGACCGCAACGAAGTTGACCAGGTCGATCTCGCCGGTCCTCTCGTCGATCTCCACCGTGGCGACATGGGCTCCATAGGGGAAGTTGAACTCGGGCGGGTCGAAGAACGTAGTGACGTCCCAGTTGGGCTCCATGCCGGTAGGCAGGTCCCATCCGTACCACCCGGCGATCGCGATCTCCTGCAGCGCCTTGCTTTTGTCCGGCGAGCCTCGGACCCAGGCCTTGCCGTCCTCATAGACGATGTCCTGCTCGTCCGCCCCGAGCATGTGCGCCGCCAGCTTGATGAGCTTCTCGCGGATCTGGGCGGCGGCATTGTGGACCGCCGGGCCGCACACGCTGAACGAGCGGCTGCCGTAGCTGCCCTGACCATAAGGCGCCGATTTGGTGTCGGAGTGCAGCACCTCGATGCGGGACATGTCGACCTGCAGCTCCTCGGCCACGATTTGCGCGAAGACGGTCTCATGCGACTGCCCATGGGGCGTCGAGCCGATCGAGACCGAGACATCACCGGTGGGGTGGAGCCGCACGTTGGCACTCTCCCAGGTGCCACCCAGCATTCCCTCCTTGGCCATCCGGGGTGACGGGCCGACCCCGCTGACGGCGACGAAGCAGCCGATTCCTATGCCGAGCCGCTTCCCGCGGCGGCGGGCGGCGGCCTTGAGCGCGGCCACGTTGGCGCAGTCGGCCATCTCCATGGCCTTCTCGAGCGCCGCTGGGTAGTTGCCGGAGTCATACATCCAGCCCAGGTGGTTGTCGAAGGGGAACTGCTCGGGTTGCACGAAGTTCTTCCTGCGGACCTCGGCCGGGTCCTTGCCGATCTCGGCGGCAAAACGGTCGACCAGGCGCTCGACCAGGAAGGTGGCCTCGGCTCGGCCCGATCCGCGTTGGGCGCCGAGCGGCACGACGTTGGTGAACGCCGCGTAGACCCCGCAGAAGGCGTGGGGGATTGCGTAGCACCCGGTCATGCTGCGGCCTATCATGGCCGTGGCCACGCCGGGACCGATGGTGGACGGGTAAGCTCCGAGGTTGGCGTAGCTGGTGCAGCGCATCGCGGTGATGGTGCCGTCGCTATTGCCGGCCAGCGTGGCGTGGATGTCGTGGTCCCGGCCCTGCACCGTGGACCGCATGAGTCCTTCCCTGGTGTCGACCCATTTGACCGGGCGTCCGAGCTCCTTGGACAGGAACAACACCAGCGCCATGTCGGAGTACAAATAACCCTTGGTGCCGAAGCTGCCACCGATGTCCGGCGAGATGACCCGCACCTTGTTGAAGGGCACGCCCAGCACCGCGTAGGCCAGCAGGAACCGGTGATTGTGGGTGCCCTGAGTGGAGGCGTACAGCGTGTACTCCTCGGTGTCGGGGTCGTACGTGCCGACCGCGCCGCGCGGCTCGATCGGGCTGTTGATGGTGCGCTGGTTGAGCATGGACTGACTGACGACGACGTCAGCCTCCGAGATCGCCCGGTCGGTGGCGTCCTTGTCGCCGCACGTCCAATACGCGTTGAGGTTGTTCGGGACCGCCTCGTGCAGCTGCGGCGCCCCGTCCTCGATGGCCTCCTTCGGAGTGGTGACCACGGGTAGCAGCTCGTAGTCGACGTGGATGGCGTCGAGGGCATCGTGGGCCTGGGCCCGCGTCTCGGCCACCACGGCCGCGACCGCGTCGCCGATGTAGCGGACCTTGTCCTTGGACAGGACCGGATTGGACGCCGGCAGTCCCGTCGGGTGAGGCGGGAAGTGGCTCTCCACCCCGCCGGGCACCCAGATGCACGGCAGCGGCATCATGTTGCCGAGGTCGTCGGCGGTGACAACGCGCACCACGCCAGGCAGCTTCAGGGCCGCCGACGGATCGATCCGCTTGATCATGGCGTGCCCGTGCGGGCTGCGCAGGATCGCCATGTGCAGCATGCCGGGAAGGTCGATGTCGGCGATGAACTTGGCATCGCCCCGCAGGAACCTCGGGTCCTCCGTACGCTTGATCTTCTCGCCGAAGACTTTCATCGCACACCTGTGAACTGCAGGCGAATCCGGCCGGACTCCAGCACCAGAGCGTCGAACGTCTTGATCACCCCGTGGTTTGACTCGACCGTGGCCTCGAACATCACAGTGTCTTCGGTCTCGGTGAAATTATCGGTCGAAATGACCCGCTCGATTGTCACCGAATTAAGAAATTGGTTGAAATACGCCTTGATCTGCTCCTTGCCGCTCACAATGTGATCGAAAGACACGATGACGGCGTTGTCGTGGTAGTGCTTTTCAACCAGGCTCTCGACATCCTTGTCGAGCAGGTACTTCACCTGTTCTTCGTAGAACCGCTTGCCCGGGGTGTCGATGACCATCTTGACGGGGCTGTTCATGATGTGACGGGGCTGTTCATGATGCGGGCTGCGTGCTGGACGGCCTGGACGCAGTACTGGTAGCCGGTGCAGCGACAGAGGTTGCCGTCGAGCCAGGCCCGGATCTGGGACGGGGGTGGATCGGCGTTGTGATGGTTCAGCAGGTCTGACATCGACATCAGCATGCCAGGGGTGCAGAACCCGCATTGCAGGCCGTGTTCCTGCCAGAATCCTTGTTGGAGCGGGTCGAGTTGGCCGTTGGTGGCCAGCCCCTCGACCGTAACGACCTCGGCGCCGTCGGCCTGGGCGGCCAGCACGGTGCAACTCTTGACAGAGATCCCATTGAGGGTGACGACGCAGGATCCGCACTGACTGGTGTCGCAACCCACCTTGGTGCCCGTCATTTTGAGCCGTTCCCGCAACAAATCCACCAAAAGCACCTGCGGCTCTATCTCAAGAGCGTGCTGCTGCCCGTTTACCGCAAGCGTTATTTGCATGTGGTTTTCCTCCCGCGCTGCGAAGCGCCCACGAAAGACGGCCGGGCCGTTTGCCAACCAACACTCGGGAATGCTACCCGCGATGGAGGCCGGGAATTAGTGATTCGCCCACTCTGCAGCCGGTCGTGAGAGGCACCATTGCCAGCCTCTGCCGGTACGCCAGGGTGATCCAGATCGTGGCCGCCGACTCGACCAGCGGGGCGTTGGCGAGGGCGCCCATGTCCGC
>NZ_JBKQOI010000051.1:0-13401 GCF_052145595.1 Mycobacterium sp. | reverse complement strand
TTCCGGCCGTGTCAATGCTATGGCGCTCAGTCACATCCGCCACATCAGACCCGACAAGCTGGGCATGAGGCGGTTTCCCAAAGCGATACGGCATGCGATATCGCTTTGCGAAAGGGGGTGCCTACATGTTTACGGTGCTCGAGTGTCTGGTGTGACAGCGACTGGCGTTTTAGCTAGCGGGGCGCGGGGTGTCGCACGAACGTCCGCGGCTGGGTGAAGGCCCGGATTCCCTCGACCCCGAGTTCGCGGCCAATGCCGGACTGGCCGCAGCCGCCGAACGGCAGGCGCGGGTCCTGGGCGGCCAGGCCGTGGCAATTGACGCTGACCGTACCCGCCACCAGCTGCCCGGCGACGCGGTCGGCGAGTGCCTCGTCACCGGTCCACACCGAGGCGGTAAGGCCGAAATCGGTTGCGTTGGCCGCGGTTACGGCGTCATCGATGCTGTCATAGCCGAAGATCGGCAGCACCGGACCGAACTGCTCGTCGGTGGCCAGCGCCGCGTCCGGGGCCAAATCGGTGACGACGGTCGGCAGCGCGAAGTATCCCCCCGCGTCGGCGTCCGCGTCGCGGATCCGTCCCGCGGTCCGCACCGACGCGCCGTGTGCCTCCGCGTCGGCCACCAGCGTGGCCACCCGGTCGCGCCCGGCGGCGGTGTGCAGCGGCCCCAGCGTCGTCTCCTCGGCGAGGCCGTCGCCGACCACTTCCCGCTCGCAGCGCGCGAGCACCGCCTCGGCCAATTCGCCGACCCGATCCGTCGGGGCGTACAGCCGTTTGATCGCCATGCAGACCTGACCGCCGGTGGTGTAGGTCGCCGTCACCAGCCGCTCCACCAGCTCGTCGGTCACCGCGATGTCGGATGCGATGATCGCGGCGTCGTTGCCGCCGAGCTCGAGCAACACCGGAGTGAGGCGCGGCGCGGCCGCCGCCATCACCGCACGCCCGGTGGCGACGCCGCCGGTCAGCGAGATGAGGTCGATGCCCGGATGGGTGACCAGTGCCCGGGCGAGCTCGCTGCCCGGGCCCGCGAGCACGTTCACCACGCCCGGCGGCAGCGCCGCGGCCAGCGCCCCGGCCAGCTGCAGCGCCGCGAGGGGACAGGTCGGGGGCACCTTGACGACGGTGGTGTTGCCGGCGGTCAGCGCCGACGTGAGCTTCGTCATCGTCAGCGCGAGTGGCCAGTTGAACGGCAGCACCAGCGCGGCTACGCCGAACGGCTCGCGGTGCAGCCGTGGGTAGGCCGAGTGCGGGTCGACCTGCTCGGGCGCCAGCGCCGCCTCGGCCATCGACCCGAGCAGCGCGGCGAGGCCCGGCCCGGTGCTGATCTCGAAAGTCGCCTCGGTGAGCACCTTGCCGTGCTCGCGGGTGTACAGCCGCGCGCCGTCGGCGGCGGCCAGCTGTTCGGCGGCCGTGGTCGCCGCGGCAGCTATGGCGGCGACCCGCTCTGCGACGCTGAGCGCGCGCCACCCGGGCGCGGCCCGACGGGCCGCCGACACCGCGGCGTCGAGCTGGGCGCGGTCGGCGGCGGGCGCGTGACCGACGACCTCGGCAGGCCGGGCCGGATTGTGCACGGGGTAGCTGCCGGCGGCGCCGGGCTGCGGCTCGCCTCCGATCGTCAAAACCGCACCTTCGCCAGCGGTTTGGCGCCCCCGCGTGATCGTCGTTGATTCCGTCATCACACGTCTCCCTTGACCCGGTGCGGTTGTCCCGCCATCGTAGATCGCTATGACGTGGCTCACAGGTTCGGTCCCATGAAAGCGGTCGTGCTGCGCGAAGTCGGGCAGCCCACAGCAGTGGAGGAGCTCGCGCTGCGGCCCTTGGCCGGCCACGAGGTGCGGGTGCAACTTCGCGCCAGCGGCGTATGCCACAGCGACCTGTCAATGCGCGACGGGTCCATACCGACACTGCTGCCGAGCGCGCTGGGCCACGAGGGCGCCGGGATCGTCACCGAAGTGGGCGACGACGTCACCAACGTTGGCCCGGGTCAGCACGTCGTGCTGACGTGGATCGTGTCGTGCCGGACCTGCCCGCATTGCCTGCGTGGCGAGACCCAGCTGTGCCAGCACGCCTACGACCACGCCTACGGCGCTCCCTACGCCGAGAGCGCGACCGGCCCGGTGTGGCCGGGAATGGGTGTCGGGTCGTTGGCCGAAGAGACGCTGCTACCGGCCGCGGCAGTGGTGCCGATTGATGAGTCACTGCCGCTGGATCACGCCGCGCTGTTGGGCTGCGGCGTCACCACCGGGGTCGGCGCGGTAATACGCACGGCGGGTGTCCGACCGGGGGAAAGCGTGCTGGTAATCGGCTGCGGCGGTGTGGGTTTGGCCGCGATCCAAGCGGCACGGCTGTCTGGCGCGGTGCGGATCATTGCCGCCGACCGAGTGGCGGCGCAGCTTCCCACCGCGGTCGCCAACGGCGCAACCGACACCGTCGACGCCGGCGAGGTCGACCTCGCCACCGCGGTGCGCGACCTCACCGGCGGCGCCGGGGTAGATCACGGAATCGAGGTGGTGGGCAAGCCCGCCACGATGCGCGCGGCCTACGACGCCACCCGCCGCGGCGGCAGGGTCACACTGGTCGGCGCCGCCGGGTCAACGAGGCGGTGACGTTCCCGGCGCTGTCGTTGATGACTGACGGCAAGACGATCCAGGGCAGCGTCTACGGTGCCAGCGACCCGGCGCGCGACATCCCGGTGCTCGCCGATCTTGCCCAACGCGGCCAGCTCGACCTCGAAGCGCTGGTGACGCGACGGATCGGTATCGACGACGTCGAGGCGGCGTTCACCAACATGACCGCGGGGCGGGGGGCGCGCAGTGTCGTGTGCTTCACGTAACTTTTCAGGATCGTTCAGCGCGCCAACGTGATTGCAGACCAGCGGAAGTCGCCGGTGCCCGCACCTCTCAGCTGGAAAGGCCGGCCTTGATGGCCGTGTCCTGCTTCTGCCCAACATCGTTCGCGAAATCAGCGGCCACGGGATCATTTGGTGCACCGTCGAATTCGAGCGTGATGAACGCTTTACCCTGGGTAAACATCACAACAGTGACGCTCTTGGATTGATCCGGTGAGGGCCCCGAGAACAGCGTGCCATTATTTCCCACCGAAAACGATTGCGGGGTGGGGAAGCTGACCGAACGACCGACCCCGGCCACAGCCGCATCCAAAGCCGACTTGGCCGCCGCCTCATCGGCCAAGATCAAGACGGTATCGCTGATCTGTCGGCTACCGCCTTGGCTTTTGAACACGCCGGCGACCCCAGGTTTACCGTTCGGATTCGTCGTCGGTGCTCCTGCGGTGAACCCCGTCGGCGGCGCGTTCGTGAAGAAGTCGGCGGGCTGGGTGATGTCGCTCGCCTTAATCAGCAAAGCGCTGTAATCCGCCGACGGGCTCGCGCTCGACGGCGGCAACGCTGTCGATTTGTCACCACTGCACCCGGCCAACCCGATACCGACCGCGAATGCCGTCCCCAGCCCTGCGGCGGCGAATACCGGAACTTTCATGCAGCCCACTCCATATCCGTGACCTATTCGACCGCCCGCTCATCGGAGAACACGGTCGCCGCCGACACACGAGACAGTAACGCCAAAACGACACCAACTCCCGGTTATCCGCACACCTGGGGCTCAATACATCGACACGATCGATGGTTGAGCAACGCCGGAGGCGCCGTCTCGTTTGTCTGGAAACAGCGGTCATCACCCGCTGTTGCTCGACAAAGGAGCTACCGTGATCGCTTGCTCCGGGCAGTTTTGCTCACCGACGACGGCCTGCGCCTCGAGCTCACCCGAGACTTCCTCGACGAGCACCACGGAGTGGCCGACCTCGTCGGCGTCGAAGACGTCGGGCGCCAAGGTGTAGCAGCGTCCGTGACCGGTGCAGCGGTCGGCGTCCACCGAGACCCGGGTCATGCCTTAGAAACCGGGCTAGAAACCGGGCTAGAAACCGGGCTAGCAACCGACGGGAATACCAAAGGCAGCGACTCGACCGACCGCAGCGCGACGGTGTAGGTCAGCTGGGTGCCGGGTTTGATTTCGTAATCCGGGATGCGGCGGTGGAATTCGCGCAACGCGACCCGCAGCTCCATGCGGGCCAGGTGCGAACCGAGGCAGCGGTGCGGACCGCCGCCGAACGCGCGGTGCCGGTTCGGGTTGCGCTGGAAGTCCACCACGTCCGGATCGGGGAACTCGGTTGGATCGGTGTTAGCCGCGCCGAGCAACGGGCTGACCCGTTCACCCTTGCTGATGGGGCATCCGCCCACCTCGACGTCTTGCATGGCGACCCGAGCGACGCCGGGCACCGGTGTCTCCCAGCGCAACAGCTCCTCGATGGCGCTCGGCAGGATGTCGGGCTGCTCGACCAGCTGGTGACGGTGGTCGGGGTGGCGGGCCAGGTACACGAAGAAGCAGTCCAGTGAGTCGGTCACCGTGTCCAGACCCGCGATGAGGAATAGGAAGCAGATGTCGAGGATCTCCTCGCGCGTGAGCGGTTTGCCGGCCACCTCGGCCGCGATCAACGCGGACAACACGTCGTCGCGCGGGCTGGCGATGTGGTCGTCGATGGCGCGCTCGAAGTAGTCGTAAATCTCTTGCGCTACGCCTGCGGAGGTCTCGTGGCGGCGGTCGTAGCCGCTGGCGCCCTCCGGGCGGATCACGCCGTCCTTCCACTCCAGAAACTTGTCGAGGTCGTCCAGCGGCAGGCCGAGTAACTGCAGGAAGACGGTGCACGGAAGGGGTACCGCGAACTCTTCGTGGAAGTCGCATTCGCCCCGGTCGACGAAGCGGTCGATGATCTCGTTGACCAGCTTGGTGACGAGGGGTTCGCGTCGGGCCATCTCCCGTGGCGTGAACAGCGGATCGAGGATGCGGCGGTACTTCGCGTGCTCGGGCGGGTCGATCTGCAGCGGAATCAGCGGCCGCACGTTGCCCAGGTCGACCGCATCCATGTTCGACGAGAACAGCTCGGTGTGCTTGAGTGCCATCTCGATGTCGGCCAGCCGGCTGAGAACGACCGCCTGCGGCGAGCGCAACACCGGAGTCGATTCGCGCAGCGCCTTATACATCGGTTGCGGCTCCGCGAGACCCGTGACCGTCTGGTCGACAAACCCTTCGGTTTCTGTCATTCGGTCAGCCTGACACCAACGTTTCCGTTGGGCAATGGTCAAATGCCGCAGGCCAGCCGCTGGTCAGCGGGTTCTGCAGCGAGTACCGTGTTCGTGCGGACGAGTTGGCCGGGCGGCCGCGGCTCGTACCGGTCCGAGAGGGCCGGCGTCGGGTCGAGGAAAGTCCGGACTTCACAGAGCAGGGTGATTGCTAACCGCAATCCGAGGTGACTCGCGGGAAAGTGCCACAGAAAACAAACCGCCACCCTCGTGGTGGTAAGGGTGAAACGGTGCGGTAAGAGCGCACCAGCATTCCGGGTGACCGGAGTGGCTCGGCAAACCCCACCCGAAGCAAGGCCAAGAAGGCCGCACGAAAGTGCGGCCGCGCAGGTGTTCGAGGGCTGCTCGCCCGAGCCTGCGGGTAGGCCGCTTGAGGCACCCGGCAACGGTGTGTCCAGATGGATGGTCGCCGCCGCGCCGCCGTTGGTTACGCCGCGGCGGCGGGGAACAGAATCCGGCTTACAGGCCAACTCGCCCGCCCCCTTGCCCACGCGAAAGTGCATTCCGCTACGCGTTTACCGAGTAGCGCCGTCGCCAGTTGCACTTTCGCGCGCACGCGCGGAGTCAGCAGTCTCCTCAGCGCACCGATTTGGCGAGTTTGCGCAGCGCGTCGTCGAGCTGCTGACGGCACCGCTCGGCCAGGTCGGCCTCTTGCTGGTAAAGCAGCCCGTACGTGAAGGTGTCTTCGCCGGCGGTGTGCGCCGCCTCGGCCTGGTGGCCGAGATGTTCGCGGCTGACCACGCTGTCCTGGTGATCGCCGAGCAGCGTCTGGATGACCTTCGCCTGTTCGGACACGTTCGATGCGCCGGTAGCCGCGGCGGTATAGCGAAGTCGCTTGGCGCGCTTGCGGATTCGGTGCAGGGCCAGGTCGCGTTCGTGCTCGGCCCCCGATTCCACCTGGGCGGCGGCTTTCGCGGCCTTCCGGACCTTCTTGTAGGCGGCATCGATGGTTACCGGCGCCTGCTCCTCGCCCGGGACGGCGGCGGGAATCTCGGCCACCAGCGCGTCGAGGGCGTCGAGCAGACGAAAGTATCGCTCTGATCGCATCGCGATCAGGGACCGCCGCAGTCCGGTCTGGTAGCGGCGCCGCGCACCTTCGACGAGGCGTTCTCGGACGCGCCCGCGCACCAGCTCCGGAGCCAGCCCGTCCAGTGCCAGCTGGTAACGCTGGGCCAAAACCTCGGCGTCTCGGGCCGCGCCCAGCACATTGCCGAGCTCGCCTAGCTCGTCGAGGATCCACGTCCTGTCGGACGACCCGGGCGAATCCTGGGAGTCGGCCAGCAGGCTGCGGATCTTGCGGATGGTCACCCGCATCTGGTGCACGGCGTCGTCGGCGTCGGCCCGAACGGCCCGATCCCACAACAGCAGCTCATTGACCTGCTCGCCGACCGCGCGGTGGACCGGGTCCGCGGGCAGCTCTGCGCCGTTGGGCTGCGTGGTTGTGCCCAGTACCCGAGCCAGCTTGGAGGCGTGACCGGCGGGCGCGGCACCGGCGTCGAGCAGCCGATTGCTCAACCGGCTCAACAGCTCGGTGTCGGCCGCCCCATTCGTTTCGGCGAGCTCCAGCTCCCACTCGCGCCACTCCTGCTCGGCCGGCTGCGCATCGGCGCCATCGGAAGCCCCGGTCGCCCATGCGGTGACGTGGTCATTGCAGAACTCCGCCAGCGCGGTGCCCTCGACGCCGTACAGCACCCGGGTTTCGCGCTGGGTGGTGATGCGCGCGACCGGTTCAAGCGGGCGGTCGCGAACAATAGCCAGCACGACGTCCCGCAACTCGCTTGGCACGGTGTCTCGTCCCGGCGTGCCGGATGCCGTCAGCGGCGCGCGGATCTCGGTGCGCGCGTCGGGTCCGGCCTGCAACTTCAGGTGCCAACCCGCATCGGGGCCGCCGGTGCGGCGCCGCAGGGTGATCTTGTTGCGCGCCAGGTCCTGCGTCGGGGTGTCGAAGTACGTCGCATCCAGCGATTGCGTCGGCGACTTCTCGACATGAGCGACCGAGGCGATGCCTTCGAAGGACGGTGACACTGTGGACTCGACGACGTCGAACTTGCGCTCCACCTCCAGATGGCGTGAGGTTTTTGGCATTTCAGCTCCGTTGAGGGCACGCGCGGTCATGGGCGGTATGGACATTTAGTCCTCATAGCGTGCCATATGACGATTGCGCGCTTAACGGCGGCCGTTCACCAGCCGTTAACCAATTGGAAATTTGGCGTCAGTGTCGGGTCAGAAGCAGTGCTCGTCGGCCGGGAAAACCCCGCCGGCCACCTCTTGCGCGTATTGCATTGCCGCCCGGCGCAATTCACCGCCGACGTCGGCGAACCGCTTGACGAAGCGGGCGGGCCTGCCGCCGCTCATCCCGGCCATGTCCTGCCAGACCAGGACCTGGGCGTCGCAGTTGGGACCGGCCCCGATCCCGATTGTCGGAATGGTCAGCTTGCCGGTGATCTGGGTGGCCAACTCGGCGGGCACCATCTCCATTACCACGGAAAATGCCCCGGCTTCGGCCACGGCGATCGCATCGGCGATCGTGTGTTCCGCGGCGTCGCCGCGGCCCTGCACCCGGAAGCCGCCGAGGCTGTTCACGCTTTGCGGCGTGAAGCCGATGTGCGCCATCACCGGGATGCCCGCCGCGGTCAGGCAGGCGATCTGCTCGGTGACCCGCTCACCGCCTTCGAGCTTGACCGCGTGTGCGCCGCCTTCCTTCATGAACCGGGTGGCGGCGGCCAGCGCGGCGGCCGGCCCCGCCTCGTAGCTGCCGAACGGTAGGTCGGCGACGACCAGTGCGTGACGAGCACCCCGTACCACGCCGCGGACCAGCGGAATCAGTTCGTCGATCGAGACGGGCACCGTGGTGTCGTAGCCGTACACGACGTTGGCCGCCGAGTCACCGACCAGCAACACCGGGATGCCGGCCTCGTCGAAAACGCTGGCGGTCGAATAGTCGTAGGCCGTGAGCATGGCCCATTTGTGGCCTTCGGCCTTCATTTTCTGCAGGTGGTGTGTGCGGATTTTGGTCCTGGGTGTTGCGGGCTCTGACGCGCCCGCGGACGAGTTGGCACCGTAAACGTTCTGCTCAGACATCTCAGACATCATTGTCCCTGGTGGTGGTCGGGTCGATCCTCGTGGCCCCTTAGGGTCCCCGGGTTCGTCTGACCCTGACATTGTGCCATCTCTTGTGCGCAGTTGCACCGTCCGCGTGGTGTGAGACATGCCATTCTGCGCATGCAGCGGCTCAGCGGACTCGACGCCGGCTTCCTGTACCTGGAAACCCCCATCCACGTTTGCTCGATCGCCGCGTTGGACACCTCGACGATGCCGGGTGGCCACACCGTCGACCGGCTGCGCCGGGCAGTCAGCCGATGGTCCCGCTCATCTGGATCTCAGGTTGGCTCTGGCAGCATAGGTGGGCATGTGCCTGTTTCGCCGCGACAAGATCGCGCGCACGTTGCTGATCTGGATGGCGATCGCTGCCGTGGTGCTTCCTGTCGCGGGCTGCCTTCGCGTTGTCGGCGGTCGCGCCGTCATGGCGGGGCCCAAGCTGGGCCAGCCGCTGGAGTGGACGCCATGCCGGTCGGCCAACCCGCAGGCCAAGATCCCAAGCGGCGCAATGTGCGGCAAACTGGCCGTGCCGGTCGACTACAACCACCTCGACGGCGACGTGGCGGCGCTGGCCCTGATTCGCTTTGCCGCCACGGGCGACAAGATCGGTTCGCTGGTGATCAATCCCGGCGGCCCCGGCGAGTCCGGTATCGACGCCGCACTGGGTGTCGTTCAGACGTTGCCCAAGCGGATCCGCGAACGGTTCGACCTGGTCGGCTTCGACCCCCGCGGGGTGGGGTCGTCGCGGCCGGCCATTTGGTGTAACTCGGATGCCGACAACGACCGGCTGCGCACCGAGCCGAATGTCGACTACAGCCCCGCGGGTGTGGCCCACATCGAGGACGAGACAAAGGAGTTCGTCGGCCGCTGTGTCGACAAGATGGGCAAGGACTTTCTGGCCAATGTCGGGACGGTCAACGTCGCCAGGGACCTGGATGCCATCCGTGCGGCGCTGGGCGACGAGAAGCTGACCTACCTCGGCTACTCGTATGGCACCCGGATCGGCTCCGCCTACGCGGAGGCCTACCCCAAAAAAGTCCGGGCGATGATCCTCGACGGCGCCGTCGACCCCAATGCCGATCCCATCGAGGCAGATCTGCGTCAGGCCAAGGGATTTCAGGACGCGTTCAACGACTACGCCACCGACTGCGCGAAGCAACCGACCTGCCCGCTGGGCACCGACCCGGCCAAAGCCGTCGACGTCTACCAAGGCCTGGTCAACCCGCTGGTCGACCCGAACAACACGATGCTCGGCAGGCCAGCGCCCACCAAGGACCCGCGCGGGTTGAGCTACAGCGACGCCATTGTGGGCACCATCATGGCGCTGTACTCACCAACCTTGTGGCACCACCTGACCGACGGCCTGACCGAACTGGTCGACCATCGCGGAGACACCCTGCTCGCCCTGGCCGACATGTACATGCGGCGCGACTCGCAAGGCCATTACACCAATGCCACCGACGCGCGGGTGGCGATCAATTGCGTTGACCAGCCACCGATTACCGACCGGGCCAAGGTGATTGACGAGGACCGCCGCTCCCGCGAAATCGCCCCCTTCATGAGCTACGGGCAGTTCACCGGTGACGCACCGCTGGGCACCTGCGCGTTCTGGCCGGTTCCGCCCACCAGTAAGCCGCACACCATCTCGGCGCCCGGCCTGGCGCCGACCGTGGTGGTGTCGACCACCCACGATCCGGCGACCCCTTACAAGGCGGGGGTGGATCTCGCGGATCAGCTTCGCGGCTCGCTGCTGACCTACGACGGAACCCAGCACACGGTGGTCTTCCAGGGCGACAGCTGCATTGACGATTACGCGACGGAATATCTGATCGGCGGCACCACGCCACCGAGCGGCGCAAAGTGCTGAGCCCGCCTCCGTCGAGCGTGCACTCCTTGCGAGATTGCGGCTGATTTTTCGCGCCGATTAGACGCTCGACGGGCGCTGGCCCGAGATCAAGGCGTAACCATTTCGCGCTTCCACGGGTATTCGAAGGTGCAAACATTGACAGCCATGTCGCGCCTGAGACCGTTGAGCTCGGCGCTGCTGTCGTTCGGGCTATTGCTAACGGGGCCATCAGCGCTGCCACCACCGATTGCCGGCGCAATCCCGGAACCCGGTCCCGGCCAGACCCCGACCCCGGCTCCGCCGTCGGCCGCGGTGCGGCCGCAGAACTGGGGCAGCTGTAGCCAATTCCTGACCGACACCAGCGACGTCCCCACAGCGCAGTGCACCACCGTGTCGGTCCCCGTGGACAACAGCAGTCCCGGCGGGGCGCAAGCCAAGCTGGCGGTGATCCGCGTGCCTGCGACCGGCCAGCGGGTCGGGTCGTTGGTGGTCAATCCGGGCGGCCCCGGTGCGTCTGCGGTCGACATGGTGGCCGGGATGGCGTCAGACCTCGAGGACAGCGAGATCAGGCGCAACTTCGACCTGGTGGGCTTCGACCCGCGAGGGGTGGGCCATTCGACTCCGGCCCTGCGGTGTCGCACCGACGCCGAGTTCGATGCCTACCGCAAGGAGCCGATGGTCGACTACAGCCCGGCCGGGGTAGCGCACATCGAGCAGCTCTACCGGCAGTTGGCCCAGCAATGCGTCGACCGGATGGGAACCGGATTCCTGGCCAACGTCGGCACGGCGTCCGTCGCGCGCGACATGGACATGGTGCGCCAGGCTCTGGGGGAGAACCAGATCAACTACCTCGGCTACAGCTACGGCACCGAGTTGGGCACCGCCTACCTTGAAGGGTTCGGTGACCACGTGCGCACGATGGTGCTCGACGGGGCCATCGACCCGGCCGTGGGCCCGGTCGAGGAAAACATCAACCAAATGGCGGGATTTCAAACGGCCTTCAACGACTACGCCGCGGACTGTGCCCGCTCGCCCGCCTGCCCGCTGGGTACCGACCCCGCTCAGTTCGTCAACCGGTATCACGCCCTGATCAACCCGCTGGTCGCCAAGCCGGGCCGGACGTCGGATCCGCGCGGCCTGAGCTATGCCGACGCGACCACCGGCACCATCAACGCCCTCTACACACCGCAGCACTGGAAATACTTGACCAGCGGTCTGCTTGGGCTGCAGCGCGGCACCGACGCCGGCGACTTGCTGATGCTCGCCGACGATTACGAAGGCCGCGATAAAAACGGCCACTACGGCAACGACCAAGACACGTTCAACGCGGTCCGCTGTGTCGACGCGCCGACGCCAAAGGATTCAGCGACCTGGATCTCCGCCGATCAGCAGATCCGCCAGGCCGCTCCGTTCCTGAGCTACGGGCAGTTCACCGGAAATGCCCCGCGCGATCTGTGCGCGCTGTGGCCGGTGCCCGCGACGTCGACGCCGCACGCCGCGCCGCCCGTCGCGCCGGGCAAGGTCATCGTCGTGTCCACAACTCACGACCCGGCCACCCCGTACCAGGCCGGCGTGAACCTCGCCGGCCAGCTGGGCGGTCCGCTGATCACATACGACGGAACCCAGCACACCGCGGTGTTCAACGGCGACCAGTGTGTGGATACCGCTGTGGTGCGCTACTTCGTCGCGGGGACGTTGCCACCGGCGTCGTTGCAGTGCCGGTCCTGACCAGCGAGGGGCCGCCCCGAGCGGCCCCGTTTGGGAAGTTCGCAACCGTTCTGAGCGGGCATCGGTAACATCGATTTAACGACACCAATCACCGGGGTCTGAATCGCCATCTACCTGCGGAAACGTCGGATAGCCGACCTGCATAGCATTGCAAGTGTAGGGTAACGGTATGCCGAAGCGTTTGCTAGACCTGGCCGACCTACTCGATTCATGGCTGCGTTACCTGCGCGGCCAGCGCCGCAGCGAGCAGACCCAGCGGGCCTACCGGCGCGCCGTCGAGGCATACCTGGCCTACTGCGCCGGCATCGGGGTGCCGGCCGAGCTGACCAAGGCCAGGGTGACCGATTGGCTGGCCACCCAGCAGGACTGCCAGACCGCGACGGTTCGGCTGCGGCTGGCCGCGGTCAAGCGGTTCGCCGCCTGGCTGGCCGCCGAGGAGGGGTTCGACGCCGACCCGATTCTGATCATCCGGCCGCCGAAGCTGGCTCAGGCGGCGGTGGCCGACCTGTCCGATAACGAAGTTGCGCGGCTGTTGAAGGTCTGCGAGGGCACCGCGCTGCGGGACAAGCGCGATAAGGCCATGCTCGCGCTGCTGTGCGAGACCGGGCTGCGGGCCTCCGAACTGCTGGCCCTCGATATGAGCGACATCGACCTGGACGGCTGCCTGCTGCAGGTACGGCACGGTAAAGGCGGCAAAGCGCGCCGGGTGCGGTTCTCGGCGACGACGGCCGCCCTGGTCGACCGCTACCTGAGAGCCCGGCGCAACGCGTTGCGCCGCCCGTCTGAGGGGCCGTTGTGGATTTCGAGCCAGGCGCGGCGACTGTCCTACACCGGGCTGGTGAGCACGCTGAAGGCCCGCGCGGCCGACGCCGGTGTCGTCGGCTTTCACGTGCACCGGCTGCGGCACACGGCCGCGGTGCGCTGGATGCGCTCAGGTGGCAGCGAGACCGGGTTGCGGGCGCACGGCGGCTGGTCGGACAACTCGATGATTTACCGCTACACCAAGACAGCCAGTGAGCAGTTGGCCGCCGAAGAATTCGACCGGCTCGGCCTCGGCGTGCACGAGCTGTAAAAATATCGCCGCGCCGCCCACGCGATAACCGAACCGCCTGCTACCCTGTGCAATTAGCCCGCTGAAGAAAAGCAGCGGGAGGCTCCGCTAAAGAGCGCCATCCGGACAGGACCTATAGACGGCCCATCCCGGCGCAGGATAACCGCGGAACGCCTGAGGCGATGAATCACCGGGCAACCTCCACAGAGATTCGATCCTGTGGAGTTTCCCTAATGCCATTTTCCGGCAATTCCCTCGCTCATTCGATGGCCGCCGACGTGTCCTGGGCCAACACACCCGACCGTGCGGCGCGCACCGCCAACGCCCGCCGCGCCGCCGAGGCCCGCTTCCTCGAGATGGCCGGCGGTGACCCGAAACGTGCGGAGTCGCTGCGTAAAGCGCATTACAAGCGCATGGTGCTCAAGTCGCTGAAAACCCGCGCGGCCAAGAAAGCCACCCGTGAAGCCACCTCCCAGAATGGCGGTGCCGGCGATGCCGCCTAATGAAGCGTCGCCCCCGGTTTCC
>NZ_JBKQOI010000050.1:0-24728 GCF_052145595.1 Mycobacterium sp. | reverse complement strand
CAGGTGGAGATCTACTTCTCGATACTGCAACGAAAAGCCATCAACCCCAACGACTTCGCCGACCTCGACCAACTCTCCGAACGCATCATCGGCTTTCAGGACCGCTACAACACCACCGCGACACCATTCGACTGGACCTACACCCGAGACGACCTCAACGCCTTCCTGAACCGCCTCGACCTAAACGACACCCACCCTCACGCCGCATGACCCCCGACGAACTAACGACCGTGACCACTAGCGCGACGTTCTCCGCTGAGAGGGCGCGTCAGAGGACAATCCGCGCAGCTGGACGGCCACACGGCAGAGGCAACGCAGCGCGAATACCGCACATTTCAAATAACTGCTCTTTGCCAGTCAATAACCCGGCGTTCTGGCCCGAAACAGGTTCCGCTTGAGCCGGTCGGCGGCCTGCAACCAGAGACTCTGCTGGTCCCAGGCCCATCTGAGCGAATCGGAGTTATCCCACCCCATGAAGCGGATGACTCGGCTGCGCCGGGCCCCGGGATGAAATTCCGGTGGTGTCAACGCCACATTCACGCCTCCGGTTTGCCCGGGCGGCCGTAAACGCCCTGACAAGAATCGAGAGTCGATTACTCTTTGGCGCGACTTGTTCAGTGCCACCATGGTGTCGCGGCATGCCATCGGCAGCGCCGCCCTTAAATAGCCTGCATACCTCCCGCTCGCGGTGACAGAGGTAGGCACTTCTAAATGCCAAAAGACCCGTCGACCAAAATCAAGTAGTCGATTACTCATCCACGCGGCCAGTTCAGCGTGCACGATTTATCTGTGTCCAGCCATTCCAGCCGCGACGGATCGCCTCGGGCGGGGTGACATCGCATTCGACGCGGATACATCCTTTGTCAGTAGGTACCAGAGTTCTCGGGAGGTGGCATGCGGCAACTGTTCATTTCCTATGCCCGCGAGAACAAGCCTGACGTCGAGGCGCTGGTCCGCGACCTGGATGCGCTGGGCTACCAGACCTGGGTGGATTCGTCGCTTCGGGGCGGCCAAACGTGGTGGCACGAGATTCTGCGGCGCATCGCCGACTCCGATGTGTTCGTGGCGATTGTCTCCAGCCACACATTGAGCTCGGTGGCGTGCAAGCGGGAGCTGGAATGGGCGTTGGCGCTGAACAAGCCGGTGCTACCGCTTGCGGTGGAGCGGCTTCCTGACGCTCTTCCCCGCACCCTCTCGATGCGCCAGATCATCGATTATTCGCGGTCAGGGAGAGAGGCGGCGTTCGCCCTGGCCGGTGCACTGGGAACCCTCCCACCGGCACCACCTGCACCTGAGCAGTTACCCGAACCCCCAGCCGCCCCGCTGTCGTACCTTTCCGATCTGGTGGAGCAGGTGGGTCAGCCTGAGCCGCTGACACACCAGCAGCAACATCAGATCCTGATCCAGTTGGAGCCCGCGCTGCACTCGGCGGACGCCGAGGAGCGTCGCGGCGGGCGCTACGTGCTGGCGATATTCAGCAGACGCGGCGACCTGTACGCCGACGTAGACCGCACCCTGGCCCAGAAGGACCTGGCCGACCACGACACAGAACCGCGCAGTGCACAGGGGGTGGCCGCCGACGTTCATGAGGAGCAGTCCTCGACTCCACCGGAGGCACCTGCCGAGGGGCGCGGGAACCTGCTGGCCGATCCCCAGTGGGCTGATGCACTGAGCGCCTTTTTCGCCGAACGCTGGACCGAAGCCGTAGAACGGTTCGAGACGCTGCAGGCCTCCTATCCGGGTGAGGGGCGGGTCGAGACAAGGCTGAAAGAGGCACGCCGACAACGAGACATCGACGTCTGGTCGAGCAAGGCCGAGGCTTCCGCCGCTGAGCGTGACTGGGACATCGTGGTGACCGCGTTGGAAAATCTGACCGCGCTCGACCCGGCCTACCCCGACGTCGGTGCTCGGCTTGAACAGGCACGCATGGCCCAGCGACGGAAAGCACTGGTGGACGAAATGACGGCCCTGCATCAGGCCGGGCGATGGAATGCCGTCGTGGCCGCCGCGCGGGAGCTGGCTCGAATCGACCCGGACAACTCCGACCCGGGTGGGATCGTCTCCGACGCGCAGGCCAAGATTCGCGAAGCCGAACCCGCCGACCGGTATGCGCAGGCACTCAACTACCTAGACCAAGAACAGTGGCAGCAAGCCGCCGACCTGCTAGCTGCGATCGAGCAAGAGCAGCCGGGCTACCGCGACGCCGACGCGCTGCTCAAGACAGCCCAACAGAAACTACGCGAGACAGCAGAAGTTACGCAACGAGCTACCCCACCACCACGGCCACTACCCCAGACGACGACCCCAGCCGCCCCGAGAACCACTACACAGCCGGTTCCAGTGGCCGTCCAAAGACGCTGGCAAACCAGCCGCTGGATTGTCGCCGCCATTGTGGTCGGCGTGGTCCTCGTTGGCGGCCTGACCATCTTGGCCGTAGTTCAAAGCTCGAAGTCGTCGAACACGTCGACATCGACCTCGACATCAACGTCCACGGCAACCACTTCGGCTCCCTCGATGTTCGCTCAGACGTCGGGTCCCAACGAGACGATCGCCGACTACATCAAGAAAAACAACATCCAGGAGACGACGATCACCCACGGCACACCGGGCGCGCCGACGATCGACCTCCCAGTTCCCGAGGGCTGGATACGGATTCCCGAAGGCGCCGACGCCCCGTATGGCGGGATCGTCTTTAACACGCCGACCAATCCCAAAGACCCGCCCAAGATCATCACGATCGTCGAGAAGTTGACGGGCAATGTCGATACGGACAAGCTGCTGGCCGTCGCACCCGGTGAGGTCAAGAACTTGCCAGGCTATAACGGCGGCGACGGTCAAAAGAGCACACTGAGTGGCTATCCCGGATACCTGATCGCCGGCTCGTACACCAAGAACGGCGTGACGCGAATGGTTGCCCAGAAGACAGTGGTCATCCAAAACAAGGATGGCATCTACGTACTGCGGCTCAATGCCGAGGGCCCGCAGGCCGACGCCGACGCGTTGATGCGTGTGACCGACGTGATCGACCAGAAGACCACGATCACGCCTTGATACTCGGAAGAATGTCCCCGCCCGCCTGTCGGGCGCGACCGCACAGAATAGGGAAACATTATGAGCAGCCCACACCACCGCAAGCCGGGCCGAGACCCACACACGAGCACACCACAAGATTCCACGCCCCTGGTAGCGAGCGCTCCCCCGGATGAGGCCAACCGGATCTTCGCCGCCGGAGGAATCCCCGGCACCAACCGGCCACTGGCCGACCCGACGCCGCGCTTTGGGGCGGGCCCCAGGCGCATTGGCGTTCCACCGCCGGCGGCGGCCGCGCCCGAGCCGCCCCCCGCCGACCACGAGCTCGGTCCGGGTCAGGCACTGCCGTCCCCGCCGTGGTACCGGCGCCGCCCCGGCATTCTCATTGCGGCTGCGTTTGCTGCGTTAATCGCTGAGGTCGGAATTATCGTGTCGGGGCCGGGCGAGACGGGCACCGCGCCTGGCGGCACAACCGGGACGAGCACCCCGTGGTCGGCGAGCTTCTCGCTCATTGCGACCTGGTGGCCGACACCGGAACCGACGGCACCCCCAGCGGCGGCACCACCAGCGGCGGAACCCCCAGCGGCGGCACCCCCAGCGGCGGCACCCCACACGGCGCCACCCCCAGTGGCGGAACCGCCGCCTCCTCCGCCATCGGAGCTGGTGGTAAGGGACGACGGCGCGGGGACAACCATTGTGTCGATTACCAATAACGCAAACAAGCCTGCGGTGAATTGCGTGTTTAGGACCAATGCGGTGGCGGGTCCCGCCACCGCAATTGGGTTTTCGCAGGTCAACAATTTCACCGTAACCGGCTCAGAGGAGACGAGGATCCCCCCCCAAGGACCCGCGACAGGCTCGACCTTCCACGACACCGTGACGTGCGACAACGGCCTGTCGACCAGTCACGACGGGATATACTGAGTGATGTCTTCGCACCTGCTCGACACCAAACAGCTAAGGCGGGCAACGTTATCCCGCTGCGGGGTTAGGTGGGTGTGTGCGCCAGGTCCGTAATGACCACGTCGTGGACGCTGGCAATGGGTCGAGACGATTTCGCCCGAACCGCACTTGTTTATGCGCCGATGCCTGACCTCAGCGACGGCGAGGTGCGGCTACAGGTGGACCGGGTTGGGCTGAGCGCCAATAATGTCACCTACGCCGTCCTCGGCACCGGCCAGCCGATTGGCGCCCCCATCACCGGCCACACCGGCGCGGTGACGGGTGTGGCGTTCAGCCCCGACGGGCACCGCCTCGCCTCCGCCAACAACGACCAGACGGTGCGGCTGTGGCCGGCGGACGCGTCGCCGGAGATGCTGTGCGCCAAACTGACCGCGAACATGAGCCATCAGCAGTGGCGCGACTGGGTGTCGCCCCACATCGACTACATCACGCTCTGCCCGGGACTGCCAATCCCGGCCGATGCTTGAAACTAAACGATCCTTCTAAGCTAAGACGAGTGGCACAGAGCCACCTGACCGTCGGCGTCGTGGGTGGCGACACTCTCCGAAGCTGAACACTGCGGATTCGTCTTGCCGCCGGCGTCGAATGCTTCTGCGCGACCATGAATAAAGAGGCACTCAGAGGCTGCAGGCGACCCGGCCTCAACACGGCGACCGCCCCGGGTTAGATATGGCAATTTGTATTGCTTACAGGCACCGCCCGATGCTCAGCTCCATGCTGCTGCCGCCTCGAGCAGGGCCGGAGGCGGCGGGGGGATGCTGTGGGGTTCGGGCTCCGGGGCAAGGTAAAAGGCGCCCGTGTTGTCGTCCACCAAGCGCCGCCCGCCGATCCAGTAGCACACCTTGAAACGTGTAATAGCGCCGTGCGGGACGTCGATAGCGGCAGCACAAAGGATCCCTCGCTCTTGCGCGGCAACCTCGCCCACTCGCTGTAATCGTGCCTCGTGCTTGATGCATGCAGCATCCCCGATCAGAGAGAACTGAACTGTTGCCTCTTCGACCGCTTGTGTCGTGCTGACGGTCAGATCGAAGCGATCGCCAGGCTCGTCCGGCTGCCGTGTCACCGTCGCTCGTACCACGGCAACCTCCCGGCAGGGGAAGCCGAACCCGTAGTTGGCGCCGTAGTCGCTGTCGTAGCGGATCATGCCCGATGCGGTCGTGTAAGAGAACCAGACCGTGAGGCACCCGGCGTCCTCGGGCAACGTAACCTGCGCCGAGAGCATCGAACCTTGCCCAGTCAACTTTACGGCGGGACACGAAACGATTCCGCCTGGCGAGCGAAGCGGCACGTCGATCGGTGCCTCACCTTCGCGGAATCGGATGTGGGCCATCACCGGCCGCTCGGGATCGCCGAAGCGGTAAGGCTCCGCCGCCGGCACAATGCGGATCGGATCATAGCGCAGCAGAAGCGGGCCACCCGGGCGCAGGTCGCCGCCAACGAGCTCGTGGAAGTCGCAAGTAAAGGTGATTTCCGCCGGCTTGCCCGCATGCAGTCTCCGTCTCATGGCTCCCTCTATAGAAGGCGAGTTGTCATTGCGAACCCGCGAAGCGGGCGTCCAATCGAGAAAGACCGCTTCGCTACGCTCGCCCTGACGGGTTTTCCGACGTTGTCCTCATGGCGATGAACACCCGCCCGACTGCTTGCCCAGGCTAATGGCCATCGGCGACACCAAGATTACGCCCCGGACAACACAGTGACGTTCGCATCCGAGGTGCGGTCGAACACCTTCACCACGATCGATGCCAGCCTTTCATCCCACAGGTAGGCGTCTTCCGGTGCGTCATCGAGCGCTTTGACGGACGTGACGGCGATCAGCCCCGTGCCGCCGCCGACGGTCACCGACTTCGGCGCCGCCGACCCGAGCAGTCGAAGGCAATAGAACGGTTCGGGTGGCGTGTAGCCATCGTGAAGGCGCTGCACGCGAATGCTCGTGCCGCCTGCCACGGCGCGCCTGCTGATCCGGGTCGTACGAAAGGCGTCCTCTGTCGCGGCGCGAGTGCTGATTCCGTCGTCCTGATAGAGAAGATGATCGCCATCCGGGCCGGGGTAGAAGTGGATGTCGAGCGGGTTGTGCGGGAGCTCTCCCACGTATTGTTCGAGACGCGATCGCATGGGCACGATCGCGCCTTCGCGCACGTAAATGGGGACCTCGTCGAGGGCGGATTCGACGCCACGGAGGAGCTGCCCGCCCGGAATCGGCGGATCGAGCTTTGCTTGTCCGTCCCGGAAGACGAACCAGCCGTTGCCGGCCGGGAGGTAAACATCTCGCACAGCGGGCGCGCCGTCCGGACCCGCCGGGAAGAGGATCGGCGCCACCAGGATGTCCTTGCCGGCGAAGAACTGGTCGTCGAGGTGCTGGTAGATCTCCGGGTCCTCTGGATCATCGAGGAACAACGCGCGCGCGATCGGCAAGCCCGTCCTCACCCATTCGTACATTGCGTCGTAGTAAAGCTGGAGCATGCGGTAGCGCAGCTCGATGAACCTGCGGCAGATGCCCGCCACCGGTTCGCCGTAGGCGTACACCTCCTGGTATTCCTTGTCATAGCCGAGATAGTGGTTGCGGAACCAGGGCAGGAACGAGCCGAGTTGCATCCAGCGGACGAACAGCTCTGGATCGGTGACGCCGCCGATCATCCTGCCGTCGCGCACGACCGCAGGCGCCGTCGTACCGTCGGGTATCGGGCCTGTCGCGAACCCGCCGATGTCCGATCCGGAGATCGGCACGCCTGAGAGGCCGAGGTTGAGTGCCTGCGTGAGGCTGATCCTGAGGAAGTCCCAGCTGGATGCGTTGTCTCCCGTCCATAGCGCGGCGTAGCGCTGGAGGCCGGCGTACCCGCCGCGGGCGAGGATGAATGGGCGCGTCTCCGGCCTGAGGGTGGTGATGCCCGCGTGGGTCGCCTTCAGCAGGAACATCGGGTAGGCGTTGTGGCACACGGCGTGCGGCACGTAGTCGCGGCCGTCATGAATCATCAGGTTGAGCGGCAGAGTGCCCTCCGGCGTGTCCCCCGACACGGCCGCGGCGGGACACATCATGTCCTGCCAGATCATGTCGATGCCAAGGTCCTGGATCAGATGGGCGTATTGCCGGCCCCAGACTGCCTGCACCTCGGGGCGGCCGAGATCGGGGTAGTTGATTCCGGCGCCGAGCGGCGTCACACCGTCGCGATTGGGCGCCAGCGGCGGGTAAAGGTAGGGATTGACGCCACGATTGGCGCCATAGGAAACGTTGGTTGCGAACAACCCCACGCCCGGCTCCCGCCCGGCCCGGACGTCGTACAGCAGGCCCCCCAACTCCAGGAGTTCCTGGCGATGCGGAAAAGGCGTCATCTCGCCCCGCTCGTCGAGCGGGTTGTGGGTCAGCAGCGGGGTGACGATGGTCGAGCACTTGAAGCCGTTGGCGTGCAGGTCTGCGATCATCTCCGCCGCGCGCGGGAACTTCATCTCGCTATGCGTGAAAACGCGATAGTTGTTCTGCAGGTCGATGTCGATGTGCAGGCCGTCGATCGGAATGCGCGCTTCACGATAGGCGCGGGCAACGCTCTCGACGCGGCCACGATCGTAGTAACCGTAACAGCCCTGATGGAAGCCGAAGGCGTACTTGGGCGGCATCGGGCTCCGCCCAGTCAAGCTCGTGAACTGATACAGGATGTCCGGGACGCCGTCGCCCAGGAACAGGTAGTAGTCCAGCTCACCGAACAAGGCGCCAAAGGCGTACCTGCCGCGCATGTCGGTATAGCTGTCGTTGCCGATGTTGAAGAACGATTGCGAAAGATTGTCGAAGAACAGCCCGTAGCAGTACGGCTTGCCGGCGTAGTCGCCGACCGGCGAGCGATTGATCTCGATCAGCAGCGGGATCGACGCGTAGAGCGGCTCCGCCGGATTGAGCGCGCCGCCCTCGCTGCCGGACGGCATCGGCGCACGGGCGTAAACGAAGTTGTCGAAATTGAAGTTGGTCATGCTGCTGCCGTTCTTCAGCAGTCGCGCCCCAGCCTTCTCGCCGAACCCGCAGTAGATCGCGTTCTCAGGAAGGATCTTGATGTTGGCGACGCCGTGCTCGCCGGGACGATACACGAGATTGCGGCCCGGCTGGTCGGCACAGACGAGCTGCGCGTCCCGGTAGACCCTCATCCCGTAGGGTTGCAGATCGACCTCGATCCGCATCGCGCCGGTATCGACGGCGAGCCGCTGCGATGTACTTTCGGCGACACGTACATCGACCGGGCCGAGGTCGCGGTCGATTACCGCTGGCGATGTCTCATTCGCGTAATCCGCGTCCGCCCGCGGGCTGAATCGCACGCGAAGGCAGGTCGCCGAGAGGACGGAGAGCCGGATGGCGAGGGCCTCGTCCCGCAGTCTCAGGAGAAAATCACTGCTCTCCTCGCTCACCGACGAAATCGGACCAACGGGAACCCACGGATCCGCATCGGGCGCGAACGCATCGACCGTCACAAAGGATATATCCATCGCCGCTCCCCCTTTTGCCCCTCGTTCAGATCGCGACTATTGCACCGGACGGTTCGACGAATTACACCTTCCCCATCCGGATTGTCAGCCAAGCGCCGCGCTGCTCCATTGCCTCCGCGCACTCAGCGTCGTCCCGTCATGCCCAAACGCGTTACCGACCGCTCCGCTCCGGCCAGCACGCTGCGCAGCATCCACACCGCCTTCTCGTCAACCTCCATTCTCCGGCTGCGCAGATCGGCTGCCGGCTCGTCATTCGCGGCATCTGCAATCGGGAATACCTCGCGCGCGATACAAACCACGGCCTCCTGTGTTGGCGAGCAGGAGCAGCTTCCTGCACACCATCGCATATTCGATCTCGCCAAACTTGTTGATCTCGTTGAGCAGGCCCCTCCTCAGGGCTGCCAGGGTTTCGAAGATGCGGGTAATGCCGTCAGCGTTCAGCTGTTCACGTAATTTGCGGTGGCCATGGCGCAACCTTTCTGGTGACAGTGGCCCCGCTATTTCCGTGGATTACACCGGTGATGTGGTGCCCGCTTGTGCTGCCGGGCCGCGACTTCGGGGGCGCCGCGGCTGGATTCACCATCCATAACGCCGCAATCCCTTCTCCAGCACTTGAATGATCAGCTCCCCGACGAGTTGGGAGTCTTGGGTGGACCGGCCGGTGAGGAACGGGTAGTCGAGGATGGTCGAAAGGGTGTGCCCTACCCCGCCGTGGTATTGGCCGTCCGGGCCCACCGCGTCGCGCAGGATGTATTCCAGGGGGTAGAACGGCGGACCGAAGTTGACCGCGGCCACCGCAGGGTAGCCGAACCCGGTGCCGTCTTTGTAGTCGTATTCGCGGGCGTGGCCGGTCACGTGTTTTCCGGCGATGATGCTCTTGCGATCGGTCCAGTCGCGGGCGAAGGCCAGGCAGGTCACGCAATAGCATTCGGCTGCAATAAGTTTGCCTTTGGCCAGAAAACCAAGGATGACATCATGGAGGCGCTCGTTGTTGACCATGTCGACCATTGGGCCGCTGCCGCCGACCAGCAGCAGTGCGTCGTATTTGTCGAGCTCCTCCCAGCAGGCGTTGCGTTTGGTGTGGTAGTCCTCCAAGCCGTGGCCGAACCCCGCGCTGTTGAAATACGGCATCTGTGGGAACCAGGTGGACAGGTTGATCGGCTTGTCGAGCAGGTTGGATTCCTGGATCTCGCGGGTGCGTTGCGCGAAGTGTTCGCTGGTGACCACCTTGTCCAGCGGCGGATCCAGGAAGCCGGCCTGCATGCTGGCCGACAGCGCGAGTGGTTTCTGGCCGGTCGGGGTCATGAAGTCAATCTGGTAGCCGTGGTCGGTGAGCACGTCGTGGGGGCCGACGAGCTCCTCGCCCCAGTAACCCCATTCGGATGCACAGCACAGAATTGTCTTGGTCATTGCCGGTTCTCCTTTTGCTTTATCTCTTACCGTTGGACCGGTGGTGCGCGGCGCTGCGCTGCGACACCGGGTGGCGTGTTGGCACCGGCGGTGGGTACCTGGCTTGTCAGAGGCGCCGGAACACGACGAATCCCGCGCGGGGCAGCACCGCGGTCAACCGTCCGGAGCTGGATGGCAGGTCGGCCCCGCCGTTGCCGTCGTTCCAGCCTCCGTAGGCTGTGGCGTCGCTGTTGAACATTTCACGCCACACGCCGTCGGCGACTCCGTCGATGGCGTAGCCGGACAAAAACGGCTGGTTGTTCAGGCTGGCCATCACCAGCACGTGATCTGGGCCGTAGTTTCGGGTGAACGCCAGTACCCGGTTGCCGTCGTGGGTGTGCAGAATGTCGATGGTTCCTGAGCGCAGCGCGGGCACGGTGCGCCGTAGCGTGATGAGCCCACGGAAGAAGGTGAACAGGTGGTGCCCGTCGCCGGCGGCCGCGCCCTGGAAATCCATGCGGTGCCAGAGGAAGTCGTTGTAGCGGTAGAGCTCGGTGTCGCCGCACTCCTCCCCCATGAAGAACATCGGGGTGCCGGCCGACAGCAGCGCCATTCCCGCCGAGAACCGGGTGCGGGCTTCGCCGTAGCGGCGGGTGTCGCCCACCAGGGGTGCATAGCCGACGGCGACCGAAGGGGTGCGCCCGGAATGGTGGCCGTTCCAGGCGGAGTTGCCGGCCTCGTCATGGGACTCCGGGTACACCACGGTCGAATAGTTTGTCTGCGCCAGCTTGCCGGCGAAAACACCCATCGCCAGCGCGCGGTCATCGCCGATCGCGGCGGTGGACAGCAGGTTGGCGCAGTCGAGTCCGTGGCCGGTGTCGCCGGAAAGGTTGTGGTAGAAGTCGGCGTACCAAATGGCGTCGAAACCCAGGCCACCCAGATCGGTGGGCGCCGTGACGCCCTCCCAGCTGGAGTAGTCCTCGGCGATGAAAAACACGTGCGGCTTGACCAGGCGAAGTGTGCGGGTCAGTTCGCGAAGGAATTTCGCGCCGCACGCGTTGGCGGCGTCGACCTGGCGGCCGTCGGCATGCAGTGCGTTGTAGGAGTGGATCGAGGTGGTCTGGTCCACGCGGAAGCCGTCCACGTGGAACTCCAGCGCCTGAGCCACCGCGGCGGAGATGAACATCTGCCGGACGCGTTGTTCGCTGAAACGGGGCGCCCAGCCGCTGGAATCGTTGTCGAGGTACCCGCCGGTGGGTTCGGGGTAGTCCGCGGGCGAACCCTGATACCAGTAGTAGATGTTGCGCTCGGGATCGTCGGAGTCGTAGGCCCACTCGGCGCGCTCCCCGTCAGGGTTGTAGTGGTTGTAAACGACGTCGAGGATGACCGCGATGCCGCGTCGGTGGCATTCGCGGACAAAGTGTTTGAATTCGTCGCGGCCGCCGCCGCTGAATTCGATGGCGAAGTAGTGCGAGGTGCCGTACCCCCACGTCGCCCAGCCCTCGAACTGCGACATCGGCATCAGCTCCACGGCGTTGACACCGAGGTCAACCAGATAGTCCAGCATCCCGATGGCGTCGGCGAGGTCGCCGGGCACGGGTGTGCCGTCGGGTTCGGTCTTGCCCGCGCCGAGGCCGCCGATGTGCATCTCGTAGATGACGAGGTCCTCGAGGCGGGTGGGAACAGGTCGTTGCGGGTCGAACTCGTGGTTCCAAAAGTCTTGCTCGGCGGCCCATTCGGTCTCGGGCCAGTCGGTGTTGCGGAAGTGAGCGGTCACCCATTGCGGGTCGACCACCACCGAGCAGCTGACACTGCCGTCGAGGTCCTCACGCCGCCCCGAGAAGGATTGACCTTGGGCCAGGTTGGCCGGATTAACGGTGCCGCGCCCGATTTGGCAGCGGGAGTACAGGTCCGTGCGGTAGGCGACGCGGCCGTCATCCTTGACGACGCGGAACATGTAGGGGCGGTGGTCGAAGCCGAGGAAGCTATTCAGCTGCGGATCGGTCAGGTCGGTTTCCCACACCCCGTCGCCGGCGGGCCGCATAGCGATGGGCTGCCCGATAACCCCAGTGCCGTCGTCGGTGATGTAGCCGACCGCGGGGTCGCCGAAGATGACCGAAACCTGTTGTGCGTTGGGCGCCCACACCGCGAATTGGATTCGTTGGGCGCCGTCGGGGGTCCAGCGCGGGTTGGCGCCTAGCTGTCGGCTGGTGGAAAGCCAATAGTGCTGTTCGATCGGGTCGGGGGCCAGTGTGAGGGTGCGCTGCCGGGCGGCGGAGTCTGGGTCGGGGACTTCGGTGGGGATGGCCCACAGGTCGCGACCGGAGCCGCTGTCTGCGATGACGCCCCAGGAATACTCGGCGCCGACCTGGGTGTCGGGGAATTCGATGGTGGCCGTGTACGTGGGGCAGCCCTCAATACTCGTGTATTGCTGCATCGGTGTGGTCGTCCACGCCGTGCTGGGTAGTCCGCTGTCGTCCCAGCTTCCGCACAGCCGCACATTGCTGAACAGGTCTTGCGCGATGCCGGTGTGGTAAATGAACTGGACGGCAACGGTGTTCGGCGACGCGGCGGCGTGCCTGCGTTGGACCTCGATGTCCGGAACGGTCGGTGCGGCGGAAAGCGTCATTGCGTTACTCCTGCTGGTGTGGACACGGCGGCCTGCTGCTTTTGGACGATGATGTTCCTGATTTTCTCGACGAGGCGTTCGGTGGCGTGCCAGCCGGTGTTGGTGACGAGATCGTCGTCCACCAAAACTTGCTCGGGTTGCGGGGTGCCGGGCTCGAACGGAACGTATTCGGCTCCGGCGTTGAGGACATCGGCCAGCACCACGGTGTTGCAGACCACTCGACGCCCGCGCAGCACTTCCGGTGTGGGGGTGAGCAGCCACAGTGCGTGGCACGGCGCCCCTTTGACGATGCGGCGGTCGAGCATCGCCTCGCAGAAGAAGCGTACCGCTGGGGCGTTGCGCGCCAGTTCGTGCGGATCGACCCCCGGCGGCGGGTCTGAGACGGAGCGCAGCCGGACCGTGGCGTAGTTCGCCACGGCGATAATGGCCGCATAGTCGCTGGGCTTGACGTCATCGACCTCGATGCCGACCTCCAGCCACTGGAGTTCATCAACCACCCCAGGTTCCACGGTGGAATAGAACCGCTGTCTAGGCTGCCCCCACAGGTGTGACACGAAATCCACCGTGGCGCCGTAACTTTGGAAGCGCTGCCGGTAGATTTCGAGCTCTTGGGGGATGAACTGGCTTTCCACGATGACGGCGACCCGTTTGCCGGCCAGTGGTTGCTGTGGGGCGGGCTGGTTCTGGTTCATCACGGCTACTCCTGGGGTTAGTGGACGGCGAATTCGACGACCAGGTCCACGGATTCGTCGTCGGTGTTAGGTTCGAGGTCCTCGAGCCGGACCTGGAAATCGTCGACGCTATTGGGTTTGAGCTGTTCGGTGCGGTCGATGCCGTTGACCCGCACCGCCTTGATTGCCACCCCGTCGACGACGCCGATGCTCGTTCCTCGGTGCAGTCTCGCGCCTTCGACCAATCGCGCACCCAGATCCCGCGCTCCGGTCTTAACAGCCTGACTAGCCTTACGAGGCGGAAGGCTGGTTTCCATGGGTGGCCTCTGCTGTGTTCGATCGCCAATTGGTCGACGGCGTCAATGCTGCCAGTTAGCGCGGCACCAAACATGAGTAACGCACTACCTGCCTTTAAATCAGCCTCGATTATGTCGCCGCGCGCGCCGTGAACCCCCGAATGCTCAACAGCCCCGCCTAACTGGCGGTGGTCACAGGTTCTTGCCGAGTGCCGCTCTGCATCGAGGCCAGCTTGTTCGATCCATGGGGGCAGGAAGCGCGCGGTCTCCGCTTTGCGTTCGAGGGCTTCGAGGCCCCGCACGTCGAGCTAACCGCCCATCGATAAACGGTGAACGGATGTTACTTCTCGCAGCGGTGCAGAGCAAGGTTCGCTGGCCACCATGGGTGTGTCACCAAGCCGGCCAACCTTTGGGCCCCGCTGAACGGACACACCGATCGGGTGAAGAGTATGGCGTTCAGCCGCGGCGGGCGCCGCCTCGCGGGCGCCAGCGACGACTACACGGTGCCACGATGGTCGGCGCAAGCCCCGCCCCGCCCGGACCTGTGTAACAAGCTGAGCACCAACACGAGCCACAAACAGTGGCGCGACTGGGTCACCCGAGACATCGGTTATCAAACCGTGTGCCCTGGGGCTGCCCGTCCCACCCGACATCGGATAGAAACGCCCTACAACCTCCTCATCGCGTTGGAGCCCGATACCGAAACTCGGCCTTCGCGCCCCTTGGCGCGACCACTCTTGTAGCGACGTTGAAATTTGTCATTCGGAATCAACCATTGTTGCCCGCTCTCGCCCTGCACCACCCAGTCCCCCTCCTTGGCGGCGTACGCCCCTGCGTCAGGGGTTTCAATAACTTCGCCCGGACGCGCTTGCCTCGCCCACACGGTTGTTGTGCGTATCCAGTACTTCCCGTCGACACGCGAATAGCACGATCGGAACAAGTCGTTGGCCAGCGGCCAGCTCTCATTGTCGGCGGTGCGCACTTCCCAACTGCCCTTACCGGCCCGGATGGTGCTGCCGCGGGGCGACGTCCACTTCCACGGCATCCACTGCCGTTTGGCGGTGACCTGTTCGATCCGGTGATACGGCTGCCACAACGGCATAGATCGGTAACCAAGCTCCCGCAGCTCGATCAAAGTTTTTGCAAGGCTTCTCAGCGCCGGTTGCCACAGAGTCTCATCGTCGATGGTTTGTTCCCAACTAACGAGTTTTTCGTGTTTCTTGTTCGCATAATCGCGCTTGGGCCCTCGTGTCCATCCGTGCCGCTGGTGGAAATCGCTCCAATCTTCAAATTCAGCCCGGGCCATTTCCCAGACGGCCTCCTCGGTGAAGCCCAACGTGTCGAACAGCTCTAAGAGCTGCTCGAGGCTCGCGCTCTCCGGCACCTCCGGCACCGGCACGGGATCCCGCGGGGCGCCCAAGGTGTTCCAGGTGTGGCCTGCATTCTGTTCGACGATCCGAAGAGCGTTTTGCACCTGACGAAGATTGGACTGCTTGTAAAAGTCCTCGAGCTCTGCCCACGGCTTCCGCGGCGGCTGCTCACGATCGGATCCGGCGCAGTATCGCTCGTGGATCCGCATCGCCGCACGTTCCCAATTGGTGTGGCCCTGGCCGTCGGGTAGCTCCATTCCGACGCGGTAGTTATAGAGGTGACCGACGATCGGTACGATGTCTGCGCCGGCGCGGGCCTTCGGGTCCCAGCCATAGATCGGCATGGTGGGGAAGCGCGCGGCGACGCGTGTCGCGGTCATCGGATCGATGCGAGTGCCCGGTGCCGGATCAACAAGGATCACTGCAGTACTGCGCTTATCAACACTGGGTTCGATCAAGCTACAAAGCGCCGGCTCCGAGACAACTTCTCCGACCACGTCGATCGGTACCGGGCTGATGCCGAATCGGCGCTCTTGGCGAAAGTCGTGATCTCGCTTGTATTGCTCAGCGTCCGGTCCGACTAGTGTCAGGGAAGGCAGTCGGGATTCGCCCTCCACCGGTTGGAAGTCGCGCTCGATCTGTCGCCGGGCGAGGTAATCGCACAGTGCCAGCGTCAGCGGAGAGCACCCGCCGACGATAAGTCTCCTAACCGTCTTTGTCTCGACGATCTGCTCGAGGAGCCGCCGGGCAGTTACTTCATACATTCCGACAGCGTCCGCTGCCCATCGCGTGCCGGTGCAACCGCCGAACTGCTCGGCCAGCCACGCGTCAGCCAGCCACGGGTCGTCGATACGGACGATCAGCGGGATGCGTTGCTTCGCGTCTACCGTGGCTAGTCGCTCACTGATCATTTGTAGCCTCGATAGATTCGCCGACGGATCAGGAGATAACAAGTAGACGCGCTCAACATGCCGCCAGAGCCGGTGTGTCCCTACGTCTTCCGAGCGATCGAAATCGGCGCGAAGCACCCGCAATCCGTAGTTGCGAGCCTCGTGAACGCACGGGCGGTCTGTACTGTCGGTTATCAGCACCACGGTGCGATCCGGCTCGTGTTCCCGCGCGAGAGCGCGAACCATCGACACAGCGTCGTCGTCGATGTCCACAACAACAGTCACTGATTTCGCAAGCCAGGCTCGTAGCCGGTCAGACTGTGCGCGGAATATCGCAGCGGCAACTCCGAGCAAGCTGACGAAGATCGCGGCCAGGATCGTGAGGCGGGCGACCTCTACCGCGACCGGCGGTGGCGTCGGACACACTCTTCCCTCCAGCCCTCCCTCCAGCGAACGGTCGTCACCCTTGATCAGGGATACGGTCCACATAAGTGGGGTGAAGAAGGTCGGATGCTCTTTGTCGTTGCAGCTCCAGTACGAACTGAAGCCGAGAACAAAGCTTGTGGCAGTAAGCCCCACGACGATGACCACGGGAACGGTCGGTGATGTGCGGTCGCGTCGCGAGATATAACTGAGGATGCAAACAACTGCCAATATCGCGGTCACGATCGCGATGGTTTGCCACGAGGCCTGCCGCCCGAACCCCGCCAATGCCGCACTCGGATGAAGCGCAAGCAAGACAAGATAGCCGACCAGCACAACCGCCAGGGCCAGCAGCGTGTACAGGACGATACGCATTGGCGTGCCTCGCATAGAAGCCCCTTCGGCGCCGGAGGTGTGCAATGCAGATCCTTTCACCGAGCCGCCGGTCCTGGAGGGCAAATAGGCGGGACGGCCTGCGAAGAGGCTTACGCTTGGGCGAACGGGTCTGCGGGCATGCGGCCGAGGACAGCACCCTGCAAGGGCGGTCGGGATCGTCGCTGCCGACACAGGCGCCTACCAGCTTCGGACCCCACTTACCAAAGGCGGCAAGTAAGCCCGCTCCGGGCTGATGAACTGCGTGCCCTGCCTTCAGGTTGTCGACCTTCAGCTCTGATAGGTAGCCTATTTTATTCGAGACCAGGTAGGTGCGAGACGCTTGCACCATGTGAGACCTGTACATATACTCCCTCTCGACGGGAAGAGGTTTTCGCAGAATTCGGTCTCACCGCGTGATTGCTAGATGTAAAACAACGCCAGCCTGTAAAGACGCATTGTCGAATGGGTAAGGGCGCTTGATTATAGCTTTTCGTCTGCACCCGATCCGTGATCAGGTTTTGTCATGAGAGGGAATATTCGTGCCCCTGAATAGTTACAATCAGACGTTGACTGTCGCTGGTAGCATCGTCTCCGTCGACCCCGGCGGGCCGTCGTTTTCGTTTAAGGCGCGAAGCGGGGACACCTTCGAGGCGATTGTCGGGCCCGAGACTAATTACCAGGTGCTGTCGAATCTCGACGGCGTGGACCGCGACACGGTGCCCGACCAGGAGCGCGCCCCCGGCGACGATGACATTGTTTACAAACTGCGTAAGTATGCCGTTTCTGGTCGGCCGGTGTTCGTGAGCGGCGTCTATCAGGAGAATGGCGGCGGCCAGCGCTACGAGGCCCGGGACGTGCACCTGCTTCATTCGGATTCAGAGCGGTACCTGTTCGAGGAAACGCATTGGTGGCCTTCGCAGGTGACGCAGATGGCCGACCGTATCCTGGACCACCTATTCGACGCCAAGCGCAGCTACAGCATCGATGATTTCGCCAAATTCTATCGGACGACCCTTAACATTCTCGGTCAGGCGACGGACGACACGATTCAGGAATGCGCCGTCCTTTCGCGACTGCTCTACGACTTGTCGTCCGCGTATCTGCTGACCGGCGCCGAGCGCTACCTGATGGCGGCCCGCGCCGCCGGGAATTACCTGCGTGAGGCGTTTCGCAGCCTCAGCCACGACGGCCACTACTGCTTCTGGTCTTACGGTCGCCGGCGCAACGTGCAGGGCGAGCGGGGCGAGTTCCTGCTATTCGCCTCGCAGGGCCCGGACGATGTCGGAACCATCCCGCTTTACGAGCAAATCTACGCACTTGCCGGTCTTACCCAGTTATACCGCGTCACCCTGGACTGGGAGTTGCTGGAGGACATCCAGCGCACCATCAACACCTTCCAAAGTTTTTTCTGGGATTCGCCGTCGGCGACGGAAAAGGGTTTTGCTGGAAAAGGCGGTTATTACTCACACCTGGATCCGGCGACAATGAGGCCCGACAAGGTCTTGGCGGAGGAGAACCGCTCGAAAAAGAACTGGAATTCGGTGGGTGATCACATCCCGGCCTATCTGGTCAACCTCATTCTTACGCTCGACCCCCTGCCACAAGGGGAGGTCCGGCGGATCCTCGCGCCGCTGCTCGAGGTCTGCCATAGCATCCTCGAGGAGACCTCCTCGCTGATCTGCGAAAAGTTCCCCGACCCCGATTCGGATTTCGTGTTCGAGCGCTTTCACGCGGACTGGACACCCGACCTGACGTACCGCTGGCAGCAGAACCGGGCGGTAGTGGGTCACAATCTGAAAATCGCCTGGAACCTCACCCGTTGCGCCCACTACTTCCAGACTCGCGCCAAACGACTGCAAGACGAAGGCAAGACCCAGCAAGCGGAGGGGTACGTCAAGCGCTCCGACCGTTGCCTCGAGGTTGCGAAGCGACTCGCCGATCGCATGGGCGAGGTCGGCCTCGACAAAATCCGCGGCGGCATCTTCGACTGCGTCGAGCGGCATCCGAACGGCGGCATGCCGACGCAATTCGCCTGGGGCGCCACCAAGGATTTCTGGCAGCAGGAGCAGGGCATCCTCGCGTATCTGATCCTCTACGGGGTGACCGAGAATCCGCACTATCTGCGTCTGGCGCGGGAATCCTCGGCCTTCTGGAATCTGTTTTTCCTCGATCGGGAACGCCAGGGCTACTTTTTCCGGACGACTGAGAATGGCCTGCCGATCCTCGAAGGACAGTACGAGATGAAGAGCAGCCACTCGATCGGGTATCACGTCTTCGAACTGGCCTACCTCTCGCACATCTACACGCGCAGCTACGTCGCGGCAGGCGGTGGCTCCGATAACACCTTCAGCCTCTTTTTCAAGATCAACACCATCAAGCAGCAGAAGTCGATCAACGTGCTGCCCGATTTCATGCCACCGGGCCGCGTGAAGATTACGCGCGTCCGTGCAAATGGGGTGGACATGACCGAGGAGCTGGATCCGGCCAACCTGGCCGAGTACCAGATTCCGACGGACGGGATGCCACCCAACCCCGTGGACGCGACCATCGAACTTGTAGTCGAATTTCAAACAAATCCAGTGCAAGCGCAGGCATAGACGAAACCTATTCAAACGAGAGCCTGATATGGCCGACAGATCACTTGCTGGCAAGAAGACCTGCGCCGGAGCATCATCTTGGGCGACGCGACCGGGCCCCGACGGCGGATATCACGGCAACTTCAGCCATCCCACAAGCGTCATCATCGATTATCCATTCATCACCAGCAGCTCGACGCCGGACAGCGTCCTGACCGGCCAAAAGATGTGGGGGTGGTAGCCGGGCTTACACGCCTAACCCAGCTCTGGCTCAACGAGACACCCGATGAGGGGCAAACGCGATGGCGACGACGACGGGGCACCGTAAGCTGCTCGAACAGCTGCGGGCCGACGGTATGACCACCATGTTCGGCAACCCCGGCAGCAGCGAAGAGGGATTGCTCGACGAGATCTCTCGCTTTCCCGCGATCCGATACATTGTGGGTCTGCAGGAAGCGGCGCTGGTGTTGATGGCCAGCGGCTATGCCCAGGCGACGCAGAAACCGACCGCGGTGCAGCTGCATTGCAGCGTCGGCCTCGGCAATGCCATCGGCAGTCTCTATCAAGCCTTCCGTATGCAGCGCGCGCCGCTGGTGGTCATCGCCGGCGAGGCGGGCATGGCCGCCGACGCGCTCGATGCCCATATGGCGCTGGACCTGGTCGCCCTCGCGCGGCCGGTGACCAAGTACGCCGCGCGGGTGACTCACCCCGGCAGCCTGCTGCGCCTGTTGCGCCGATGCGTCAAGATGGCGGCGACACCGCCCTTCGGCCCGGTTTTTCTCTCCGTCCCGCAGGACATTCTCGATCAGCCCAACGAGGAGCCGGTGCTGCCGACGGTCGTTCCTGAGACTCGTGTGACACCGGAGCCGGCGCTGATCGCGCGCGCTGCGGAATTGCTGGCGGATGCCCAGAATCCCGTGATCATCATGGGGGATGGTATAGCGCACTCGCAGGCGCAGGGCGAGCTCGCGCGATTGGCCGAAGTGCTCGGCGCCGATGTGTGGGGCGCGATGGCGTCGGAGCTCAATATCCCCTGGACGCATCCGCTCTACCGTGGCTCGACCGGGCATATGTTCGGGCAGGTGAGCCGCCAGACAGTCGCACAAGCCGACGCGGTGGTGATCTGCGGCACGTATGTGTTTCCCGACGTTTTCCCGGTGCTTGAAAACCCGTTCCATCCGGATGCCAAGGTTATTCACATCGATCTTGACGCCTACGCAATCGCCAAGAACCATCCGGTCACGCTCGGGCTCGTCAGCGACCCGAAGCTGACCCTGCGCCTCTTGGCCGACGCGGTCACAGACCGGCTGTCGCAGGCGCAACAGCAGGCGGCGCGCGATCGCGCCGAGCGTTCGGCACGGGAAAAGCAACAGCAGCGTGCCGGCGATCTGGAACGAGACCGCGCCAATCGTATGGCGGTTCCTTTGCACATGTCGGCGTTCGCCGAAGAGCTGGCCAAGCAACTGCCGCAGGGCGCCATCGTCTATGACGAGTCCATCACGTATTCGACGGAGTTGATGCGGTGGGTGCCCCCGACGACCTCGGGAGGGTTTTTCGAGACGCCGGGCGGGACGCTCGGAGTGGGCATTCCGGGAGCCGTGGGCGTCAAGTTGGCGGATCCCGATCGCACGGTTGTCGGCTTCACCGGCGACGGTGGAGCGATGTTCACCTATCAAGCGCTGTGGACGGCGGCGCACTATCGGATCGGAGCCAAGTTCGTCGTGTGTCACAACGCGAGCTACCGCATTCTGAAGGAGAACATCGTCACCTATTGGAGTGATCGCGGACTGCAACCGGACGAAGCCAGTTTTCCGCCGTCGTTCGATGTTCGTGAACCTGATCTGGATTTCGTATCGTTGGCGCGGGGGCTGGGCGTGCCGGGTTGTCGGGTAAGCCAGCCGGCGCAGATTGCCGGGGCGATCACCACGATGCTCGAACACGAAGGGCCGTACCTGATCGAGCTCGTGCTGGCGAGAGATGTATCGCGGACGCCGGCATATCCGCGGGTCGTAGCCGGCCATTCCACGAAAGATTAGGAAATCGCTATGGCAAGCGAACGAGCCGGCGAGGGGCCGCTAAGGCGCGACGAGATCGAGGCGTTTGCGGCGGATTGGTACCGCAAACTCGATGAGCACGTTCCGGCTGCCGACATCATGCCGCTGGTCCTCGATCAGGGACTGGAGTTCGTCGTCCCGGAGGCCACCCTGCGCAGCCGCCGGGAGTTCGGCGACTGGTACGCCGGCGGGGACGATCACCCGGGCGTGATCAATCTGTTTTTCGACGAGGTGCACACGCTCAGCCTGGTGGAACCGAAGTTGGAGGGACCGGATGCGGAGGTCAAGGTGGTCGTGAACTGGCAGGGCCGGCGCTGGACAGCGCCCGCCCCCCGCAGCGAGTGGTTCGGGTTCGACGCCTACCAGACATGGAGAATGATTCGGTCGCCGGAAACCGGGAGGCCGGTGATCGCGCGATATGTGGTGGACGAGTTACGGCCGATGCCGGGCTCGCCGCCGCTTTGACTGCTAACGTAACGACGGTAAGGCAACCGCATCCGGGTCCACGTATACGTCGGGAGAATCGGCAATGTCGAACGGAGATGCTGGCCAAACGAATCTGGCTCTGGTGCAATGCATCTGCGGCCGATGCGTTCTGAAGGCGAGTAATCAACATCAACGATCGCGTGCCGATCTTCGAGGATCCCGCCGACGTGTTTTCACAGGTCTACGGCGTGCCGCTGCGAGGGCCGAGGGGACCGGGCACGTCACCGAGTTCAGGCGCGGCGCGCACACCTAGACCCGGCCTGAGACGCAATCCTGATCGCCAAAGGAGTAAAGACGCATGACCGTTCGGGACGTCATCGACCGCTATTACGACTGCGGCAATCGTGGCGATTGGGAGCAGTGGCTCACGCTGTTCAGCGACGATGTGGTGGGCGACGAGCAACTCGCCGGCCATTTCGACGGCATTGGCGTGCTACGCGGCGCGATCGACGGGATCCGTAGCGGCTACCGCGTGTTTCAGATGCACCCGCAGCACATCGTCGTTGACGGCGACGCTGCCGTCGTCGTCTGGCGTTTCGAGGGGCAGAACTCGCATGGCGTGCCAATCGCCTATCCGGGCGACGCGAACCGGGAGGTCATCGGCGCCAACTATTTTCAGATACAGAACGGTCGGATTGTCTACATGCGAACGATTCACGACAGCCTGCCGTTCCAGCCGTTCCTCGATCAGAGGCAGCCGTAATCGGCAACGAGGAGAACATGGCCAATTACGATTACATCGTCGTCGGCGCTGGTTCGGCCGGCTCCGCCGTCGCCGCGCGGCTCAGCGAAGATGCCGGCATCCACGTGGCCGTGCTGGAAGCAGGTAGTCGCCAGGTGCCGCCGAGGGTCGCGGAAGACATCGCCATCCCGTGGCATTGGGGCCTCGTTCAGAACACGCCGGTCGATTGGGGCTACCGCAGTGTGCCGCAGCCTCATTGCTGCGGCCGGCGATTTCCCGAGCCGCGCGGCCGGATGCCCGGCGGGAGCAGTAACTTGTACATCCTCATGCACATCCGCGGGCACCGCAGCGACTACGACAACTGGGCCTACAACGGCTGCCCGGGTTGGTCTTTCGACGACGTGCTGCGCTATTTTCAGAAGCTCGAGGATCAGGAGGACGACACCAATCCGCTGGCGGGCAAGGGCGGTCCGCTGCGGGTCGCGAGCGTCGAACGACACGATCCGAGCCCGGTCTCGCAAGCCTTTATCGATGCCTGCGTGGAACTGGGGTTTCAGAGCACCGAGGACTTCAACGGTCCGCGGATGGAGGGTGCTGGATGGCACCACGTCAACATCAAGGACGGCAAGCGGCACAGCGACGAGGTCGCCTACCTCTATCCGGCGCTGGACAGGGAGCAGCCCAAGCCGCAGCACGAACGGACCTTGGAGCTGATCGACGGCGCGCAGGTGACCCGGCTGCTGTTCAACGGCCGCCGCTGCACCGGCGTCGAGTACGTCCGCAATGGCAGCACCGAGACCGCCACCGCCACCCGTGAGGTGATCGTCTGTGCCGGGGCGATCGACTCGCCGAAGTTGCTGCTGCTGTCTGGCATCGGAGCGAGCGACTCGCTGGAAGCGCTCGGCATTCCGGCGCTGGTGGACCTGCCGGGCGTGGGCGAGAACTTTCACAATCATGTGCTGATCCCCGTGATCTGCGTCGCCAAGCAGCCGATCCCGCGCCCGCACAACAATATGTCGGAAGCGGCGCTGTTCTACCGCTCGACACCCGGCTGGCCCGGGCCGGACATGCAGATGGCATTCGTGCACGGCGACCCGCTGCAGGTCAGAGACGAACCGCCGCCGGACGTTATGGTGATGCTGCCGGGCGTGGTTCGGCCGCTCTCGCGCGGCCGGGTGCGGCTCGCGAGCGCCGACCCGCTGGCGAAGCCGCTGATCGATCCCAACTATTTGGCGGTCGAAGCGGATCACCGCCGCCTGACCGAGGGCGTGCGCCTGGCACGGCGGATCTACGCCACCCGCGCCTTCGCGGACTGGGTGCAGGCGGAGGTGCTACCCGGGCCAAACGTATCCGATGCCCAGCTGGGCGACGACGTCCGCAACCGCGCCGAGTCGTACCATCACCAGGCGGGATCCTGCCGCATGGGTTTGGATGCGCTCGCCGTCGTCGATCCCGAGCTGCGGGTGCACGGCATCGAGGGACTACGTGTAGCTGATGCCAGCGTGATGCCGGCCGTGCCTTCGGGCAATTGTCACGCCGGCGTCGTCATGATCGCCGAGAAGTGCGCCGATCTGGTCAAGGCCGCTCGCGCGCGGGCCTGACGTTGCAAGCCGAAGATGGCAGAGGAGAACACCACATGCCGGATCCCAGCCTCAACCACATCTCCCTGACCTGCGACGATCCGATCGCCGTAGAACGGTTCTACACCAAGCACTTCGGATTCCGCCGTGCGCGCGTGGTGGACATGGGCCAAGGCGCGCAGATCGTCTTTTTGCGCGGCGCCGGAACAGTGCTCGAGCTGTTCCGCGCCGATGAGCCGAAACCGGTTGCGCAGGCCACAGGAGACGGCTATCACTGGTCGGGCGTGCGCAATATCTCATTCGAGGTAGACGACGTGGACCGCAAGATCGCGGAGATGGGATCGGATGCGGTCGTCACCTTCGGGCCGCTGGGCTTCGATGAGTTCATTCCCGGGTGGCGCTCGGCATGGCTGCGCGATCCGACCGGCAACATCATCCAGATCACCAAGGGCTATACCGACCAAGAGAACCCGCCGCCGCTGCCGCCGGGATGATCGACCGCCGGTTGGCATCTCGGTTGACGGAACGTACCGAGAGGGTACGCCGATGGCATTGATCCCCTGAACTTCGAGTTCTTAACCGGACTGCGCAGGCCGCTTCTGATCGGCGCGCGGTTGATCGGCGGCTGGAACGCGCAGGGTCTCGCATCGGAGCAGTGGTCGTTCATAAAGATGCAGTCGTCCGACGGGCATCCGCAGCTATGGCGCCCGTGCTGGGCCCCAGGCTGATCAGAAAACGTAGACTTTGGCCTCGTTTCCGCCTGTGCACGTGACCAGCTTGCGGTCGAGCACGCAGGTCATGTCATAGACCTGACTGGTTTTCGGGCTTGGCACCCCAACCAGCACGAAGA
>NZ_JBKQOI010000049.1:0-2630 GCF_052145595.1 Mycobacterium sp. | reverse complement strand
CTCGGCGATAGCGAGACCTGGCGTTGCTCCCGCCAGACCGGGCTGTACTTTGCGACCGGCTTCGTAGGCATCGCACGTTGGTACTCGAAGGTTCTGGCCGTCCTGATCAAGGCGATCGAAGAAGTACTCTCCACGGTTGCGGTCGACTGTGTAGGCGTCGACGGCGGTGCAGGGCAGCAGTTTTGGCAGCACTTTAGCAGCATTGCTGAGCGCGAGTGCCGGCGCGCCGCCGCGCCAGCAAACTCGAACCGCAGCGCCGACCGCCGCGTCTTACCCGTCACGGATGACACGGAGCGTGAGGCGATCCGCGCCGAGGGTCTAGACCCCAACAACCCGGCCGTGGTGGCAGCATCAGAGCTAGTACGGCTGGAATAGGGCCGCGCTGATCCGAATCTTCGCCCTCAAAGGGCGCGGGCCGGCGTTATCCACACCGAATAGGCTGTGAGATCAGGATCCGAAGGAGCGTCAGGAAGATGACAACCATGCGGTCTGTCGTCGCCGACACGGTCGGCGAACCGTCCGAGGTCCTGCACCTGCAGGCCCGCCCGATTCCGAAGCCCGGTCCCGGTCAGGTCCGGATCCGGGTGGCAGCTGCACCAGTCGAGGCCAGCGATCTTCACACCGTCCGCGGCAGGTACGGATTCATCCCGGAGTTCCCCACCGTGCCCGGAATCGAATCCGTCGGTGTGATTGACGAACTCGGTAGCGGTGCAGACGGTCTGACCGTCGGGCAGCGCGTCATCACGATCGGGGTCACAGGCACCTGGCAGGAGTATGTCGTTGCCGATGCCGAGCGGGTCTTGCCTGTTCCCGCCGGCATGAGCAATTCCACGGCGGCCCAGATTCTCAGCAATCCGCTCACCGCCGTGATCTTGACCGGTGATGAACTCGATGTCCGACCGGGTGAATGGCTCCTGCAGACGGCGGCCGGTTCAATCGTGGGCCAGTCGGTCATCCAACTCGGAGCGCACGTCGGCTTCAAGACCCTCAACGTGGTCCGCCGTCGATCCGCTGTCGAGGACATCCTCGCGCTGGGGGGCACCGCGGTGATCTGCACGGAGGATGAGGACCTGCGCGAACGGGTGGCCGACATAGTCGGCCACGACGGCGTGTCCAAGGCGATCGACTGTGTCAGCGGTCAGGTCGGTGCCGACGTGTCGCGTGCGCTGGCACCGCACGGTGAGCTGGTCGTATACGGTGCGCTGTCCACGCACCGCCAAACCGATCCAGACAAACTCACCATCCCCATCTTCGCGCGCTCACTGATTTACGAAACCAAGACCGTTCGGGGGTTCTGGCTGTTCCGCTGGTTCACCGAGACCCCGGAGGATCGGATGGCCGCAGCGATCGACCGGACACTTCAGCTCGCCGAGAGCGGCGCGCTGCGCGTGCCGGAGGGCCAGCCGATCCCCGTCGAGAAGTTCGGCGAAGCCGTCTATTTGGCCGAAGCTCCCGCACACGGTGGCAAACCGCTGCTGGTGTTCGAACCGTAACAGGCAGATATGTACGACAAACCCGAGCCGAAGGCCCGCCAGTAGCCGATTCCCGCAGGTCAAACCGGTAAAATGGAGAGGTGAAGCACAAAACCCCGCCCCACGGCACATGTGCATGACCGCGGCTCGCGACTGGCGGCTGGCTAGATTACCCGCATGCGCATTGTTCGCCTGTTCGGTGTAGTCCTGACGATCCTCATAGCGGGGTTGCTACTGGCAACCCCCGCCGGCGCGCAACCGCCGTCCAAGCTCACAGATCACATCACTGACAGTGCCGGGGTGTTGACGGATTCCGGTCGGGCGACGGTCAAGTCGGCAATCGACCGGCTTTACCACGATCGGCACATTCAACTGTGGGTGGTCTACGTCGACAACTTCTCCAGGTTCAAACCCGAAAACTGGGCCGACCAAACCCGCAGCGCCAGCGGGATGGGCGGCCACGACGTGCTGCTGGCCGTGGCCACGAACACTAAGTCGTACGCGTTCACCGTGCCGCCACAGCTGCAGGGCCTCACCGCAGCCGAGCTAAACAGTCTGCGGAGCAACCAAATTGAACCGGCGGTGGGCGCCAGAGACTGGAGCGGTGCTGCGGTCGCTGCGGCTGACGAGTTGAACAAATCGGCAAGCTCATCGACGCGGATCTGGCTGCTGATCGCGATCGGCGTCATCGTCGTCATGGTCGTCGTCGTGGTGGCTCTCCTGCTCTATCGCGCGCGCCGCCGCAGGCACGCCGCGCGGCGGGTCGACTCTGGCGATGGACAGGTGAACATCAAAGGGCCCGTTCGTTCGTTGGGGCAGGCGTTGTCCATCGCGGAGGCCAGAGTGCGCCAAATCTCCGACTACGCGACCAAGCATCGCGAGAGCATCGGCGCCGAGGCCCAGACCCGACTCGAAGAGGCCAAACGGCAGTTGGCAGCGGCGCACGGCAAGGAAGCGAGCAACGCTTCCGAAGCAATTGCCTATGCCAACGGGGCATCGACGCTGGCCGCTCGGGCGCAAACCCTGGCAAATGCCGATGTGCTAGCGGCGCACCGCACGCGACGACGTTGAGGCACGGCATCTACGCGATGGGTGGATCACCATCGGCGACCGCTGAGCGGCGATCGCGCCATCACCTGCCGTCGGCGATTGGCGCTC
>NZ_JBKQOI010000048.1:0-21264 GCF_052145595.1 Mycobacterium sp. | reverse complement strand
CCCGACACTCGTACGATAAATCTCCACTGGGGCCTCCCACATCTGTGGCTCTACCGACCAGGACCACCCTGTCGGCAACCCACGTTCACATGTGAGCGAGGCCCCAGCCCCCCATACCGTCTAGCCCGGTCTGCGCCGAACGTCGAGTTGTTGGGCGAGAATGCCCGAAACCGCACAACAAGTCGACGCTCGTCGGCGCTCTGGAAGACTCTTCCACCATGATCCTCGACGAGCTGGGCTGGCGGGGGCTGATCGCCCAGTCCACCGACCTCGATGCGCTCGCCGCCGAAGCGCAGCGCGGGCCGATGACGGTCTACGCCGGCTTCGACCCGACCGCGCCGAGCCTGCATGCCGGCAACCTGGTGCCGCTGCTGGCGTTGCGGCGGTTTCAGCGCGCCGGGCATCGTCCGATCGTGCTCGCCGGCGGCGCCACCGGCATGATCGGTGACCCGCGTGACACCGGCGAGCGCAGCCTCAACGAGGCGGACACCGTCGTGGAATGGACCGAGCGGATCCGCCGGCAGCTGGAACGCTTCGTCGATTTCGACGCTTCGCCGAGCGGCGCCATCGTCGAGAACAATCTCGAGTGGACACGCGACATGTCGGCGATCGAGTTCCTGCGCGACGTCGGCAAACACTTTTCGGTCAACGTGATGCTCGATCGCGACACCATCCGGCGGCGCCTGGAGGGGGAGGGGATCTCCTACACGGAGTTCAGCTACATGCTGCTGCAGGCCAACGACTACGTCGAATTGCATCAGCGCCACGGCTGCACACTGCAGATCGGCGGCTCCGATCAGTGGGGCAACATCATCGCCGGGGTCCGCCTGGTCCGCCAGAAACTCGGTGCGACGGTCCACGCGCTCACGGTGCCGCTGGTGACCGCCGCCGACGGCACCAAGTTCGGCAAATCCACCGGCGGCGGCAGCCTGTGGCTGGACCCGCAGATGACCAGCCCGTATGCCTGGTACCAGTACTTCATCAACACCGCCGACGCCGATGTGATCCGCTACCTGCGGTGGTTCACCTTCTTGTCGCCCGAGGAGCTCGCCGAGCTCGAACAGGCGACGGCCGAGCGCCCGCAGCAGCGTGCCGCCCAACGGCGGCTGGCCACCGAGCTGACCGTCCTGGTGCACGGCGAGGCGGCCACCGAGGCGGCCGAGCACGCCAGCCGGGCACTCTTCGGGCAGGGCGAACTGGACCGTCTCGACGAGGCGACGCTGGCCGCGGCGTTGCGCGAGGCTTCGGTCGCCGAGCTCAAACCCGGTGGTCCCGACGGGATCGTCGACCTTTTGGTGGCCAGCGGCCTGTCGGCCAGCCGGGGAGCCGCGCGACGCACGATCAGCGAGGGCGGCGTTTCGGTCAACAACATTCGCATCGAGAGCGACGAGTGGGTGCCGCGGCCCTCGGACTTCCTGCACGGCCGGTGGCTGGTGCTGCGTCGCGGCAAACGGAATATCGCCGGGATAGAAAGGGTCTAGAAAGCGTCTAGAGCGGTACTGTCCGGCGGTGATGCAGCCGCTGCTGTCGCAGAGGCTGCCCGTATTCTTTGGAGAGTGGTCGACGACAGGCAACCGCACCGGGGTGAACGGCGACCGCGCTCGGCGTCTGGCGGCCCGCCATGGCGCGGGCCGCGCACCGAACGCGAGGTCCCCTGGTCGGGCCCCGGCCGCGCGCGCCCGGTCCAGCCAAAGAGCACAACCGGTGACGGCCATCGCGCGGCGCAGGACGGCCCCCCGATCCCGCCCGAGGTGGACGCCAAGCAATTGGCACCCGAAATCAGGCGCGAACTGAGCACCTTGGACCGCGCCACTGCCGACGCGGTGGCGCGCCACCTGGTCGCCGCCGGTGAGCTGATCGACGAGGACCCGGAGGCCGCCCTGCGTCACGCCCGTGCGGCGCGCGCCCGATCCAGCCGGATCGCCGTGGTCCGCGAGGCCGTCGGAATCGCCGCCTACCAGTGCGGCGATTGGGCCCAGGCACTCGCCGAACTGCGTGCCGCGCGCAGGATGGGCAGCAAGTCGTCGTTGCTCGCGCTGATCGCCGATTGCGAACGCGGACTTGGCCGTCCGGAGCGCGCGATCGAATTGGCGCGCGGACCCGAGGCGGCCGAGCTCAGCGGTGACGACGCCGACGAGTTGCGCATCGTTGCCGCCGGCGCGCGCTCCGATCTCGGGCAGCTGGAGCAGGCGCTGACCCTGTTGTCCACGCCGCAGCTGGACCCGAGTCGCAAGGGCTCGACGGCGGCGCGGTTGTTCTACGCCTACGCGGACACACTGTTGGCGCTCGGCCGCCACGACGAGGCGCTGCAATGGTTTTTGCGCTCCGCGGCCGCCGATGTTGAAGGCGTCACCGATGCCGAAGACCGGGTCAGCGAACTCGGGTGAAGTGACAGGTTCAGCGTGAAAACGATTGCGCAGGAATATGATTGCCTGCTGATAGACCTGGACGGGACGGTATTTCGCGGCGCTTCGCCCACGACGGGGGCGGTGCGGTCGCTGGACGAGGTGCAAAGCCGCAAGCTGTATGTCACCAACAACGCCTCCCGTAGCGCCGACGAGGTCGCGTCGCACTTGCGCGAGCTCGGCTTCACCGCGACCGGTGACGACGTCGTCACCAGCGCCCAGAGCGCGGCCCACCTGCTGGCCGATCAGCTACCGCCGGAGTCCCGGGTGCTGATTGTGGGCACCGATGCGTTGGCCAACGAGATCGCCGCGGTCGGACTGCGTCCGGTGCGCCGCTACGACGACAACCCGGTCGCCGTCGTACAGGGCCTCTCCACGACCATCGGCTGGCCGGATCTTGCCGAGGCCGCGCTGGCCATCCGGGCCGGCGCTCTGTGGGTGGCGGCCAACGTCGACCCCACCCTGCCCACCGAGCGCGGCCTGCTGCCCGGGAACGGGTCTTTGGTGGCCGCGCTGCGGGTGGCCACCGGCGCCGAACCCCGGGTCGCCGGCAAACCGGGGCCGCGACTGTTGGCAGACGCGGTGGCCAGGGGCAACTTCCGCGCGCCCTTGGTAATCGGTGACAGGTTGGACACCGACATCGAAGGCGCCAACGCCGCCCAGCTGCCCAGCCTGATGGTGCTCACCGGGGTCAACACCGCCCGGGACGCGGTCTACGCCGAGCCCGCCCGTCGGCCCACCTACATCGGCCACGACCTGCGCTCGCTGCACCAGGACGGCGAGGTGCTCGCGGTGGGGCCGCAGCCGGGCTGGCACGTCGACATCGGTGCTACGGCGGTGACGGTCGGCGCTAATGGCGCAGACGACGGCGACGGGCTGTCAATCGTCCGCGCGGTTGCCGCCGCGCTATGGGGCGGTCGGCTGGACGGGCGGCCCCTCCCCATCGAGCCCAGCGACGACCGCGCCCGCGACGCGCTGCAGCGCTGGTCTTTGGTGCACAGCGACTAGCGTAAGGACGCAATGAACATCGATCCTGATCAGCTTCGCGCTGAAATCGAGGCCCTGCTCGCCCAGCTGCCGGATGCCGGTGACCCGGAAAACCCCGAACACGGGCCGTCGCTCGCCGAGCTGGAAGAGATAGCACGCCGTCTCTCCGAGGCGCACGATGTGCTCCTGCAGGCGCTGGAGTCGGCGGAGAAGGGCTGAGCCCGCACATGCCTCGACGCGCCCGCGTTGACGCCGAGCTCGTGCGGCGGGGCCTCGCGCGATCTCGTCAGCAGGCCGCGGAGCTGATCGACGCCGGGAAGGTGAAGATCGACGGCCTCCCTGCGCGCAAGCCGGGCACCGCCGTCGCCGTCACCGCGGCTTTGACCGTCGCCGGCGACGGCGGACGCGGCTGGGTGTCGCGCGGGGCGCACAAGCTCATTGGTGCGCTGGACACCTTAGGGATCCCAGTCGCGGGCCGCCGCTGCCTGGACGCCGGGGCGTCGACGGGTGGGTTCACCGAAGTGCTGCTGGATCGCGGGGCCGCCGAGGTGGTTGCCGCGGACGTGGGGTACGGCCAACTGGCCTGGTCGCTGCGCAGCGATCCGCGGGTGATCGTCGTCGAGCGCACCAACGCGCGTGACCTGTCGCCCGAGGCGATCGGCGGGCCGGTCGACCTGGTCGTCGCCGACCTGTCATTCATCTCGCTGACCACCGTGTTGCCCGCGCTGGCTGGATGTGCTTGGCCGAGCGCGGATATCGTTCCCATGGTGAAGCCGCAGTTTGAGGTGGGGAAGGGCCAGGTCGGCGCCGGAGGAGTGGTCCACGACCCCGGCTTGCGTGCCGACGCGGTGCTGACCGTCGCGCGCCGTGCCGGGCAGCTGGGCTGGCACACCGTCGACGTCACCGCCAGCCCGCTACCGGGCCCGTCGGGCAATGTCGAATACTTCCTGTGGTTGCGCGCCCAGACCGATCGGCCGCTATCGGATGACGGGCTGGGAGATGCGGTGCGCCACGCCGTTGAGGAGGGCCCGCAATGAGTACTGTCCGGACCGTCCTGCTGGTGGTCCATACCGGCCGCGAGGAGGCGACCGATACCGCGCGGCGCGTTCAGAAAGTGCTGGGCGACAATGGGATTGCGCTTCGGGTGCTGTCCGCCGAGGCGGTCGATCGGGGATCGCTGCACCTTTCTCCCGACGACATGCGGGCAATGGGCGTCGAGATCGAGGTGGTCGACGCTGACGCGAACGCCGCCGAGGGCTGCGAACTGGTGCTGGTGCTTGGCGGCGATGGCACCTTCTTGCGGGCGGCCGAACTGGCCCGAAACGCCGGAATCCCGGTGCTGGGCGTGAACCTGGGCCGGATCGGCTTCTTGGCCGAGGCCGAAGCGGAGCACATCGATCGCGTGCTCGAGCACGTCGTCGCACAGGACTACCGGGTGGAGAACCGCCTGACGCTCGACGTGAGCGTGCGCCGAAAGGGTCGCGTCATCGAGCAGGGATGGGCACTGAACGAGGTCAGCCTGGAAAAGGGGCCGCGGCTGGGTGTGCTCGGGGTGGTCGTCGAAATCGATGGCCGGCCGGTGTCGGCGTTCGGCTGCGACGGGGTGTTGGTGTCAACGCCGACCGGATCCACCGCTTACGCGTTCTCGGCCGGCGGTCCGGTGTTGTGGCCGGACCTCGAAGCAATTCTGGTGGTTCCCAACAACGCTCACGCGCTGTTCGGCCGGCCCATGGTCACCAGTCCCGAAGCCACCGTCGCGATCGAGATAGAAGGAGACGGTCACGACGCCCTGGTGTTCTGCGACGGCCGCCGCGAAATGCGGATACCGGCCGGCGGGCGGATCGAGGTCACCCGTTGTGGAACACCGGTGAGGTGGGCGCGCCTCGACAGCGCGCCTTTCACGGACCGCCTGGTGCGCAAATTCCGGTTGCCGGTGACCGGATGGCGCGGGAAGTAACGGCCCTGGCACGGTGCTGACCGAATGCTGACCGAAATCCGCATCCAGTCGCTGGGCGCCATCAGCGTTGCCACCGCCGAGTTCGATCGCGGGTTAACGGTGCTGACCGGTGAGACGGGCACGGGCAAAACCATGGTGGTGACCGGGCTGCACCTGCTCGGGGGTGCCCGCGCCGACGCCACCCGGGTCCGGTCCGGAGCCGACCGTGCGGTCGTCGAAGGTCGTTTCACGACAACCGATCTCGACGACACCGCCGTCGCTGCTCTGGATGAGACGCTGGACACGTCGGGGGCGGAGCGCGACGAGGACGGCAGTGTGATCGCGCTGCGATCGGTCAGCCGCGACGGGCCGTCGCGCGCGTATCTGGGCGGCCGCAGTGTGCCCGCCAAGTCGCTGAGCGGCTTCACCACCGAGCTGCTCACCCTGCACGGGCAGAACGACCAGCTGCGGTTGATGCGGCCCGAGGAACAACGTGGCGCGCTGGACCGCTTCGCGGGCGCCGGTCCCGCGTGCGAGCGCTACCGGAAACTGCGTGACGCCTGGCTGTCGGCGCGGCGCGACCTCGTCGACCGCCGCAACCGGGCCCGCGAACTCGCCCAAGAGGCGGATCGATTGAAATTCGCGCTCAACGAGATCGACACCGTCGACCCGCAACCCGGGGAAGACGACGCGCTGGTCGCCGACATCCTGCGGCTCTCCGAACTGGACACGCTGCGCGAGGCCGCGGCCATTGCGCGTGCGGCATTGTCCGCGGAAGACGCCGACTTCTCCGGCGAAAGCGCTGCCGACAGGCTGGGGAGGGCCAGGGCCACACTCGAATCGACCGATGATGCGACGCTGCAGGCATTGGCCGGCCAAATCGGCGAGGCCCTGACGGTCGTGGTCGATGCGGCCGGCGAACTCGGCGGCTTTCTGGACGAGCTGCCGGTCGATGCCAGCGCGCTCGAATCCAAACTGGCCCGTCAAGCCCAATTGCGCACCCTGACCCGCAAGTACGCCGCGGACATCGACGGAGTGCTGCGGTGGGCACACGAGTCCCGCGAACGGCTGGCGCAACTCGACGTCTCCGAGGACGGCCTGGCGGCGCTGGAACGCCGGGCCGATGAGCTGGCACGTGAATTATCCGAAGCCGCAGTCGATCTCAGCAACATTCGGCGCAAAGCCGCCAAGCGGCTGGCCAAAGAGGTGACCGCGGAGTTGTCCGCGCTCGCGATGGCCGATGCCGAATTCACCATCGGCGTGACCACTGAAATCGCGACAAGCCAGGATGACCCCGCGACACTCGGGCTGCCCTCCGGCCAGCGGGCCCGGGCCGGCGGCGACGGCGTCGACCAGGTGGAGTTCGGCTTCGCGGCGCACCGCGGCATGACGGTGCTCCCGCTGGCCAAGAGCGCGTCCGGCGGCGAGTTATCCCGGGTGATGCTGGCCCTGGAAGTGGTGCTGGCAGCCTCGCGAAAATATTCAGTAGGCACCACGATGGTGTTCGATGAGGTGGATGCCGGCGTCGGCGGCTGGGCCGCGGTGCAGATCGGGCGCCGGCTGGCCCGGCTGGCCCGCACCCACCAGGTCATCGTGGTCACGCACTTGCCGCAGGTCGCGGCGTATGCCGACGTGCATCTGGTGGTGCATACCGCCGGAGAAAAGGGTGCCAGCGGAGTGCGGCGGGTGACCGGCGACGACCGGGTGGCCGAGCTGGCGCGGATGCTGGCCGGTCTGGGTGAATCCGACAGCGGCCGCGCCCACGCCCGTGAACTCCTCGACGCGGCTCAGAAGGATGAGATCTAGGGTTTCTCCAACCCCGAGCGTCGACTTGTTGCGGGTATCGGGCCTCATTTAGCCCAATAAGTCGACATTCGAGACCATATCGGCACCCGCCTGTGACAGATGTGACTATAGATAACTTCTGAGGCAGATGTTACGGCGCGCCTCCCCGCCTGACCCGTGCTTCACGGACAGAATCGCCCCCATGAAGATGTCAGGGCTGCTATCGCGTCATGCCTCCCGGCCGGGCCTCACGGGCACCGCCCGGGTGGACCGGAACATCGACCGCTTGCTGCGCAGGGTCTGCCCCGGCGACATTGTGGTGCTCGATGTGCTGGATCTGGACCGCATCACCGCGGACGCGCTAGTGGAAGCAGACATCGCCGCCGTCATCAACGCCTCGCCGTCGGTCTCCGGCCGCTATCCCAATCTCGGTCCGGAGGTGCTGGTCAACAACGGCGTCACCCTGATCGACGAGACCGGGCCCGACGTTTTCAAGAAGGTCAAGGACGGCGCCAAGATTCGGCTGTACGAGGGCGGGGTGTACGCCGGCGACCGCCGGCTGGCCCGCGGCACCGAGCGCACCGATCACGACATCGCCGACCTGATGCGGGAGGCCAAGAGCGGACTGGCTGCCCACCTGGAGGCGTTCGCCGGCAACACGATTGAGTTCATCAAGAGTGAAAGCCCGCTGCTGATCGACGGCATCGGCATTCCCGACATCGACATCGACCTGCGTCGCCGCCATGTGTTGATCGTCGCGGACGAGCCCTGCGCCGCCGATGATCTGAGGTCCCTCAAGCCGTTCATAAAGGAGTACCAGCCGGTGCTCGTCGGTGTCGACGGCGGCGCGGATGTGTTGCGTAAGGCGGGTTATCGGCCCCAGATCATCGTCGGCGACCCCGACCAGATCAGCACCGAAGCCCTCAAGTGCGGTGGGCACGTGGTGTTGCCCGCCGATGCCGACGGCCACGCGCCCGGTTTGGAACGAATTCAGGACCTCGGGGTCGGGGCGATGACCTTTCCGGCCGCGGGTTCGGCGATGGATCTGGCCCTGCTGCTGGCCGATCACCACGGCGCCTCGTTGCTGGTGACGGCCGGCCATACCGCCAACATCGAGACGTTCTTCGACCGGACGCGCACGCAAAGCAATCCCTCCACCTTTCTGACCAGGCTCCGGGTAGGGGAGAAGGTGGTGGACGCCAAGGCTGTCGCCACCTTGTACCGCAACCACATCTCGGCGGGTGCCATCGCGCTCTTGGCTCTGACGATGCTGATCGCCGTCATCGTCGCCCTGTGGGTGTCCCGGACCGACGGCGTGGTGCTGCACTGGATCCTCGACTACTGGAACCACTTCTCCCTTTGGGTTCAGCACTTGATCACCTAGTTTTTCAGGACGGTGCGGTAAATGATCTCGTTACGCCAACATGCGTTTTCGCTGGCCGCCGTCTTCCTGGCGTTAGCCGTGGGAGTCGTGCTGGGCTCCGGCTTCTTGTCGGACACCCTGTTGTCCAGCCTGCGTGACGAGAAGCGCGACCTGTACTCACAGATCAGCGGCCTCAATGATCAGAAGAATGTGCTGAACGAAAAGCTCACTGCGGCAAACAATTTCGATAACCAACTGGTCGGCCGGATAGTGCATGACGCGCTGGGCGGCAAATCGGTGGTCGTGTTCCGCACCCCGGACGCAAAGGACGACGACGTGGCCGCGGTCACGAAATTCATCGGCCAGGCCGGCGGCACGGTCACCGGAACGGTGTCGCTGACGCAGGAGTTTGTCGATGCCAACTCCGCGGAGAAGCTGCGGACCGTGGTGAACTCGGCGATCCTGCCCGCCGGCCAGCAGTTGAGCACCAAGCTCGTCGACCAGGGTTCGCAGGCCGGCGACCTGTTGGGCATCGCCTTGCTGATCAACGCCAACCCGGCCGTGCCGCCCGTCGACGATCCCCAGCGGGATACCGTGCTGGCGGCGCTGCGCGACACCGGTTTCATCACGTATCAGGCCGGCGATCACATAGGGGCGGCGAACGCCGCGCTGGTGATTACCGGCGGCTCGCTACCCCAAGACGCCGGCAATCAGGGAGTCAGCGTGGCCCGGTTCTCCGCCGCGCTGGCGCCGCACGGCACGGGCACGCTGCTCGCCGGTCGCGACGGTTCGGCGACGGGAGGCGCCGCGGTCGCCGTCACCCGCGCCGACGCCGGCATGTCCTCCACGATCAGCACCGTCGACGACGTCGACACCGCGCCCGGGCGGATCACTGCGATCCTGGGCCTGCATGATCTGATCAACGGCGGCCATATCGGGCAGTACGGCACCGGACACGGGGCCACGTCGATCACGGTGCCTCAGTAGGCGCGGTAAAGCTTCAGGGGCGCCTCTAGGGCGTGTTCGCGGCACCACCGCGTGCCGGATGTTAGGGTGGATTCCCGTGGGTCGGCAGGCCCAACTAGTCAAGGCTAGAAACATTTAAGCCCTGCCCGTCTTCACGGAGGTCGCCAGTGCGAAAGCACCCGCAATCCGCCACCAAGCACCTCTTCGTCAGCGGTGGTGTCGCTTCCTCGCTGGGCAAGGGGTTGACCGCCAGCAGCCTCGGGCAGCTGCTGACCGCCCGCGGGTTGTACGTCACGATGCAGAAGCTCGACCCCTACCTCAACGTCGACCCGGGCACGATGAACCCGTTCCAGCACGGCGAGGTCTTCGTCACCGAGGACGGTGCCGAGACCGACCTCGACGTAGGTCACTACGAGCGGTTCCTGGATCGAGATCTCTCCGGCTCTGCGAACGTTACTACCGGACAGGTTTATTCGACCGTCATCGCCAAAGAGCGACGCGGCGAATATCTCGGCGACACCGTCCAGGTCATTCCGCACATCACCGACGAGATCAAGCGGCGCATCCTGGCGATGGCTCAACCGGACGCCGACGGCAACCGTCCGCACGTTGTGATCACCGAAATCGGGGGCACCGTAGGCGATATCGAGTCGCAGCCCTTCCTGGAGGCGGCGCGGCAGGTCCGCCACGACCTCGGCCGGGAAAACGTGTTCTTTCTGCACGTGTCGCTGGTGCCTTACCTGGCCCCGTCGGGCGAACTCAAGACCAAGCCCACGCAGCACTCGGTGGCCGCGCTGCGCAGCGTCGGCATCACGCCGGACGCGCTGATCCTGCGCTGCGACCGCGATGTTCCCGAGCCGCTGAAGAACAAGATCGCGCTGAGTTGCGACGTCGATATCGACGGCGTCATCTCGACTCCGGACGCGGCGTCGATCTACGACATCCCGAAGGTTTTGCACCGCGAGGAACTCGACGCGTTTGTCGTGCGCCGGCTCAACCTGCCGTTCCGCGACGTGGACTGGGCCGAGTGGGACGACCTGCTGCGCAGGGTTCACGAACCGCAGGAGACGGTACGAATTGCGTTGGTAGGAAAGTATGTGGAACTTTCCGATGCCTACCTGTCGGTGATCGAAGCGCTGCGTGCCGGCGGCTTCAAACACCACGCGAAGGTCGAGATGGTTTGGGTGGCTGCCGATGACTGCGAGACGGCGAGCGATACGGCGGCCGTGCTCGACAACGTGCATGGTGTGCTGATTCCCGGCGGGTTCGGCATCCGCGGAATCGAGGGCAAGATCGCCGCCATCCAGTACGCCCGCGCGAGGGGGTTGCCGGTACTGGGGATATGCCTCGGTCTGCAGTGCATCGTGATCGAGGCTGCGCGCGCGGCCGGCCTGACCCAGGCCGACTCGGCCGAATTCGACCCGAACACACCGGATCCCGTTATCTCCACGATGGCCGACCAAGAAGATATCGTCGCCGGCCAAGCCGATCTCGGCGGCACCATGCGCCTGGGCGCCTACCCCGCGGTGCTGCAGCCGGATTCGATTGTGGCGCAGGCCTATCAAGCGACGGAGGTGTCCGAGCGGCACCGGCACCGCTACGAGGTCAACAACGCTTACCGCGACAAGATCGCCGAAAGCGGCCTGAAGTTTTCCGGGACCTCGCCCGACGGCCATCTGGTGGAGTTCGTCGAGTACCCGGCAGACGTGCACCCATTCATCGTCGGCACCCAGGCCCACCCCGAACTGAAGAGCCGGCCGACCCGGCCGCACCCACTGTTTGTCGCATTCGTCGGGGCGGCCCTCGACTACAAAGCGGCGGAGCTGCTACCCGTCGAGATGCCCGAAATCACCGAGCAGCACTCGTCCAACGGCAACCATCGAGACAGCGCTCAGCGGCCGCAACCCCAGCCCGCGGCCCGTGCCTGAGCACGTATTCGAGACGGCGTCATCCGAAACGCTGCACACCGGAAAGATTTTCGCGCTGCGCCGCGATCGCGTCCGGATGCCGGGCGGCAAAGTCGTCACCCGCGAGGTCGTCGAGCACTTCGGCGCGGTGGCCGTGCTGGCGATAGACGACGGCGGCAATGTCCCGATGGTTTATCAGTACCGCCACGCGGTCGGTCGGCGGCTTTGGGAACTGCCCGCCGGGCTGCTCGACGTCGGCGGCGAGGCGGCGCATATCACCGCCGCCAGGGAGCTCCAAGAGGAGGCCGGCCTCAAAGCCAGCACTTGGGGCGTGCTCGTCGACCTCGATTCCACGCCGGGGTTCAGCGACGAATCGGTGCGCGTCTACCTGGCCACCGGACTCAGTCATGTAGACCGGCCCGCGGCGCATGACGAAGAAGCCGATATGACGTTGGAGTGGCATCCGCTGGCGGAAGCCACCCGCAAGGTGCTCAGCGGCGAGATCGTCAATGCCATCGCGGTTGCCGGGATTTTGGCCGCGCATGCGGTGACCAACGGTGTGGCACAGCCGCGACCACGGGACAGCCCGTGGCTCGACAAGCCGACGGCATTCGCCGCGCGAAAGGCTGCCCAATGACGACGGTGGCACTGGATTCACAACTGCAGGGCTACCTGGACCACCTGACAATCGAGCGCGGCGTGGCGCAGAACACGCTGAACTCTTATCGCCGCGACCTGCGCCGCTATAGCAAGCACCTGTCGGACCGTGGAATTCACGATTTGGCCAAGGTCGGCGAGGACGACGTCAGCGAGTTTTTGGTGTCCCTGCGGCGCGGCGATCCCGAAGCCGGGACGGCGGCGCTGTCGGCGGTGTCGGCGGCGCGGGCGCTGATCGCGGTGCGCGGTTTGCATCGGTTCGCGGCCGCCGAAGGGCTGGCCGAGTTGGACGTGGCGCGCGCCGTCAGGCCGCCGACGCCTGGCCGCCGGCTCCCCAAAAGCCTGACGATCGACGAGGTGCTGGCGCTGTTGGAAGGCGCGGGGGGCGACAGCCCGTCCGACGGCCCGCTGACGCTGCGCAACCGAGCGCTGCTGGAACTGTTGTACTCCACCGGATCTCGGATCTCGGAAGCCGTCGGCCTCGACGTCGACGACATCGACACCCAGGCCAGGTCCGTGCTGCTGTGCGGCAAGGGCGGCAAGCAGCGGCTGGTGCCGGTGGGGCGCCCCGCCGTGCAAGCGCTGGACGCCTATCTGGTCCGGGGCCGCCCGGAGCTGGCTCGCCGGGGGCGCGGCACGCCGGCCATTTTTCTCAATGCGCGCGGCGGGCGGTTGTCGCGACAAAGCGCGTGGCAAGTGCTGCAGGACGCCGCCGAGCGCGCCGGCATCACGTCGGGTGTCTCGCCGCACATGTTGCGGCATTCGTTTGCCACGCACCTGCTGGAAGGCGGCGCTGATGTCCGGGTCGTGCAGGAGCTACTGGGTCACGCCTCGGTGACGACGACCCAGATCTACACGCTGGTTACGGTCTACGCGCTGCGCGAAGTGTGGGCCGGAGCCCACCCGCGCGCGACCTAGCCCTGCGCCGAACGTCGAGTTGTCGGGCGAATTTGGGGGCAATTCTCGACGACAAGTCGACGTTCGGCGAGTCGCTAGCCCAGGTAGTCGGACTCAAGCACCAGGTCGGACACCAGTGACTGGTATTCGAGGTGCGCCTTGTGCTCGACGGTGTTCCACAGCTTGCCCTGCTGCTGGCGCATGTACGCGCGGTACTTCGGCGAGCCAGGCACCCTGACGTTGTCGGCGACCACGATCGACCCCGGATGCAGCCAGCCCCGTCCCAGGATGCTCTTCAGGTCGTCCAGATAGGCGTCCTTGTCGTGGTCCAGGAACACGAAATCGAGTGCACCGGCGCCGAATCCGTGCTCGCTGGCCAGCGCATCCAACGTGGCCCCGCCGTCGCCGATGGTGCCGACGACGCATGTCACGCGGTCGGCGACCCCCGCGTGAGCCCAGATCCGCCGGGCATTGGCGGCGTTGGCTTCGGCGAGTTCGACGGAGTAGACCTTCGCGTTCGGGGCGGCCCTGGCGATCCGCAGCGAGCCGTAACCGCAGTAGGTGCCCAACTCCAGCGCCAGCTTGGGATCGGCACGCCGCACCGCGGCGTCGAGGAGCAGCCCTTTTTCGTCGCCGACGTTGATCAGGATCGATTTTTCGTAGGCGAACTTGTCGATGGTGGCCAGCACGTCGTCGATGTCGCCGGCCCGGGCGTTCTGCAGGACGTAGTCGACGGCGGCCGCTTCGCGTCCGTCACCGACCTGGCCCGTGGTGGTGAAGTTGCGATTCCCGACGGCCATCCGCAACACCGACCACCGCAGCAAAGGTATGCGTCGCTTCAGATCCATAGATCCCACGATAGTGCGGGCTACAAAAGTGATAGCGCATGCGATAGCGCGTTTGCGATTCACTCATGACCCTCCCGGATGGTGCTGGTGTGACTGAAGTTAACTCCCCTTACGGTTGAGCGCTCCACCACCGATTTCCGTCCATATTGGCTGGTGACTCGCCCGCGGGTCGCCCGGCTTAAACGGGCGAAGCCGTTAGACTTTCCAGCGATGTTCACCTCCCGAACACGCCGGGCGTGATGACCGAGCACCCGGACAACGGCGTCGAGATCGGCCTGACGGGACGCCCGCCGCGGGCGATCCCCGAGCCGGCGCCGCGCACCTCGCACGGCCCGGCCAAGGTCGTCGCGATGTGCAACCAGAAGGGCGGCGTCGGCAAAACCACGTCGACGATCAACCTAGGCGCGGCGCTCGCCGAGTACGGCAGGCGGGTGCTGCTGGTGGACATGGACCCTCAGGGCGCACTGTCTGCGGGTCTCGGCGTTCCGCACTACGAGTTGGAGAAGACGATCCACAACGTGCTGGTCGAGCCGCGGGTGTCGATCGACGACGTGCTGCTCTCCACCCGGGTCAAGCACATGGATCTGGTCCCCAGCAACATCGATCTGTCGGCCGCCGAGATCCAGCTGGTCAACGAGGTGGGTCGCGAGCAGACCTTGGGCCGGGCGTTGCACCCGGTGCTGGACCGCTACGACTACGTGCTGATCGACTGCCAGCCGTCGCTGGGCCTGCTCACCGTCAACGGGCTGGCCTGCGCGGACGGCGTGGTCATCCCAACCGAGTGCGAGTTCTTCTCGCTACGCGGCCTGGCGCTGCTCACCGACACCGTCGACAAGGTGCGCGACCGGCTCAACCCGAAGCTGGAAATCAGCGGCATCCTGCTCACTCGCTACGACCCGCGCACCGTGAACGCGCGCGAGGTGATGGCCCGCGTCGTGGAGCGGTTCGGTGACCTGGTGTTCGACACCGTGATCACCCGCACCGTCCGGTTCCCGGAGACCAGCGTGGCGGGCGAACCCATCACCACCTGGGCTCCCAAGTCGACCGGCGCCATCGCCTACCGCGCCCTGGCCCGCGAGTTCATCCACCGATTCGGCGCGTGAAGGGCAGCGTGAACGGTGAGGCGCCACCGAAGAACGGCTACCCGGACGGTTTTCGGGTCCGGCTGACCAACTTCGAGGGGCCGTTCGATCTGCTGCTGCAGCTGATCTTCGCCCATCGCCTCGACGTCACCGAGCTGGCGCTGCACCAGGTGACCGACGACTTCATCGCGTATGCCCGCGAGATCGGCTCGCAGCTGAGCTTGGAGGAGACCACCGCGTTCCTGGTGATCGCCGCGACCCTGCTCGATCTCAAAGCCGCCCGGCTGCTGCCGGCCGGACAGGTCGACGATGAAGAGGACCTCGCGCTGCTGGAGGTGCGTGACCTGCTGTTCGCGCGGCTGCTGCAGTATCGCGCGTTCAAGCACGTCGCGGAGATGTTCGCCGAGTTGGAGGCCGCCGCGCTGCGCAGCTATCCGCGTGCGGTGTCGCTGGAGGACCGGTTCACCGACCTGCTCCCCGAGGTGATGCTCGGCGTCGACGCCGAACGGTTCGCCGAGATTGCCGCGATCGCGTTCACCCCGCGCCCGGTTCCGACGGTGGCCACCGGGCATCTGCATGACCTGATGGTCTCGATTCCCGAGCAGGCCGAGAAATTGCTGACGATTCTTCAAGCGCGGGGCAGCGGCCGATGGGCCACATTTTCTGAGCTGGTCGCCGATTGCCAGGCGCCGATGGAGGTCGTCGGGCGCTTCCTGGCGCTGCTCGAACTGTATCGGACCCGGACGGTAGCATTCGACCAGTCAGAGCCGCTTGGCGTGCTCCAGATTTCGTGGACCGGGGAACGTCCGGCCAGCGAAGCCTTGGCAGAAGTGCGGGACCAGTCATGACTCGCGCCGGCGACGATGCAGAGCGCAGCGATGAGGAGGAGCGGCGCTTGTGACTGAAGATTTGCCCGACGTCGATCTCGACGCTGGCATTCCGGACATCGCCGAGGCGGCGCCGATCGACGCTGCCGAACTGGGCTCCGTGCTGGAGGCGCTGCTGCTAGTGGTGGATACCCCGGTCACCGAGGAGGCGCTGGGCGCGGCCACTCAGCAACCCGTCTACCGGATCGTCGCCAAGCTGCAGCAGATGGCCGACGAACTCACCCAGCGCGACAGCGGCATCGACTTGCGAAAGACCAGCGAGGGCTGGCGGATGTACACCCGCGCCCGGTTCGCGCCCTACGTGGAGAAGCTGCTGCTGGACGGCGCGCGATCCAAACTCACCCGGGCCGCGCTGGAGACGCTGGCTGTGGTGGCCTACCGCCAGCCGGTAACGCGTGCGCGAGTGAGCGCCGTCCGCGGCGTCAACGTCGACGCCGTCATGCGCACCCTGCTGGCGCGCGGCCTGATCACCGAGGCCGGCGTGGACGAGGACACCGGCGCGGTGACGTTCGCCACCACCGAGCTGTTCCTCGAGCGCCTGGGGTTGACGTCGCTGGCCGACCTTCCCGATATCGCACCGTTGCTTCCCGACGTCGACACGATCGAGGACCTGACCGAATCCCTGGACAGCGAGCCACGTTTCATCAAACTTGCGGGTGGTCCGGCACCCGAGCAGGCGCTGTCCTTCGACGTGGACCATGATTGATGGGCGAAACCCAAGGAATCCGTCTACAAAAAGTGTTGTCGCAGGCCGGAATTGCGTCGCGACGCGCCGCCGAGAAGTTGATCCTGGACGGCCGGGTCGAGGTGGACGGACAGGTGGTGACCGAGCTGGGCACCCGGGTCGACCCGAACGTCTCGGTGATCCGCGTCGACGGGGCCAGGGTGGTCGTCGACGACTCGCTGGTGTACCTGGCCCTCAATAAGCCCCGTGGCATGCACTCGACCATGTCCGACAATCGTGGCCGGCCCTGCATCGGCGACCTGATCGAGCACCGGGTGCGCGGCAACAAGAGGCTGTTTCACGTCGGGCGGTTGGACGCCGACACCGAAGGGCTGATCCTGCTGACCAACGACGGCGAGCTCGCGCACCGGCTGATGCACCCGTCCCACGAGGTGCCCAAGACGTATTTGGCGACGGTGACCGGGTCGGTGCCGCGCGGGCTGGGCAAGAAGCTACGAGCGGGAATCGAGTTGGATGACGGCCTGGCGCGGGTCGACGAATTCGCGGTGGTGGACGCCATTCCCGGTAAGACGTTGCTGCGGTTGACGTTACACGAAGGACGTAATCGGATCGTGCGACGGCTGCTGGCGGCCACGGGGTTCCCGGTGGAGGCGCTGGTGCGCACCGACTTCGGCGCGGTGTCGCTGGGGGAGCAGCGTCCGGGCAGCATCCGCGCGCTGCGCCGTGACGAGATCGGCCAACTGTACGAAGCGGTCGGTCTGTGAACGATGTCGTCGTCGCCATAGACGGTCCGGCGGGAACCGGAAAGTCCTCGGTGTCAAGGGGATTGGCGCGGGCGCTGGCAGCCCGCTACCTGGACACCGGGGCGATGTACCGGATCGTGACGCTGGCGGTACTGCGCGCCGGGGTCGACCCGACAGATGCCGAAGTCGTCGGGTCGATCGCGTCGAGGGTGCAAATGTCGGTGAGCTACGACCCCGACGCAGACAACTGTTACCTTGCCGGAGAAGACGTTTCGGCCGAGATCCGCGGAGATGAGGTCACCCGCGCGGTCTCGGCGGTGTCGTCGATTCCGGCCGTGCGCACGCGGCTCGTCGAGTTGCAGCGGGCCCTGGCCGGCGGCCCCGGCAATATCGTCGTCGAGGGCAGAGACATCGGAACCGTGGTATTGCCCGACGCGCCGGTGAAGACCTTTTTGACCGCCTCGGCGGAAACCCGGGCCAGGCGGCGCAACGACCAGAACGTCGCGTCGGGTGTGGCCGATGACTATGACGCGGTGCTGGCCGACGTGCGACGCCGCGACCATCTCGATTCCACTCGACCGGTGTCGCCGCTGCGCGCGGCCTCAGACGCGGTGGTCGTCGACACCAGCGACATGACCGAGGCACAAGTGATCGCCCACCTGCTGGAGTTGGTCAAGCAGCGAAGCGGGGCCGTGCGGTGACTCAGGACGGCACCTGGACCGACGAAAGCGACTGGCAGGTTTTAGATTCCGGCCTGGAAGGGCCAGCCGAGGCCGGTCCGGCGCCGGTGGTTGCAGTGGTGGGGCGGCCCAATGTCGGCAAGTCGACACTGGTGAACCGGATCCTGGGACGGCGCGAGGCGGTCGTGCAGGACATCCCCGGCGTGACGCGAGACCGGGTCTCCTACGACGCGCTGTGGACCGGGCGCCGGTTCGTCGTGCAGGACACCGGGGGATGGGAGCCCGACGCCAAGGGACTGCAGCAGCTGGTCGCCGAGCAGGCCTCGGTGGCCATGCGCACCGCCGATGCGGTGATCCTGGTGGTCGATGCCACCGTCGGTGCCACCGCGGCCGACGAGGCCGCGGCGCGTATCCTGCTTCGCTCGGGTAAGCCAGTCTTTCTGGCCGCCAACAAGGTTGACAGCGAGAAGGGCGAGGCGGATGCGGCGGGGTTGTGGTCGCTGGGGCTGGGTGAGCCGCACGCGATCAGCGCGATGCACGGTCGCGGCGTGGCCGATCTGCTCGACCGGGTGCTGGCCGCCCTGCCCGCGGTGTCCGAAGCCGCACCGGCCGCGGGCGGTCCACGACGGGTGGCGCTGGTCGGCAAGCCGAATGTTGGCAAGAGCTCGCTGCTTAACAAGCTGGCGGGCGATCAGCGTTCGGTGGTCCACGAGGTCGCCGGGACGACGGTGGATCCGGTGGACTCGCTCATCGAATTGGGCGGCAAGATCTGGCGGTTCGTCGACACCGCGGGCCTGCGGCGCAAGGTCGGCCAGGCCAGCGGGCATGAGTTCTATGCCTCGGTGCGCACCCACTCGGCCATTGATGCGGCCGAGGTGGTGATCGTGCTCATCGACGGGTCACAGCCGCTGACCGAGCAGGATCAGCGGGTGCTGTCCATGGTCATCGAGGCCGGACGCGCGCTGGTGCTGGCGTTCAATAAATGGGATCTGGTCGACGAGGACCGGCGCGAGCTGCTGGAGCGGGAGATCGACCGCGAATTGGCGCAGCTGCGGTGGGCGCAACGGGTCAACATCTCCGCCAAGACGGGCCGAGCGGTGCAGAGGCTGGTGCCGGCGATGGAGACCGCGCTGGCGTCCTGGGACACCAGGATCGCGACCGGTCCGCTGAACACCTGGTTAAAGGAGGTGGTGGCGGCCACGCCGCCCCCGGTGCGCGGGGGCAAGCAACCGCGCATCCTGTTCGCCACCCAGGCCACCGCTCGGCCGCCGACGTTCGTGCTGTTCACCACGGGTTTTCTGGAGGCCGGCTACCGGCGTTTCCTGGAACGGCGGCTGCGCGAGACGTTCGGGTTCGACGGCAGTCCGATCCGGATCAACGTGCGGGTGCGTGAAAAGCGGGGAGCCAAGCGCCGCTGAGCGACGCTTCCGGTGCGGCTTGACGCGTCGACTGTGCACCAACGGATTCGAATGTGCGCTCATGGCGCAAATTCAGCGATTTTCCCGCCCAGAGAGCACACTCAACGCCCCGGGCGCAGACTCGTGCAAACGTCAGACAAGTCAATCTCTTCCTGAACGGGATCTTGCAAGTGGTCAATGGTGACCCAGTTGGCCTGGTTAAAGCGGTGGGAGATCCGATCGCCGCCGCCTCGCATGCGCGGCCGAGCCGATTGTCGGGGATTTCACCAGCTTCTGACGTCGTGTGAGGCGCCGAAGGGTCCTATCCTGGCTCGCTGGTCGCTGAGGCCGCGGCCGGGTTTACCGGCTGGCTGCGGTAGGCTTTCGACCGCCGCCGGTGGACTCACTGGCGACCGGGCTGTGGCGCAGTTTGGTAGCGCACTTGACTGGGGGTCAAGTGGTCGCAGGTTCAAATCCTGTCAGCCCGACAAGAGTTTACGCAGGTCAACGGCCATTTTGGCCGACCGCATCGAAAGCAAAATCGGTACCCCTGGCGGGTATGTAACGCAACGGGTAACGCAACGGCTGTCATGCGGTTCCCTGATGCAGGTCGACATCATGAACCGGGTGGCGCGGTGGCGGCCAGCCGGTCCCAGAAAACTCGCGCTGTATCGGCCGTACAGCCACGAACTCGCGGGTGGCCGGTGTGGTGGGACCTAGCGGCGACCAGGGGCAGAAAAAGCATTCGCCGATCTGCCGTGGCGGGTGCAGGTCACCGACTAATCTGTCAGCGCGCTGGTGCAATACCAGGCCCACGAGGGGGACCAGACCGAACAGGGAGCAAGACCATGACAATTCGTAAGTCTGTGGTGGTGAGCATCGCGGCAGCTGTCACTGCACTCAGCGCCTGTACGTACACACCAACAGCCGACAGGAACTATCACGGGACCGTGGGTGACACTGGGGCACCTCCGTCCACCGTCTCCACCCCTGCGGTACCGGCATACCCGGTCACCATTAGCGGCAGTGATGAGCAGGTCAAGACAGCCGACCTGGTAGCCGGTGGTTACACAGTGGCTTATCAGGCAACGAGCAACTGCATAGATGCGGTGCCAGTGCATGCCGACGGCACCGAAGGCGGCACCGTCCTTGGCGGATGCGCGGCAGGCAGTGACCCAGCCAGCGGCACCGCTGTCTACCACGCCACCGGGCGCACGACGTTTCACGTGCAGAACACCCACGGTCCGTGGACCCTGACCTTCACCCCGCTGTCATGATGAGCGGCCACGTGTTCGACCCCGACCCGTTGACCTGGACTGGCGGGACTGACCGCGACAAAGGGTCTCAGGCTGGCTCCCAGCGCCAGCCGTCGTTGTCCGCGCAAATTATGCTCTTGCCATCACCGGCCACCCCAGATGCTCCATGATCGCTATTACGACAGCGTTCGCCGGGCTCGTAGCAGGTGCCCTTGTTACTTAGCGGATAGCAGCCTGATGGCGACAAGGGCGCGGTGTGGCCCATCGCGATCGTGGCGTCGCGGTTTTTAACCGTGACCCCTTCTCTCCGTAGTAATGCGATGTCGTCGGGGCCGGCCGCTGGTGCTGGTGGCGCCGATACCACGGCAGCGGCGGCAAGCAGGATTGCAGCGAGAGTCGACCCGGTCGACCGGTTTCCTAGTGCGGCGATTTGCACGCGCTCAGCATGTCACCTGACTTTTATCACCGCAGCGGATCCGCCGATCGGGCAAGCCTGTGACCTGCGTGTTTATGCGCATCCGACTCCGATTTTGCGCACTAGCGGCTGGGCCAAATGCGCACCGGGGCGACTCGAATCGGCCAGATCCGCCGCCTTGATGGGCGACCCCACCACCAATCCGACAGTTACCGATCTCCCAAATATGTTGCTGTGCAATGTATTTCGCTTCATCACACGTCCAGTGTAGAGCGCCTTCTCGGGACATATGGGGAGATACTCGCGAGCCGTCATTGCGACCTGCGGAAACTACCCACGAGGTGCGCACCAGTTTGATAAAAGTCAGG
>NZ_JBKQOI010000047.1:0-11674 GCF_052145595.1 Mycobacterium sp. | reverse complement strand
TACCGACACGTACTCGCGGCGCCGGCCCTGCTTGTCCACGTGCGTCTTCTGGACTCTGACTACGTGAACTCGGCCCTGCTTACGCGGCATAGCCAGCATCCTATCGGGTATCGACGAATCAGTGAATCCGACACGCCAATAATTCTGACTACATATCTAAGCCGGTTCACAGCCCTCTGTCCAGCTCAGGGATCAGATCACGCCCGAAAGCCGTCGTAACTTCGGGCTAAAAGGGCTGGGCGCCTGGAAGAGTGACCGCAGCCAGAGTACCCGCGCACTATCGAGAGGGGCGGCACACGAACACCGTCGCGTGATCGGCGGGCCCGGAGCCAATGCGGGTGATGACCACTGACAGGGCTCGGCTGCCGCGCAGCCGCAGTCGTCGCCGCAGCGCGTCGGGGTCCACGCGCACACCGCGCACCAAAATCTCCAGCGCCCCGCAGTCCAGCGCCGACAACGCCTGCCGAAGCAGGCGCTCATCGAACGCCAACTGCTCGAGCACCTCGAAGCCCCGGACCCCCGACGGCAGCCGATCCCCGGACAGGTAGGCGATGTCGGGATCAAGTTGCCACAGCCCGTGCCGCGCGCCGTAATGGCGCACCAGGCCGGCCCGGACCACGGCGCCGTCGGGATCGACGACCCATCGCCCCGCCGGTCGCACCGGGCACTCGTCCGGTTCGGTGTCGGTGATCTGTTCACCGCGATCAAGGACGCTCGCCCGACGCCGGACACCCGGCTGCGCCAACCCGGCCGACCACAGACACGCCTCGCGGACCGAACCGCGATACGACGTCACTTCGATTTCGCCGTCGAAGCCGAGTCGCCTTACTTGATCGAAATCAATTCCGGGAGCACACTTTACGACGAGATCCCGGCCGCGGTAGGTGTCGAGCAACTGGCCCAGGCCGGGCTGGTAGTCCGCCGGGCGCAAGCGCCGCCGCCCGCCTTCCCGGCGCGCCGGGTCGACGATGACCACCGCGCCGCAGGTCACCGGATGCAGCGCGTCGGCACGGCAGAGGGCGGCGGGGTCCCCCAGGTTGTGGCGTGCCATCGCCAGCCTTACCGCATCGATGTCGCTGCCCACTGCTCGGACGCCCGAGCCGCGCAGCGCGGCCAGTTCGGTGCCGATCGAACACGTCGCATCGTGCACTAAGACATCCGGGCCACCGGGCCCGGTTGCCAGCCGGCCGGCCCGGTGCAGCGCCACCGGAGCGGCCGTGGCTTGCTGCAGCGCCTCGTCGGTGAACAACCAACTCGATGGGCACAGCTCACCCAGCTTCTCCGACGCGCGGCGGCGCAGCAGCGTCGTCTCCACCAGCACCGGGGCCCGATCGCCGAACCGGGCGCGCACCGCGGCGGTATCGGCGATCCGGGTGGCGTCCGTCAACTCGAGTTCGGCGACCACCGCAAGTGCCGCGGCACCCGATTCCGATCGCAGGTAACTGACGTCGTCCGTGCTGAAGCGCAGCCCAGTGAAGCCGCTGTTCAGGAGGGTTTGACCCCGGTGATCATCACGTTGTAGAACCAGCCCTTCGGCACCAGGTGCCGCCATACGTTGGCGTCCACCCAACTCAGGGTCTTCCAGCTGTTGAACGCGAATTTCGCCCAGCCCCAGCCCAGCCGCCCCGGAGGCACCGCACATTCGAACGTGCGTAGCGGCCAGCCCAGCATCGCCGCGGTGAACTCGACGGCGGAGGTCTGGACCTCGAGCGCGCCGGCGTTGGTGGCCATCCGCTCCAGGTCACCCGGGATGAAGGTGTGCAGGTCGACGAGGGCCTCCAGCGCGGCTGCGCGCGAGGATTCGTCGAGCTCCGCCTGCGGACGCCGCCAGTCGGTCAGACCGGGCATCTTGGTGGCGTTGGTGATGATCCGCCACGTCAGCGTGGACAGCGTGCGGGCGTATCCGTCGCCGACGCTGGTGGGCTCGCCGGCGAAGACGAACCGGCCGCCCGGCCGCAGCACCCGGATCGCCTCACGCAGCGAAAGCTCGACATCGGGAATGTGATGCAGCACGGCGTGCCCGACGACCAGATCGAAGGTGTTGTCCTCGTACGGGATGCCCTCGGCGTCGGCCACCCTGCCGTCGATGTCCAGCCCGAGCGACTGCCCGTTGCGGGTGGCGACCTTGACCATGCCGGGCGAAAGGTCGGTGACCGACCCGCGGCGCGCAACGCCGGCCTGGATCAGGTTCAGCAGGAAGAACCCTGTCCCGCAACCTAATTCCAGGGCACGGTCGTAGGGAAGCTCGCGAAGGACCTCGTCGGGCACGGCGGCGTCGAAGCAGTCCTGGGCGTAGTCGACGCAGCGCTGGTCGTAGGAGATCGACCATTTCTCGTCGTAGTTCTCGGCTTCCCAGTCGTGGTAGAGCACCTGGGCAAGCTTGCTGTCGTGCCGGGCGGCTTCGACCTGCTCGGCCGTGGCATGGGGCGTCGGAGCCGCGTCGGGGGCGGTTTTCGAACTCCTCGTCATGCAGGGCAGCCTAATCGCCGTCCGGATGCGTGTTGTCAGCCGGCGCCAGTCCAAGGACGGCATTGATGCCGGCCTTGGCGGCGGCCAGCGCATGCGGTGGGCCGTCGAGGAAGCGGCGCGCCCACGCCGCGGCGGCGTCGTACACGTCGTCCGGGGCCACCATCTCGTCGATCACGCCCAGTGCCAGCGCCTCCTCGGCGTCGAAAAAACGCCCACTGAACACCAGGTCCTTGGCCCTGCTCGCCCCGGCCGCGCGGGCCAGGCGAGCCATTCCGCCGCCGCCGGGGATCAGGCCGGCCAGGATCTCGGTCGCGCCGAACTTCACGTTGTCGCCGCTGACCCCCCAGTCGGCGGCCAGGGCGAGCGTGAGGCCTGCGCCCAGCGCGTATCCGGTGATCGCGGCCACGGTCGGCTTGGGGATCCCCGCCACGGCGTCGACGGCCTCCTGCCGCACCCTGTCCGCCTCCTCGGCCTCCGAGGCCGTCAGCGTCCGCAGCTCCAGCATGTCGTCGCCGGCGGAGAAGATCTCGTGGCCCCCGAACAGGATCACCGCGGCCACGTCGTCGCGGCGCCCCAGCTCGGTGGCCGCGGCCACGATCTCCCGGTAGAACTGGCGGGTCATCGCGTTGGTCGGGGGTCGGGACAGCAGCATCATGGCCAGGCCGGCATCCTGCGAGCCATCGCTGACGACGACGCTGACGAACTCGTTCAAAGCGGCCACCCCATCGATCCGCCCGACTTCCGTGCCTGGTGGTAGCGGTCGGAATCGAAGAACTCAAACACCCAGTTGTCGCCCCGCTTCTCCAGGATGGGCTGCACGGGCGCGATCTGGCGCTCGACGGCCAGCACATCGGCGACCGTGCGGCCGGCCAGCGCGTCCAGCTGCGTCCAGGTCGGGGGCAGCAAGACGTTACGACCGGCCGCGAAGTCAGCGATAGCGTCCTGCGGCAACACCCATTCGGCACGATCGGATTCGGTGTTCTCACCGTCGGCGAGTTGACCCTGCGGCAGCGCTCCCACAAAGAAATAGGTGTCGTAGCGGCGGGTGCGCTCGGCTTCCGGGGTGACCCAGTTCGCCCACGGCCGCAGCAGGTCCGAACGCAGCACCAGGTTCTCCCGGCGGAGGAAGTCCGCGAACGACAGCGTACGGTCGGCCAGCTCGCGGCGGGCGTCGCCGTACACCGAGGCATCGCCGACGATGCCCTCCGGGTCGCCGGCCGGCCCGGCGAAAAGCACCCCCGATTCCTCGAAGGTCTCCCGGGCGGCGGCACAGACCAGCGCCTCGGCCAGGTCGGGTTCGATGCCGAACCGCTGCGCCCACCACTGTGGCGGCGGCCCGGCCCACGCGATATCGGCGTTACGGTCGCGGTCGTCCACGCCGCCGCCGGGAAACACCATGACGCCGGCGGCGAACTCCATCGCGGAGTGCCTGCGCATCAGAAATACGGACAAACCGCTTGGTGTGTCGCGGATGAGCATCACGGTCGCGGCCGGGCGCGGGGTCAGCGGCTCTCGGGGTTCACTCATAGGGGCCGCCGGTGGGCTGCGCGGACGCGAACTCGCCGAGCGAAATAGCGCCCGTCGACGACGTCCAGGGCGATCGACTGGCCGAACGCGGTGGACAGGTTCTCGGCGGTCAGCACGTCGGACAGCAAACCCGCGGCGACCACCTGGCCCTCCGACAGCAGCATGCAGTGGCTGAAACCGGGCGGAACCTCCTCCACGTGGTGGGTGACCAGCACCAGCGCGGGCGCGTCGGGGTCGGCGGCCAGGTCGGTCAGCCGGGCCACCAGCTCCTCGCGGCCGCCCAGGTCCAGGCCGGCCGCGGGTTCGTCGAGCAGCAGCAGTTCCGGGTCGGTCATCAGCGCGCGAGCGATCAGCACCCGCTTGCGCTCCCCCTCCGACAGCGTCCCGTAGGTACGATCCGCGAGGTGCTCGGCGCCAAGGCTCTCCAGCATGTTGACCGCCCGGCGGTAGTCGACATCCTCGTAGCGCTCCCGCCATCGACCCAGCACCGCATACCCGGCCGAGACGACGAGGTCGCGCACGAGTTCATCGTCGGGCACCCGCTGCGCCAGAGCCGAGGAACTCAGTCCGATCCGGGAGCGCAACTCCCCAACGTCGACTCGGCCCAGTCGCTCACCGAGCAGAAAGGCGACGCCAGACGAGGGGTGCTCGGCCGCTGCGGCGATTCGCAATAGCGACGTCTTTCCGGCGCCGTTGGGGCCGATGATCACCCAACGTTCGTCGAGTTCGACCGCCCAGTCCACCGGCCCGACCAGGACGTGCCCGTCGCGGCGCAGCGACACATTTCTGAAATCGACGAGCAGATCGGGGTCGGCTGTGGCGTCACCGGTTGCCAAGCCAGTTTGGGAGCCAGTTTGGGAGCCGGTTTCGGGCACCCGACCATCGTGCCGTACCGCGACGCTGCGGCACCTGTCGGGTAGCCCCCTCCCGCGAGCACACGCAGAATCGCACGAAATCCATGATTTCAGTGCGATTCTGCGTCTGCTCGCCCAGCTAGTCCGGGATTTCCACGCGGCGCACCTCGCCGTCGACCGCGTCGGCGGCCTCGATCTCGGCGCGGGTCACACCCAGGATGAACAGCACCGTGTCCAGGTAGGGGTGACTCAGGGACGCATCGGCGACCTCGCGTAACGCCGGCTTGGCGTTGAACGCTATTCCCAGCCCGGCGGCAGCCAGCATGTCGATGTCGTTGGCACCGTCGCCGACGGCGACGGTCTGCCCCATCGGCACCCCGGCTTGCTTCGCGAAGTCGCGGAGCGCCTCGGCCTTACCGGCCCGATCGATGATCGGGCCGACGACCCGGCCGGTGAGCGTGCCGTCGACGATCTCCAGCTCGTTGGCGGCAACGTAGTCCAGCATCAACTCCTTCGCCAACGGCTCTATGATCCGCCGGAAGCCCCCGGAGACCACGCCGCAGTGAAAACCCAGCCGCCGCAGCGTGCGCAGCGTGGTGCGGGCGCCCGGCATCAGTTCCAGCTGATCGGCGACCTCGTCGATCACTGTGGCGGGCAGGCCCGCCAGTGTCGCCACCCGTTGCTGGAGCGACTGCGCGAAATCAAGCTCACCGCGCATAGCGGCCTCGGTGATCGCGGCGACTGTTCCCTGGGCGCCGGCCCGGGCTGCCAGCATCTCGATGACCTCGCCCTGAACCAGCGTCGAATCGACGTCGAAGACGACAAGCCGCTTGGCGCGCCGTTCCAGGCCGTAGTCCTCCACTGCCACGTCGACATGCTCGTCGGTGGCAACCCTCGACAAGGCGGTCCGCAGCGCACCATCGGCTCCCGGCGGCACCGAGACCCGCAACTCCAGGCCGGTCACCGGATAGTCGGAGACACCGCGAATGAGGTCGATGTTGACGCCCAGCGCTGCCGCCTCACGGGCCACCGCGCTGAACGCACCCGCGGTGATCGGCCGGCCCAGCACGAAGATGGTGTGTGTCGAGGGATCCCGGATGATCGGCACGTCGTCGCTGCGCTCGATGCTGACGTCCAGACCAACTCCGCGGATGGCAGATTCAACGTCATCGCGCAGCACGCCGCTGTCGGCGACTTCCGGTGAACAGCACAGGAGCACACCCAGCGTCAGGCGGCCCCGGATCACGACCTGTTCGACGTTGAGCAGCTCGACTCCGTGCCGTGACAGCGCCTCGAACAGCGCCGACGTCACGCCCGGCTGGTCCAGACCGGTGACGGTGATCAGCACCGACACCTTTTCTGGTGCGCTCACCCTCGACTCAGCCTCGTTCGGGGCGGCTAGAGTCCATCGGCGCCCATTAGCTGCGAACGCTCACATCGTCGACTCTGGTGACATCGCCACTCGCGGGCCCATGTGCTCGCCCCACGTGCGCCTCGGCGCGCAGCCGCTCCACCATGTGCGGGTAGTGCAACTCGAAAGCCGGGCGCTCCGAACGGATCCGGGGCAGTTCGGTGAAGTTGTGCCGCGGCGGCGGACAACTGGTCGCCCACTCCAGCGAGTTGCCGTACCCCCACGGGTCGTCGACGGTCACAACCTCGCCGTAGCGCCAGCTCTTGAAGACGTTCCACACGAACGGGAACATCGACGCACCCAGGATGAAGGCGCCGATCGTCGAGACGACGTTCAGACCCGTGAAGCCGTCGGTGGGCAGGTAGTCGGCGTAGCGACGCGGCATGCCCATGTCGCCCAACCAGTGCTGCACCAAGAACGTGGTGTGAAACCCGATGAAGGTCAACCAGAAATGCAGCTTGCCCAATCGCTCGTCCAGCAGGCGGCCGGTCATCTTCGGGAACCAGAAGTAAATGCCGGCGAACGTGGAGAACACGATGGTGCCGAACAGCACGTAGTGGAAGTGCGCGACCACGAAATAGCTGTCGCTGACGTGGAAGTCCAGCGGCGGGCTGGCCAGCAGCACACCGGTCAGACCACCCAGCAGGAAGGTGACCATGAAGCCGACCGAGAACAGCATCGGCGTCTCAAAGGTCAACTGCCCCTTCCACATGGTGCCGATCCAGTTGAAGAACTTGATCCCGGTCGGCACCGCGATCAGATAGGTCATGAACGAAAAGAACGGCAGCAGAACGGCTCCGGTCGCGAACATGTGGTGTGCCCACACCGCGACCGACAGCGCGGCGATCGACAGCGTCGCGTACACCAGCGTGGTGTAGCCGAAGATCGGTTTGCGGGAAAAGACCGGGATGACCTCGCTGACGATCCCGAAGAACGGCAGCGCGATGATGTAGACCTCGGGGTGGCCGAAGAACCAGAACAGGTGCTGCCACAATATGACACCGCCGTTGGCGGGGTCGTAGACGTGGGCCCCCAGGTGGCGGTCGGCGGCCAGGCCGAACAGCGCCGCGGTAAGCAACGGGAACGCGATCAGCACCAGGATGGACGTCACCAGGATGTTCCAGGTGAAGATCGGCATCCGGAACATCGTCATCCCGGGTGCGCGCATGCAGATCACGGTGGTGATCATGTTGACCCCACCAAGGATGGTGCCCAGGCCGGCAACCGCCAGGCCCATGATCCACAGGTCACCGCCGGCACCGGGCGAGTGGATGGCATCGCTCAAGGGTGTATAGGCGGTCCAGCCGAAGTCCGCGGCACCGCCCGGCGTGATGAAACCGGCCATCGCGAGCGTGGCGCCGAACAGGAACAACCAGAACGAAAGCGCATTCAGCCGCGGGAAGGCGACGTCGGGCGCGCCGATCTGCAGCGGCAGCACCAAATTGGCGAAGCCGAACACGATCGGGGTGGCATAGAACAGCAGCATGACCGTGCCGTGCATGGTGAACAGCTGGTTGAACTGCTCGTTCGACAAGAACTGCAGACCGGGCGTGGCCAACTCGGTGCGCATGAACAGCGCCAGCAGCCCGCCCAGGAAGAAGAAGATGAAGCAGGCGACGCAGTACATGATCCCGATCATCTTGTGATCGGTGGTGGTGATCAGCTGGTAGACGAGGTTCCCTTTGGGACCGGTCCGGGCCGGGTACGGACGGACGGCCTCGAGTTCTCCCATCGGGGGCGCTTCGGCTGTCAACAGCTCCTCCAAACATCCTCGGACAGGGGCCCAGAACCCAGTATTGAGACGAATCTTAGCCCCCGATCAAGTCGACGGCAGGGCTGGTCCTACAAACTGTCGTAAATACCTAAATGGCGCCAGCGTGTCGTTTCGGCGGACCGCCACGAGCTGGCCGGATGTTAGCGTCGGTTGCGTGCGAATCGGCGGGAACCGGCCCACGCGGCTATTCGTGGCCGGCGCCGCACTGGCCGCGGCTGCGGTCGTGGTCTGCAGCGGTTGCGGGTCCGGTACCAAAGCGTCGTCGCCGGCCCGGACGCTGATCACCCCCACCACTCAAATCGCCGGTGCCGGGGTACTGGGTAACGGTCGCCAACCGGACGAGTCGTGCGCGCGCGACGCCGCCGCGGCCGATCCGGGGCCGCCAACGCGACAGGCCCACAACGCGGCGGGAGTCAATCCGGACGTTGTGCAAGTGCCCGCGGAACCGCAGCGCATTGTGGTGCTCTCCGGTGACCAGCTCGACGGCCTGTGCGCGCTCGGCCTGCAATCGCGGGTGGTCGCCGCCGCGTTGCCGGACGGCTCCTCGGGTCAGCCCTCGTATCTGGGCAGCGCGGTGCGCGGCCTGCCCGCGGTGGGTACCCGCACAAACCCTGACCTGGCCGGCATCGCGGCGGCTCATCCCGACCTGATCCTGGGATCGCAAGGGTTGACGCCGAAGTTGTATCCGCAGCTGGCCGCGATCGCCCCGACGGTGTTCACGGCGGCACCCGGCGCGGACTGGGAGGACAACCTGCGCGGCGTCGGCGCCGCGACGGCACGCGGTTCGGCTGTAGACGCACTGATCAACGGCTTCTCGCAGCGGGCCACCCAGACGGGGGCCATGCATGACGCGGCCCACTACCAGGCGTCGATTGTGCAGTTGACCATCAACAGCATTCGGGTTTACGGGGCCAACAATTTCCCGGCCAGCGTGCTTGCCGCGGTAGGGGTGGATAGGCCGGCGGCGCAGCGGTTCACCGACAAGGCCTACATCGAGATCGGCGCCACCGATGCCGACCTCGCGAAGGCGGATTTCTCAGCGGCCGACGCCGACGTCATCTACGTGTCGTGCGCCACACCGGCCGCCGCGGACCGCGCCGCCACCGTCCTGGACAGCGACCCGTGGCGCAAGCTGTCCGCCAATCACGACAACCGGGTTTTCGTCGTCAACGACGAGGTATGGCAGACCGGCGAGGGATTGGTCGCGGCCCGCGGCATCGTCGAGGACCTGCGCTGGGTCAACGCCCCGATCAATTGATCCGGGCGCCCGGTACGCACACATCGCCATAAGCTGATATTCGGTGTTGGCCGATTGGCCTGAGAACTTTACCTTAGCTAAGCTTTTCTAGGACTGCCTAGATCGAAGAGGAATTATCTGATGAGCACTGTTTCCGCCTATGCCGCCACTTCGGCCACCGAACCGCTGACCAAGACCACCATCACCCGGCGCGACCCGGGTCCGCATGACGTAGCGATCGAGATCAAGTTCACCGGGATCTGCCACTCGGACATCCACACCGCCAAAGCCGAATGGGGCCAACCGAATTACCCGGTAGTGCCCGGACACGAGATCGCCGGCGTGGTGACCGCGGTGGGCTCCGAGGTCACCAAACACAAAGTGGGCGACCGCGTGGGCGTGGGCTGCTTCGTGGACTCCTGCCGGGAATGCAGCAGCTGCAAGGCCGGGATCGACCAGTACTGCAAACCGGGCGCAACCTTCACCTACAACTCGGTCGGTAAAGACGGCCGGCCGACCTACGGCGGTTACAGCGAGGCGATCGTCGTCGATGAAAACTACGTCCTGCGCATACCCGACGCGCTGCCCCTCGATGCCGCGGCGCCGCTGCTGTGCGCGGGCATCACGCTGTATTCGCCGCTGCGGCACTGGAAGGCCGGGCCCGACACGCGTCTTGCGATCATCGGCCTAGGCGGGCTGGGCCACATGGGCGTCAAGCTGGGCGCGGCGCTGGGCGCCGAAGTTTCGGTGCTGTCCCAGTCGCTGAAGAAGATGGAGGACGGACTGCGTCTGGGCGCCAACAACTACTACGCGACGTCCGACCGACAAACCTTCCGCAATTTGGCCGGCAGCTTCGATCTGATCCTGAACACCGTCTCGGCGAACCTGAAGCTCGGCGACTACCTCAACCTGCTCGACGTCGACGGCACGCTGGTCGAGCTCGGCATCCCCGAACACCCCATGGAGGTGCCTGCGTTCCCGCTGGCGCTGATGCGGCGCAGCCTGTCCGGGTCCAACATCGGCGGAATCGCCGAGACCCAGGAAATGCTGGATTTCTGCGCCGAGCATGGCGTAACGCCCGAAATCGAGGTCATCGAGCCGGATTACATCAACGAGGCCTACGAGCGGGTGCTCGCCAGCGACGTTCGCTACCGCTTCGTCATCGACATTTCAAAGCTATGAGGCGACCTCTGAGGCTTTTTCCGGCGCGGAACCTCGCGCCGCCATTTGGGCCGCCTCCGCGTCGTCATCACCGGGAATGACCTTGCTGACGTCGATACCGGCCAGCGGCCATCCGGCGGCGGCCAACGTGGCGGCCACCCGGATGACGTTCTCCGGCCCGGCGTCGTAGTGGGTCATGTCGGAGATGAACTCGGCGATCTCGTCGCGGTCGATCGCGTGGTCTACGGTCGCCGGCGATCCTTCCTCCGCGGTGATGTCGCGCACGACTTCCTTGATCTGCTCTTCGGTCAGCGGGGTGCTGCGCAGCAGGGCCATCAACGGCACCCGGTCGGGCCCGGGGACGCCGTCGGGGTAGCCGACCTGCAGCCAGCGCACGACTGAACGCAGAAAATGGTGGTGCTTGTGCGGGGTTGTCGTCACCCCATTAGTGTCACGGCACCGGCCTCATCCGCGCCACCGTGGCGTCGCCCGATCCCGACAATTCATATTCCGTTCAGTATCCGATCAGAAGTCCCCCTGGCTATGCACCTGGTACCTGTTTGACCGACTTCTGCGTTCGCTGTCGCGGATCTCATGCCCGACGTCGATAGACTGTCTCCACTGCGATGAGAACGAAACCTAAAGCTGAGCAGCGGCGTCGTGACGAAGCGCCGGCCGATTCTTTTACTTTGACGAAGATCGGCTAAGGCCGCATCTCGGTAGCGGGTTGTGCCTTGCAGATACGGCCCATCTCACGACGATGTGTGACCGCCCGCTCTATGGCGGCAGGCCAAGGCCTCAAAGTGACAGCTAGGCAGAGCGTTTCACTGCGTGAGCCTGGATCAAGGCTCACAAAACCATAGCGGAGTTACAACGGAGCCTCAGATAAGACCCGTCGGTGACCGTAGCCAAGCCAGACCGACGGCGGTTGAGTGTTCGCGTGGCTGTCAGGTGCCTAGGGTGAGCTAGTCGGATTCCGCAACACCGCTTGCTACGCGCGCTGCGCGGATGCCTGCTGACACCAGGTGAGGCAGCAGTCAAGCCGTTGGCTCAGTTGCGGGCCGCTGACTCGGGGCGGCTGAAGCGGAGCAGGATCTTCTGGTTGTAGTAGTAATCGAGCCAGTCGAGTAACCGACCTTCGTTGAGGTGCCGAGCGGCGATGGGAACAAAGCGTACGCGGAGTCGACTGGCGGCAACCTCGAACCCGGCGTCGTAGAACCAAGCGGCCACTTGATCGAGGT
>NZ_JBKQOI010000046.1:0-31148 GCF_052145595.1 Mycobacterium sp. | reverse complement strand
GGCGACCAGGTTGTCGACCTCGACGACCAGCTGGCCGAGATGATCGCGCTGCGTGACGAGGGCAAGATCGGCGCGATCGGCGTCAGCAACGTGGCACTCGAAGTGCTGCAGCGGGCGCTGCCGGCGGGAATCGTCTGCGTGCAGAACGCCTACAGCGTGCTCGACCGCAGCCAGGAAGAGATGCTCGACTTCTGTGTGGGCGAGGGCATCGCCTGGGTGCCGTTCTTCCCGCTCGGATCGGCCTTCGCCGGCTTCCCGAGCGTCGCCGACAACGCGGTGGTGCGTGAGATCGCCGCCGAACTCGGCGCCACGCCGGCCCAGGTCGGGCTGGCCTGGCTGCTGGCCCACGCGCCGAACACCCTGTTGATTCCGGGCACCCGGTCGATTGCGCACCTCGAAGAGAACGTCGCCGCGGGCAGCGTCGCCCTGAGCGCGGAAGCTCGCGCGCGACTCGACGCCGTCAGCGCGCCCGGGGCTGGCACGCAACCCCACGGCACCGAGCCCTTCCAGCACGCCAGGTAGCGTCGCTGCCATGGGCAGCGACAAAACGGTCAAGCCGCCGTGGTGGCTGAAGCCGGCGAACAAGGTCGTCATCCAGATGTCGCGGCTGGGCCTGAGTTTCGGCGGCGAGAGCCCAGTCGTGTTGACGGTGAAAGGGCGAAAGTCCGGACGTGACCGGTCGACGCCGGTGACACCGATGACGGTCGACGGCAATCAGTACGTCGTCGCCGGATTTCCCGGCGCCGACTGGGTGGCCAACGTGCGCGCCGCCGGACAGGTGACGCTAACGCGCGGCCGCCGCGCCCGGCGGGTGCAAATGGTGGAGTTGTCCGCCGAGGATGCCCGGCCGTTTTTGCGTGCATTCCCAACCGAGGTGCCCACCGGCGTCGGCTTCATGAAGCGAGCCGGACTCGTCACCGAGGGCCGCCCCGACGAGTTCGAGGCTCTGGCCGGCCTCTGCGCAGTGTTCCGCCTGGATCAGGTATAGGAGTTCAAAATCATTGATTGACAACCCATTTGATGCGCAGGCCTGGCGACCGGTCGACGGGTTCGGCGATCTGACCGACATCACCTACCACCGGCATGTCGAAGATGCCACAGTTCGGGTGGCGTTTGATCGGCCCGAGGTGCGCAATGCGTTTCGCCCGCACACCGTCGACGAGCTGTACCGGGCGCTCGACCACGCCCGGATGTCCCCCGATGTGGGCGTGGTGCTGCTGACCGGCAACGGGCCGTCGCCAAAAGACGGCGGCTGGGCGTTTTGCTCGGGAGGCGATCAGCGCATCCGCGGCCGCTCCGGCTATCAATACGCATCCGGAGATACCGCGGACTCTGTAGACGTCGCCCGCGCCGGCCGCCTGCACATCCTCGAGGTGCAGCGGCTGATCCGGTTCATGCCCAAGGTGGTCATCTGCCTGGTCAACGGGTGGGCCGCCGGCGGCGGGCACAGCCTGCACGTGGTCTGCGATCTGACCCTGGCCAGCCGCGAGCACGCCCGCTTCAAGCAGACCGACGCGGACGTGGGCAGCTTCGACGGCGGCTACGGCAGCGCATACCTGGCGCGGCAGGTGGGCCAGAAGTTCGCCCGCGAGATCTTCTTCCTCGGCCGTACCTACACCGCCGAGCAGATGCACCACATGGGCGCAGTCAACGAGGTCGTCGAGCACGCCGAGCTAGAGCGGGCCGGCCTGGAATGGGCGGCCGAGATCAACGCCAAATCTCCTCAGGCGCAGCGGATGCTGAAGTTCGCCTTCAACCTGCTCGACGACGGGCTGGTGGGTCAGCAGCTGTTCGCCGGTGAAGCCACCCGGCTGGCGTACATGACCGACGAGGCCGTCGAAGGCCGCGATGCGTTCCTGCAAAAGCGCGCCCCGGACTGGAGTCGCTTCCCCCGCTACTTCTGAGGGGATCAGCGGCCCGCCTACACTCCCCACCTGTGCGCAAGAGTCCGCTTCGCCGGTTCACCGATCAGATCGCGCTGGCGACCATGCGACCGCCGATTTCGCCGCAAGTGCTGGTCAACCGGCCCTTAATCAAACCCGTCGACCTCGACGGCAAGCGGATCCTGCTCACCGGAGCATCGTCGGGCATCGGCGAGGCCGGTGCCGAGCAGTTGGCCCGCCACGGCGCCACGGTCATCGTCGTCGCCCGCCGCCAGGATCTGCTGGACGCGCTGGCCGATCGGATCAGCACGGCGGGCGGATCCGCGATATCGATCCCCTGCGACGTTTCCGACATGGCCGCCGTCGACGCATTGGTCGCCGACGTCGAAAAGCGCATCGGCGGCGTCGACATCCTGATCAACAACGCCGGCCGGTCCATCCGCCGGCCGCTGGCCGAGTCGCTGGAACGCTGGCACGACGTCGAGCGGACCATGGTGCTCAACTACTACGCGCCGCTGCGGCTGGTCCGCGGGCTCGCACCCGGGATGCTCGAGCGCGGCGACGGCCACATCATCAACGTCTCGACCTGGGGTGTGCTGTCGGAGGCGTCGCCGCTGTTCGCGGTCTACAACGCGTCGAAGGCCGCACTGTCGACGGTGAGCCGGGTCATCGAAACCGAGTGGGGCCAAAGAGGCGTGCACTCGACGACGCTGTACTACCCGCTGGTGGCCACGCCGATGATCGCACCGACGAAGGCCTACGAGGGAGTGCCGGCACTGACGTCGGAAGAGGCCGCCGAGTGGATGGTCACCGCGGCCCGCACCCGCCCGGTGCGGATCGCGCCGCGGATGGCGATCGCAGCCAAGGCGCTCGACATCGTCGGCCCCCGTTGGGTAAACACGCTGATGCAGCGGCAGAACATCCAGCCCAACCACGAAAGTTAACTGTGTCTGATCTCTGGGCCACGATTGCAGCCGAGCGCGGCGCGCTCGCCAGCGACCTCGCCGACCTGACGCCGGCGCAGTGGGATACGCCGTCGCTGTGCACGGACTGGACGGTCCGCGACATAGTCGCGCACCTGTCGGCGACCGCATCGCTAAACCCGGCCACGTTCTTTCTCGGGATGGCCAAGGCCGGGTTCAACTTCGGCAAGTTCGCCAACGGCCAGATCGCGAGGCACCGCGGCGCCGATCCGGCCGCCACCCTGGCGGAATTCCGGGGACTGCAGAATTCCACCTCTGCACCGCCGGGGCCGAAAGCCTCCTGGCTGGGTGAGGTGGTGGTGCACGGCGCCGATGTGCGCCGTCCGCTGGGCATCCCGCACACCTACGCGCCGGGCGCGGTTCGTCAGGTGATCGACTTCTACAAGGGCTCCAACATGCTCATCGGCTCCAAGAACCGCATCGCCGGGCTGGCCCTGCATGCCACCGACCATGACTGGCAGCAGGGACAGGGCGACCCTGATGCGCAAGCCGTCGAGGGCCCGCTGCTCTCGCTGCTGCTCGCCATGACCGGCCGGGCCGCCGCATGCGACGACCTCGCCGGCCCCGGCGTGCCAACGCTTCGCGGCCGATGCACAAGGACAAATTAGAGACGTGGACGCGCTAGAGACGTGATAGACACGACGCTATGGAGATCCTGGCCAGCCGGATGCTGCTCCGGCCGGCGGACTATCGGCGGTCGTTGAGCTTCTACCGCGACCAGATCGGCCTGGCGATAGCCCGTGAATACGGCGCGGGCACAGTGTTTTTCGCGGGCCAGTCTTTGTTGGAGCTGGCCGGCTTCGGCTCACCGGACCACTCCCGGGGACCCTTCCCCGGTGCGCTGTGGCTGCAGGTCCGGGACATTGCGGCAACCCAGGACGAGCTGAGGGGCCGGGGAGTGTCGATCACCCGCGAGGCGCGCCGCGAACCATGGGGACTGCACGAGATGCACGTGACCGATCCGGACGGAATCACGCTGATTTTCGTCGAGGTGCCGGGGGATCACCCGCTGCGCCGCGACACCCGAGGCGACCGCCAGGGAACCGCTGGTTAACGAGAAGCTAACATCTAACGACAAGTCGAGGTACACCTGCGTTTCGGCTGCCTCTGCATTCGACAATTTCATCCCCCAACTACGAGAATCAGGCGCTGTGAACATCGATTTGTTCCTCTTGATCATTGTCGTAATCACGGCACTCGCTTTCGATTTCACCAACGGCTTCCACGACACCGGCAATGCGATGGCGACCTCCATCGCCAGCGGTGCGCTGGCGCCGAAGGCGGCCGTCGCGCTGTCCGCGGTGCTCAACCTGGCGGGCGCATTCATGTCCACCGCCGTCGCGGCCACCATCGCCAAAGGTTTGATCGACGGGCACATCGTCACGCTGGAACTGGTGTTCGCCGGCCTGGTCGGCGGCATCGTCTGGAACCTGCTGACCTGGCTCCTCGGCATCCCCTCGAGTTCCTCGCACGCACTGATCGGCGGCATCGTCGGCGCGACGATCGCCGCCGCCGGCGCGCACGGGGTGATCTGGAAGGGCCTGGTGTCCAAGGTGCTCATCCCGGCCGTCATCGCCGCGATCCTGGCCATCGCCGTCGGGGCGATAGCGACCTGGCTGGTCTACCGCATCACCCGCGGCATTCCCACCCAGCGCACCGAGGCCGGCTTCCGGTACGGCCAGTGGGGTTCGGCCTCGCTGGTCTCCCTGGCGCACGGCACCGGCGACGCACAGAAGACGATGGGCATCATCTTCCTGGCCCTGATGTCCTACGGGTCGATCAGCAAGAGCGCCGCCGCGCCGCCGCTGTGGGTCATCGTCGGTTGCGCCCTGTCGATGGCGGCGGGCACCTACCTGGGCGGCTGGCGGATCATCCGCACCCTGGGCAAGGGGCTGGTCGAGATCAAGTCGCCGCAAGGCATGGCCGCCGAATCGTCCTCGGCCGCAGTCATCCTGCTGTCCACCCACTTCGGCTACGCGCTGTCGACCACGCAGGTCTGCACCGGCTCGGTGCTGGGCAGCGGGCTGGGCAAGCCCGGCGGCGAGGTGCGCTGGGGCGTGGCCGGCCGGATGGGGGTCGCGTGGCTGGTAACGCTTCCGTTGGCCGGGTTGGTCGGGGCGATCACCTACTGGATCGTCCACCTCATCGGCGGATACCCCGGCGCCATCATCGGCTTCGGGCTGCTGGTCGCGGTCTCTACCCTCATCTACATCCGGTCGCGGAGGGTCAAGGTCGACCACAAGAACGTCAACGCCGAATGGGAAGGCAGCCTCACCGCCGGTCTCGAGGAAGAACATCAACCGCCGCCCGGTGGTCCGAAGGTAGGCGCGTCTCGATCCGGCTCCGATGACGACACCATGATCGCGGGGAACGCCTGATGAGCCACTTCAGCGACTGGTTCAACTACCAGGCCTCACTGAAGATCCTGCTCTTCAGCATGCTGGCCGGTGCCGCACTGCCGGCGCTGTTCGCACTTGGACTCCGGTTCCAGGCCGTCGGGACTGGACACGTCAACAGCGACGGCGGCACACCGCACAAGAATCCGGTACTGGTGGCGATCGCCGTGGCGATCTACGCGTTGGTCATTGCGGTGATCGCGTTCGCTCTGCTGTACATCTCCCGCGACTTCATCGCGCACCAGACAAGCCACCCTTTCCTGGGAGCAAAGCCCAAGTAGGATCGAATCGTTGCCCACCGAGTTGCCGAGCCGAACGCCGGGGGGAGTTGTAGCAGCGTGAACGGATTTCTCAGTTCGATCGTCTCGTGGCTGCGCGCGGGATATCCGGAGGGCATCCCGCCGACCGACACCTTCGCCGTGCTCGCGTTGCTGACCCGCCGGTTGAGCAACGACGAAGCCTTAGCCGTGGCCAATGAGCTGGTGCGGCGCGGCGAGTTCGACGATGTCGACATCGGCGTGCTGATAACCCAGCTCACCGACGAGTTGCCGTCACCCGAGGACGTCGAACGGGTGCGGGTGCGGTTGGCTGCCCAGGGCTGGCCGTTCGACGAGCCCCACGAGGCCGAGGACCACGCATAGCGGTCCTGCGCGCGCTCAGCGTGCCATCGGGCTCCGCCGCCGCGGTCCTGATGCCCGCGCTGGAACGGGTGCTGGACGGCCGCGATCCCGCGCTGGTCGCGGTGCCGGCCGACCGCGATCGCGAATCCGAGTTGCGCGCTCTGCGGGTGGGCTCCGAGATAGACGACGATGTGGCCCTGGTGGTGACGACGTCGGGCACCACCGGTACACCCAAGGGAGCCTTGCTGACCGCCGCCGCCCTGACCGCCAGCGCGTCGGCCACCCACGCCCGTCTCGGCGGACCGGGAAGCTGGCTGCTGGCTTTGCCGCCGTATCACATCGCCGGCCTGCAGGTGCTGGTGCGCAGCGTGCTCGCCGGCTCGGTACCTGCCGAGCTGGACGTCACTAATGCATCCAGGGGGTTCGACATCACCCGACTGCCCGGCGCGGTCAGGCGTTTGAGCTCAGGCCGGCGATACACCTCACTGGTTGCCGCCCAGCTGGCCAAAGCGCTCACCGACCCGGCGGCCGCCGCCGCGCTCGCCGAACTCGACGCGGTACTCCTCGGTGGCGGACCGGCTCCGCGCCCGATCCTGGACGCCGCAGCGGCGGCGGGCATCGCGGTGGTCCGCACGTACGGGATGAGCGAGACCGCGGGAGGCTGCGTGTACGACGGTGTCCCGCTGGACGGGGTCCTGCTGCGGGTGGATGACGGGCGCATCGTCATCGGTGGCGCGACGCTGGCCAAGGGCTACCGCAACCCGGTCGATCCCGACCCGTTCGCCGAACCGGGCTGGTTTTATACCGACGACCTGGGCGCCATTGACTGCACGGGCGAGGCGGGCGTGCTGACGGTGCTGGGCCGCGCCGACGACGCGGTCAGCACCGGCGGGTTGACCGTGCTGCCCCAGCCGGTCGAGGCCGCGCTGTGCACCCACCCCGCCGTCGATGACTGCGCGGTTTTCGGTGTGGTCGACGACCGGCTGGGGCAGCGGGTGGTCGCGGCGGTTGTGGTGCGCGACGGGTGCCAACCACCGACGCTGGACGCGTTGCGGGCCCATGTGACCCGCACGCTCGATGTCACCGCTGCGCCGCGCGAGCTGCACATCGTTGACGCGCTGCCGCGACGCGGCATCGGCAAGGTCGACAGGACGGCGTTGGTGCGCCGGTTCGGCGGCGGTCAATAGGCTGGTCGATCGTGAGGATTGCCCGACGGCAGGCATGGCGAGAGTCATCAGCCGTCGCGGTCGGGGTCGTCCTGGTGGCGGCGGCGTTCGTGCTGCCGCGGTTGCACTGGGGTGTGCGGCCGCGCTTCGATGTCGGCCAGGAGCGATTCGGCACGCACACCGGCGCCTCACCGATCTTCGGGGCGTGGGAGATCCACGCCAGCTGGGGAACCGGGCCGGCCATTCTCATCGCCGCGGCCGCTGTGGTCTGGGGACCGGCTGTGGCACAACGTCTTTCGTGGCGGGTACTGACGCTGGGCACCTGGACCACCGCCTGCGGGTGGGCGTTTGCCCTGGCGATGATCGACGGCTGGCAACGCGGCTTCGCCGGACGATTGACCACCAGGGACGAGTATTTGTCGCAGGTGCCCAGCATCACCGACATTCCGGCCGCCGTGCGCACGTTCTCCAGCCGGATTCTCGACTATCAACCCAATTCCTGGGTCACCCATGTCTCGGGGCATCCGCCGGGTGCGCTGCTGACGTTCGTATGTCTGGACCGCATCGGCCTGCACGGCGGCGCCTGGGCCGGCCTGCTGTGCCTGCTGGCCGGCTCCAGCGCGGCGGCGGCCGTGCTGGTCGCCGTCCGCGCGCTGGCCGACGAGCAGACCGCGCGGCGGGCCGCGCCGTTCGTCGCGGTAGCACCCACGGCGATTTGGGTCGCGGTGTCGGCCGATGGGTACTTCGCCGGCGTCATGGCCTGGGGCATCGCGTTGTTGGCCGTGGCGGTGCACCGCGCGGTCCGGTTCCCCGCGCTGGTTGCTGCCGGCGCCGGTTTGCTGTTGGGCTGGGGCGTTTTCCTCAGCTACGGCCTGATTTTGATGGGGCTGCCGGCATTGGCGGTGCTGGTGTCCGCCTCCGATTGGCGGGCGGTGCTGCGGGTGCTCGGCCCGGCGGCGCTGGCCGCGGTGGCCGTTGCGGTGACGTTCGCCGTCGCGGGGTTCTACTGGTTCGACGGCTATGCCCTTGTGCAGCAACGCTATTGGCAGGGAATCGCCAAATACCGGCCATTCCAGTATTGGAGCTGGGCCAACCTGGCGTGCGTGGTGTGTGCGATCGGACTGGGTAGCGTCGCCGGGATCAGCCGCGTCTTCGACTTAGCCGCCATCCGTCGCCGCTCCGGTTTTCATCTGCTGCTGCTGGCAATGCTGGCCGCGATCGCCTGGGCGGACTTGAGCATGCTGAGTAAGGCGGAGGTGGAACGGATCTGGCTGCCGTTCACCATCTGGCTCACCGCGGCGCCCGCACTGCTGCCGGTGCGGTCACACCGGTTGTGGCTGGCGCTCAACGCCGCCGGAGCCCTGCTGGTGAACACCGTCATGGTCACGAACTGGTAGCCGGCCTCAGAGTCCGGCCGCGCGGGTGACCCGCGCGAAGCGGCTGGCGGGCCCGCAGGCGTCGCGCACGGTGGCGACGTCGTCGACGACGTCGAGGTCAGTCAGCCGTTGCACCTGGGTTACGTCAATACCGTTGTTACGCAACGCCTTCAACGTGAGTTCCCCGGTATCGGATTGAGACATCGGGATGCCGCGCAGGCATTCGGCCATCGTCGGGGTCGCCACCCCGAGCACCCACCAGCCGCCGTCGTGCGCCAACCCGAGCACGGCCGGCGCGTCGAGCAAGCGGCGGGCGCAATCGGTCAACAGTTCGGCGGTCGCCTGCGGGGTGTCCATCCCGATTTGCAGCACCGGATACCCGTCAGCCGAGTCGGCGTGTGCGTTGGCGAGGCGGTCGGCGAAGCCGTCACCGCGCTGCGGAATGACAGTGAAGGACTCCAGGCGTCGCCGGATCTCGGTGGCGCCCGCGGCGGTGTCCAGGTCGCCGGTGAATGCCACCACCCGGGCCGCCACCGGCGCGGCGGCCACGGCGTCCAGCGTGTCCAGCAACGCGGCGGCGGCGATCTCTGCGGCGACCCGGGCACCGACCGTCGCCGCGAGCCGCGTCTTGGCCCGGCCGGGTTCCGGCGCTTTGGCGACCACCAGCAGGGTCACCGGCAGCACGCTCAAGAAATCACCTTCCAGAAGTCCAGGATCGCGGTCATGCTGCCCCGCAGGGAACCGCTGACCTTCGACTTGCCGCCCGTCCGGGGACCGTAGCTGACGTCGAGCTCGACGACGCGCCAGCCGGCGGCCGCCGCACGGACCAGCAGTTCCAGCGGATACCCCGACCGCCTGTCGACGACACCCAGGCTCAGCAGCGCCTCCCGTCGGGCCACCCGCATCGGCGCGATGTCGTGCACGGGTAGGCCGTGGCGGGCACGCAGCCGCCAGCTCATCACCACGGTGCCCACCCGGGCGACCCAGGGCCAGTGCAGTCCCGGCACCGGTCGGCGCCGGCCGATCACCAGGTCGGCGCCCTGGTCGAGTGCGGCGACCAGCCGGGGCAGGTCACCGGCATCCAGCGAGCCGTCGGCGTCGATGACCGCCACGATCGGGGTCGTCGCGGCCACCACGCCCGCGTGCACCGCCGAGCCGTACCCAGGCCGGGGTTCGGCGACCACCCGGGCGCCGCTGCGGCTGGCGACCCCCGCGGTGTCGTCGGTGCTGTTGTTGTCGACCACCAGCGCGTGATAGCCGGCGGGAATTGCTGCCAGCACCGAAGGCAGCGACTCCTCCTCGTTGAGGCAGGGCAGCACCACCGTGACCGCGTCGTCGGGCATGCCATCCGACACTAGGCGGGGACCGGAATCAGTGGTGAGGGGCGGCGGTGGTTGGCTTCGGGGCCACGGGCTGCTGGGGCTGCTGAACCGGCGGCTTGGGAGCCACGGTCTGCTGCGTGGGCTGCTGCGTGGGCTGCTGCGTCGGCTTCGGAGCGACGGTCGTCGGGGCGGCGGTCGTCGGCTTCGGGGCCACCGTCGTGGGCGGCGTCGTCGGCTCCGTGCTCGGCGGTGTGGTCGGCGCCGTGCTGGGCGGCGTCGTGGGCACCGTGGTGGGCGGTGGTGTCGTGGGCGGAGTAGTGGGCGTCGGGAACGTGGTCGTGGGCCCTATCGGTGGCTGCCAGCCTGGATACGGTGGCTGCCAGCCTGGGTACGGTGGCCGCCAGCCTGGGAACGGAATGATGATCGGGATCGGGATTGGCCCATTCGGGTTGGGCACGAAGCCCGGCACGCCCGGCGATTGAGGCGCCGGGGCAACCGGCTCCGTCCCGCCCTGCGTCAGCTGCGGCGGAATGTAGCCGTTGGAGTCCGGAATGACGCCGCCCTGGAATCCCGCGTTCGGCGCATCCACCGGGGGCGCTGGCACCGGCGCCTGCTGTTGCGTCGGCAGCAGCGGCATGAACTTTCCGGGCTGGGCGTTCTGGTGTCCCACCACCGGCTGTTGACTCGCGGCCGGCCGAACGGCGATGACCACCGCGGCGGCCAGCGACGCGAATCCGATAACCGCGAACGCGATGACGGCATTGCCGAGCACTAATGACCGTCTGCTGAGCGGCGCCCGGCCGGTCCCGGGTTCGGCGTCGTCAACGTCGTCGTACTCGCCGGCGAACTCGTCCAGCACGGGTGGCTCGCCCTCGCCGGCCTGCGAGTACGCCAGCTGCGGTTCCTCCGCAGCCGACTCGGCCGCGGGCGCGAACGCGGTCTCCTCTCCGGCGAGCGCAGCCGCGGGCGCCATCGCGGTAGCCGCTCCCGACGTGATCGGGGGTTGGGGCGTCAAGGGCGCCAGCCCCGCCGCCAGCGCCGCACCGCGCGCGAACGCGAAGTCGGGACGCTCTAAAACCTCCACCCGCAGCGGCGATCTGGCGCGAAGCTGGTCGGCGAGGGCGGTCAGATCAGCTAAGGTGCCCAGCACATACGCAGCACTCACCGCGAACGGCGCGGACTGCAGCCACTCCAGCACCATGTCGACGGCCGCGGCGGCGGCGTCCACGCCCTCCAGCGCCACGGTGGCCAAGACGTCCGCGACGGCAGCGGCGCCCAGCGCAAATAAAGTCGCCGCCTCGGCGGTGACAACGAGCGCGACAGCACCGGGCAGCGCGACACCGCGAAAGACGGTCTGCAGCAGCGCCTTCACCGCGCCCGCCTCGGAAACCAGCCCGACGTCGTGAACCCCGGAACTGGCCAGCGCTTGGCGAAGCGCTTCCGCTTGTCCGTGATCGGGCGAGTACAGCCGGGTGGCAACCAGATGGCGGCCCTCGTCGGCCAGCGACTGCTGGACGCCGGCCACGGTCTGGATCAATGTTTCGAACGGCTGGATCGGTAGCTCAATCACCAAGTGCTTGATCGCCGCGTAACCCCCGCCGACGGGCCCCACGAGCGCCAAACGCGCGATCGAACCGGCGACCGCGATGCCCAGCACCGCGTCCGTCGCGGCCAGCCGTCGTGAGCTGAGCCCTACGGGGCCGGTTTTGGCCTCCTCGTCGTCTTCGGGCTCGGTCAGCCACTCCATCGGAAGCAGGTCGGAATCGCCGGCCATCGAGTACGCCAAGTCGGGTCCCACCTGGCCGGCCGGGTGCGTTCCCTGTACCGCGGGGGCCATCGCCGTCGCGTCTCCGGCCAACCCGACCGTGGGGGCCATGCCCGTCGCGTCTCCGGCCAACCCGACCGTGGGGGCCATGCCGGTGGCGTCTCCGGCGAGCCCCACCGCCATGGCCGCGCCACGGGCCAGCGTGACGGTCGGGTCGTCATCGGCCTGAACCGGCGCCCTCGACAGGGAGCGTCCCGCCCCCGAGAAAGCCGTCGCGGCCTGCGATTCCGACAGCACCGCGACGTCCTGGACACCGGAGTCTTCCAATGCCCGCCGCAACCGGTCGGCTCGTTGCGGATCCGACCAGCACAGTCGCGTGGCGAGAAGCCGGTGGTTCTCGTCGGCCAGCAACCGATTCGTCCCGACCACCGTCTCGGTCAACTTCTCGATGGGATGGTCGGCGAGGTCGACGAAAGACTCGTCAATCACGTCGGCACCCTGTGCGCCCGAGCCGACAAGCGCCAAGCGGGCACGGGGGCCTGTGACCGCAACCCCCAAAACGACGTCCATCCCGACTCTCCTTCGGCCGGCTACCCCAAACCAGCATGTCCCGGCATCATTACACTGCGATACCGTCGGCAGTAACAGTCATTCGGGCGACAGCCGCGTCGTCCGAACGGAGATTATGTTTCCAAGTGAGCAACGAAGTCGGCGCGGCAGGGGGTTCCCCCGCCTCGCAACCGAAGTTGCGCCGCCAGTGACCGTCCTCGAAATCCCGGGGGAACCGTGAGCCAGAGCAGCGACGACGCCCCTACCGGCCCCATCCGCGGGCAGATGCAGCGCCCGTCACCGGGCCCCCACCAGAATGCGGCGCCGACGCCGACACGGCGGTGGAACATCGCCCGCGACCTGACCGCGGCCGCCCTGCTCGTCGTCGCGCTGTTGTTGCCGTGGAATCTGTATTTCGGCTTGGGGATCCTTGGCAGCAACAAGGCCGTGTTGGCGGTGCTGTTCGCCGCGACGTTGCTGTCCCTGATCTCGATCGCCGTGGCCGGTTCCTGGAGGTCGTCGAGCGCGCGGTTCAATCCCGCGCTGGCCGGGCGGCTTCGTCTGGCGCTTAACATCCCCTACGCGCTGCTGGTCCTCGGCTTCGTCGCGTTCGACGTGTTCGAGACGGTCCGATTCGGCGGCACGGTGAACGTCCCGGGCGGGGTCGGCCCCGGGGCATGGCTGGGGATCGCCGGCTCACTGCTGGGCGCGCAACCGGTGACCACTGGTCCTAAGGCACCGGACGACGCGGATGACACAGTCAGGCCCGTCCGGATCATCGGCTACGCGTCGATCGTGGGTGCGGCGCTGAGCTTCGGCTTCAACCTGTTCTGGCGGGTGAGATTCGCGCTGCAAAGCACGGGCGGTTCGTCTGATTTCGGCAAGCAGAACATCGCGGTCATCGCGACGGCGGTGGTCTACGGGGTGGTGGCGTTGGTTGCCGTCCTGGTCGCGTCCAGGTGGCTGGTGCGCAGCACCAAGGCTTCCCAGCTCGCGACCATCGCGCTCGGGACATCGACACTGGTCGCCGGGATCCTCGTGTGGGGCCTTCCCGTCGGCCGTGACATCGACGCCTTCCACGGCATAGCGCAGAACACGTCGACGGCCGGAGTTGGTTACGAGGGTTACCTGGCGTGGGCGGCGGCCGCGGCGATTTTGGCGCCGCCGAGACTTTTCGCATACCGGAACACCTCATCGACCGACGAAAATGCCTGGCGTGCGGCGGCGCGAAATGGCTTGCTGCTCATCATCGTTTGGTGCCTGGGGTCGACGATTATGAGAATTACCGACCTCATCGTGGCGGTGAGCCTGAATTACCCGTTCTCGCGATACGACACCATGGTGCTGGCCGCGTTCGATCTGGCTACCGCAGCGCTTGCGATCTGGCTGCGCATCAACCTGGGCAACGACTCGGTGTCCACGAGACTGATCTCGTCGCTGTGCGGGCTCGTCGCCGCCCTGACGATTTCTCGCGTCGTCGTGGGTGTCGCCCTGGCACCGCGGTTCCAGGAATCCCCCGGAGCGGCCCAAAACCCGGTCTATGGAAACGATCTGGCCCAGCAGATCACCAGCACCTTCGACGTGGTGCTGTGTGGTTTGGCCCTGGGCATCCTTATCGCCGCCATCATCACGGGCCAGCTCAGCGGTCGACGCCTGCGGCGCCAACGGCGCCGCGCCGCCCGCAAGCGCGCCGTCCCGCCGGGCGCCCAGCCGCACTCGGTGGCGGCGACGACGCGCATCCCGGTCGGCCACACTCCCCCGCCGTCGGCCGCGGCGACGACCCGCATCCCGACCCGCGCCCCCGCTCCGGAATCGCCCACCACCGCAATACCGCAGCTCGCCCGCTCGCCCCGGATCTTCCGCGGCCCGGAAAACAGGGACTCTGCCACGCGGCAGATACCCGTCCCGAAGCCCGGGATCTTCCGGCCGCCGCACGACTCGACGTAGCACACGTCAACGCAAAGGCGCGAAGGCGAATTCGCGCAACCCGTCGCGCGGGTCGACGGCCGCACGGAAACCCAGCACCTCGGCGGCCCGGGCGGGATCGGCGACGATATGGCGCACGTCCCCGCTGCGGTATTGGCCGGTGATCACCGGGGACACGGAACCACTGGAATCCCTGCGTGCCTGACACAGTGCGGTCGCCACCTCCAGGATCGAGATGGGCCGCCCGGAGCAAACATTGGCGGCGGTAAAGCCATCGTGGTCGGCCGCTGACGACACAGCCGCGAGGTTGGCGGCCGCCACGTCGTCGACGTGGACGAAGTCCCGCATCTGCGCGCCGTCCTCGAAAACCTCCGGCGGCTGGCCTTTTTCCAGTGCCGAACGGAAGATCGCCGCCACCCCGGAATAGGGGGTGTCGCGCGGCATCCCGGGGCCGTAGACGTTGTGGTAGCGCAGCGCCACCACCGAGCCGCCCGTCGCCTCCGACCACGCGAGCGCGTAATGCTCCTGAGCGGTCTTGCTGGCCGCATACAGGCTGCGCGGTCGCAGGGCGGCATCCTCGTTGACCAAGAGCCACGTCACGTCGAGCCCGCAGACCGGACAGCGGTGATCGAAGATCCCAGCGTCGAGGTCGGCGCGCCGCCGCGGCACCGGGTCGATGAGTCCGTGGTCGGGGCAGGCGTAGCGGCCCTGCCCGTAGACCACCATCGACGACGCCAGCACCAGCCGGCGCACCCCGGCGGCGAACATCTGCGCGAGTAAGACCGTGGTGGCGTAATCGTTGTGGCCCCCATAGGCGGGCGCGTCGGCGGCGTTCACGCCGGCACCGACCATCGCCGCCTGATGACACACCAGGTCCACACCGTCCAATAGCGGGGCCAGCGCCTCGCCATCGCGGACGTCGACCCGTCGGCACCCCGGCGGTAACTCCGAGTCCGGGCCGTGCGCGGCGGGCAGCAACGCATCGACGGCGATCACGTCGTGACCCGCTGCCCGCAGCGCCGCGTCCACCCGCGATCCGATGAAACCGGCAGCGCCCGTCAGCAGCACCCTCATGGCAGCTCCACCGGCAACGTGACGCCGGTGTGCGGCAGGCAGTGCGTGCACGCGCGTTCGACGGCGACCCGGCCGATCGCCGCGCGCACCAGTTCCTTGAACAGTTCCATGTTCCTTTCGAATTGCGCGAACACGTCGACGGCCTTCACGCCGTCGCCGACGCTGACACCGGCATCCAGGTCGGTTACCAAAGCGATTGCCGCATAGCATATTTCGAGTTCCCGGGCCAGCACGGCCTCCGGGTAGCCGGTCATGTTGACCAGGCTGAACCCGGCGGAGGCGAACCACCGGCTTTCAGCCCGGGTGGAAAAGCGGGGCCCCTGGATCACCACCATGGTGCCGCCGTCGACCACGTCGGGCAGGCCGGTGACCGCGGCCCGCAACGTCGGGCAGTACGGATCGGCGAAGTTGACGTGGACCGCGCCGGAGTCGAAGTAGGTGTCGGCGCGGCCGTTCGTGCGATCGACCAGCTGGTCGGGCACCACCATGGCGCCGGGGCCGTTTTCGGGGTCGAGGCTGCCGGCGGCGCACGGGCCGAAGACCCGCCGCACCCCCAGCTTGCGCAATGCCCACATGTTGGCCCGGTACGGCACGGTGTGCGCCGAGAATTGGTGGGCCGCACCGTGCCGGGGCAGGAAAGCCACTTCGTGTTCGCCGATGGTGCCTATCGTGACCGGGGCGCTGGGCTCGCCATACGGGGTGTCCACGTTGATGTTGCGGACGGGGCCCTTGGCGGACTCGAAGAAGGTGTAGAAGCCGCTGCCGCCGATCACTCCGAGCATCCGCCCATTGTTGTGCATGGCCCTCGTTCGACCGCGGGTGCGGGGCCCGGACATCCCAGGCCCACATCCTGGCAGGATGTTTTGGTGGCCAGTTTTTCGCAGTGGATCTCGGGTGCGCGGCCCCGGACGCTCCCCAATGCGGTGGCACCCGTCGTCGCGGGTACCGGCGCTGCGGCCTGGCTGCACTCCGCCGTGTGGTGGAAAGCGCTGCTGGCGCTGGCCGTCGCGGTCGCGCTGATCGTCGGCGTCAACTACGCCAACGACTACTCCGACGGCATTCGCGGCACCGATGACGACCGTGCCGGACCGGTGCGGCTGGTGGGCTCGCGGCTGGCGACCCCGCGCTCGGTGGTGACCGCGGCGGTGACCAGTCTGGCGGTTGCCGCGGTCGCGGGGTTGGCGCTGGCGTTGCTCAGCGCGCCGTGGCTGATCGTGGTCGGCGCCGCCTGCATCGCCGGAGCCTGGCTGTACACCGGCGGGTCGAAACCGTACGGCTACGCGGGTCTTGGCGAGGTCGCGGTGTTCGTGTTCTTCGGCCTGGTCGCCGTGCTCGGCACCGAATACACCCAGGCGTTGCGGGTGGATTGGGTGGGACTGGTGCTGGCGGTGTCGATCGGCGCACTGTCGTCGTCGGTGTTGGTGGCCAACAACCTGCGGGACATCCCCACCGACGCGCGGTCACACAAGATCACCCTGGCGGTCCGGCTGGGCGATGCCCGCACCCGGGTCCTCTACCAGGCGCTGCTGGCAACCGCCGGAGTCCTGACGCTGGTGCTCATGGTGTCGACGCCATGGTGCGCCATGGGATTGGTGGCCACGCCGCTGGCGTTGCGCGCCGCGGGCCCGGTGCGATCCGGTCGCGGCGGGCTCGAGCTGATCCCGGTGCTGCGTGACACCGGGCTGGCGATGGTGGTGTGGGCGATCGCGGTGGCGGCAGCGCTGGCGCTGGCTCACTGACCGTGGTGTCCGTCCTGGCCGGCCCCCTCGTCGGATACCGCCTCGCCGCGCAGCCGGGCTTGCAGCTGTTCGCGCTCCCGGCGCCGACGTTCGCCGGCCGTCGCAAGGGCGGCGGTAGCGCGTCGCCGTAGCGGGCCGAACAGCCAGATGCCCAGGGGCATCGCGATGATCAGAGCGAACAACACGGCGACGACGATGGGGAACTGGGTGACACCCAGCAATCGCGCGATCCCGTAGATCGCACCGGTGAGCACGACGGCGAGCAGCAACCGCGCGGCCGCATAGAGCGAAACCTCGACGACTACGCGATTTCCGGCGCGCTCTCCAGTGCTGTTGTCGCTAGGCCCTTCCGACACAACTCGAGCCTACGGCGCGGGTATATTCGCTCAAAGGAGGTGTTGAGTGCTCTACCTGCTGCTCGTCCTGGTCCTGGGGACGCTGATCTACGTTGGCTGGCGCGCAGCGCGTTCACAGGCCAACCGGGCAAAGACTCGCGTCATCGGCCCCGATGACGATCCCGATTTCTTGCGGCGGTTAGGTCACGACGACTAACAACAACCCTCGCTAAAACCCTCGCTAAGCCCCTCAGACCAGGCCCGGGTTGCGCTGGTCGCCGGGGAACCCATTGGCGACGACGGCCGCCAGCTCGGTAAGCGCTTCGCGGGTCCCCTGTCGCAACCGGTCCAGACTGATCTCGGCGCCCTCTTCGAGATGAGGGTCGAATGGGACCAGCCGCACCGCGCGACAGCGGCGGGAGAAGTGATCGATCACCTTGTTCATGTCGACCTTGCCCGTCCTCGACCGCACCCCGTTGATGACCGCGATCGAATTGCGGACCAGCTGTTCGTGGCCGTGCGCGTCCAGCCAGTCCAGCGTCGCCGAAGCGCTGCGCGCGCCATCGATGGAGCAGGAACTGACCACGATCAGAACATCGGCCTTCTCCAGCACCGGCGACATCACCGAGTGCAGCAGCCCGGGGCCGCAGTCGGTGAGCACCAGGCCGTAGAACCGCTCCAGGATGTCCAGGGTGCGGCTGTAGTCGTCGGCGCCGAACGCCTCCGATACGGCCGGATCGCTTTCCGACGCGAGCACTTCGAGTCCGCTCGGGCCCTTCGAGGTGTAACGGCGGACATCGCTGTAGCGCTCGATGGTTCCGGCGTCATGCAGCAGCTGACGCACCGTCGCCGCCGTTTCCAGCGGGATCTTTTGGCTCAAAGTGCCGCGGTCGGGGTTGGCGTCCACGGCCACCACCCGGTCGCCGCGGATGGAGGCGAACGTGGACCCCAGCGTCGCGGTGACGGTGGTTTTGCCCACGCCACCCTTCAACGACAGCACCGCGACCCGGTAGCAACCCCGCAGCGGCCGGTTGACCTGGGCCACCAGGTTGTTGTAGCGGGCGGCCCGGGGGCTCTCCCCCAGGTTGATCAGGTGACCGGACAGCTCGTAGAGCATCCGGCGCCAGCCCTCCGATGGCGGCGGCTTGACCGGTCGCAGCAGCATGCCGGTGGACAGTTCCGGGTAGGGCGTGTGCGGCAGGTACTCGGGGCGATACGGGGCTGCCGGGGCTTCTGCGGGAGGCGCCTCGCCCGGGCCGTTGTAATAGGCCCCGAATGCCGTCGGGTCGACCCGCGGGATGCCGGTGACCGGTGTGGGATCCCAGGGCGGCATCCGCGCGGGCGCGGATGCCATGGGCGGTGCCGTCTCTCGCCTCTCCGACCCGGGGACCCGGCGCTCGGTGCGGAATCCGGCGAAGGCGCGGGTCGGCGCCTCGGCGCCCGATTCTGCCGGCGGTTCGGCGGGACGCTGCTGAGGAGGCATCTGTGTGGTCGGTTGTTCGGGCGCCCCCACGCCCGTCGTTGGATGTTCGGACACGTGCACTCCCCCTTCTTGTGTGTTACTCGGGTCGCCTGCTAATTGTCAGCCCACGCCCGCATAGGAATGCAGGCCCACAGTCACCAGATTAACGAAGAACAAATTGAAGACCATGGCCACGAACCCCGCGACGTTGATCCAGGCCGCCTTCCTGTCCCGCCATCCCGCGGTCGACCTGGCGTGCAGATATGCGGCGTATACCACCCACGCGACAAAAGAAACCGTCTCCTTGGGATCCCAGCCCCAATACCTGCCCCAGGCTTGTTCGGCCCAGATGGCACCGAAGATCACCCCGAAACCGAACACCGGGAACGCGAAGATCGTGGTGCGGTAGGCGATGCGGTCCAGCGTCTGCGCGTCGGGTAGCCGCCGCACCACACGGGCCAGCGCGCTCTCAGCGCCCTCGGCGGTGTTTTCCGCGTGGGGGTTTCCCAGCCGCGACGTGCGCAGCAGGAACAGGATGCTGGCGATGCCGGCGACCAGGAACACCCCGGAACCCAGGCTGACCACCGACACATGGATGGGCAGCCAGTACGACTGCAGCGCGGGCATCACCGGGGCGGCGTTGGTGTAGAGCCAGCGGCCAGAAATGGCGAGCAGGATCAGCACCGGCACCAGCAGGAAAACCCACAGCGGGCGGTACTGCGGGCGACGCAACACGATCGCGCCCGCGACCAGCCCAGAAAAGCAGGTCAGGTTGATGAACTCGTACATGTTGCCCCAGGGCACCCGCACGGTGGCCAGGCCGCGCAGCACGATGCACGCCAGCAGTAACCCGATGCCGAGGTAGACCACGGCCAGCCCGGCCCGCCCGACGCGCTCGACGAACGGCCGCTCGGCAATGTCCTCGACGATGCCTGGGACGGTGCTGTCGGCGGCCACCGACCCGGCCAGCACCTGCGCGCGTTGATCGGCGTGGCGGCCGCCGACGTAAGCCAGCTCGAAGGCCAGCAGCAGCAACGCGACTACCAGGGCCACCACGGCCGACGTGAACGCCCAGTCCGAGTAGCGCGCCAGGCCGATGTTGACGTGCAGGGTATTCATTTGACGTCCACCTGAGAACTCCTTCTGGACGCTGGGGGCGGCATGCCGGTTTGAGCCCGGTCAGCGGCGTCGGGCTCGGCGAGTCCGGCCAATAACTGCCCGGTCAACCGCTCGAACTCGTCGCCCCAACCGGAGTTGTCGGTGCGCGCCAGGCCGCCCACTTCAACGTTCACCGTATCGGCCGCCGGAGTAAGCCTGACCCACACCCGGCGGCGGCGCACCACCAGCGACACGAGCAGTCCGGCCATCATCGTGATCGCGAAAACCAGCACCCAGCTCTGGCCCGGGTCGTGGGACACCTGCAGGTTGACGAATGGTACCGCCCCGTCGAAGCGGACGATGGTGCCGGCCGCCGGGCCCTGGTCGAGCCGGACCTCTTGGCCGGCACGCAGGTTGACCCGCTTCTCCCTGGTCAGCCGGCCCTGCTCAATCAGCCGCGGGTCCAGCGTGAACAGCGACTGGGGCCGCCCGCTGTCCAGGCCGGTGTCGCCGCGGTAGACGTCGATGGCCACCGCCGGGGCGTTGAGCGCCGGGAACCGTGACGAGAGCAGGGTGCCGTCCAGCTGCTCGGTCGGTGCCAACAGGCCCTGGATCGCGATCTCGTGTTTGCGGCGCTCGGCGGGGTTGGGATAGCTGCCGGCCGGCGGGTCGACACGGACCACACCCGACGAGAGCAGGGTCTGCGGGTTGTCGGGCCGCCATTGCACGGTCGACGTGCGCGTCTGCCCGTCCGGAAACGTCACGGTGAAGGTGGGCGCGTAGCCGTGGCCCTGCAGGTATACCCGGTCGCCGCCGACCCGCAGCGGGTGGTTGACCTCCAGCAGGTATTGCCGCCAGCTGTTGGTCGTCAGGTCGCGGCCGGCCTGGTAGTCGATATCCGCGGCGAACGAGGTGGCCTGCCCCGACGGCAGGTAGTGCGCCTGAAAGTCGTTGACCCGTATACAAACCGGGTGCAGCGACGTGCCGTCGACGGTGTTGCCGGCGCGGAACGAATCGAACGCGGCCGGCGATGCCGAGCAGAAGCCGGGGCCGCCGTCAGCGATCACGATGACGTTGCCCTCGTAGCCGAACAGCTTGCCGACGGCCACCGAGACCAGCAAGCCCAGCAACGAGAAGTGAAAGGCCAGGTTGCCGAATTCGCGCAGGTAACCCTTCTCCGCGGACACCTCCACTGCTTCGGGGACGCTGCTGTCCGGGTGGCGGATGGCCGTGCGCCAGCCGCGCAGCCGCCTGGTAATGGTGTTCGCGAGGGTGTTCAGCTCATCGGGGCCGGCGGGGAGCTGCGCGCTGGCGTGCTTGGGCAACCGGGCCAGGTTGCGCGGGGCGGCCACCGGGGTGGCGCGCAGGCTGCGGGCGTGATCGATCATCCGCGGGGTCAGGCAGCCGACGAGGGACACGAAAAGCAGCACGTAGATAGCGGTGAACCAGAAGCTGGAGAACACGTTGAAGGCCTGCACCGCGTTTAGCCACGGGCCGATCAGCGGATGGGCTCTCAGGTAGTCGTCGACCTTGCCGGCGTTGAGGCTGCGCTGCGGCAGCAGCGCACCGGGTATCGCACCGAGCGCGAGCAAGGACAACAGCACCAACGCGGTGCCCATCGAGGTCAGCGCGCGCCAGGTGTTGCGGGCCTTGGACACGAGCCCTGCCACCACTAACGCGAGCAGACGCAGAATCGCACCAAAACGCGGTGTTTTGGGCGATTCTGCGTCTGCTCGCGCGTCCCCTGGCGCACTCAAATCGGCAACCTCACGTCGGACACGAACGCGTCGCGCAGCCAGGAGATGAAGTCATTCCATACGCCGGTGACCAGCAGGGCGCCGACCGCGATCAGCAACGCGCCGCCGAAGATTTGGATGGCCCTGGTGTGCCGACGCAGCCAGCCCAGGCCCGCCACCGCACCCGCCGAGCCGAACGCCAGCAACACGAACGGGATGCCCAGCCCCAAGCAGTAGGCGATCACCAGCACGACTCCGCGTGCGACGTTCGCGCCTTCGGTGGCCGAGGCGACGGTGATCACCCCCGTCAGCGTCGGCCCCAGGCACGGCGTCCACCCGAGCGCGAACACCGCGCCGAGCACCGGCGCCCCCGCGACCGTGGTCAACTGCTGCGGACTGAACCGGGCCTGGCGCTGCAGGGCCGGGATGAGGCCCACGAACACCAGGCCCATCCCGATGGTCAGCACCCCCCCGATCCGCTGCAGCAGCAACTGGTTGGTGATCAGCGTGGTGGTCATGCCGAGGACGGCGACGGTGCCGAGCACGAACACCGTGGTAAACCCGGCGACGAACAGCGCCGCCGATCCCGCGACCCGCCACCTGGCGCCCGGCGGGGCTTTGATCGCGCCCGGCTCGGGCTGCGCCTCTCCCTCAGTGACCCCAACCAGGGCGGCCAGGTACGACAGATAGCCGGGTACCAGCGGCACCACACACGGTGAGGCGAACGACACCAGCCCGGCCAACAGGCACACGCCCAGCGCCACCAGCAGCGGCCCGGCGGCGGCGATCTGCGCGAAGCCGGTCATCTCGGTGAATCCAGCCGCCCCGGCGCGGCCTGGCCCGCCGCAGATTCTTGGGCTACCCGCTGCACCACGGGCTGCAGATCCTGAGCCAGCAGTTCGCGCAGAAACACCGCCGCGACCCGGTGCTGGCGGTCCAGCACCAGCGTGGACGGGATGACGGTGGTGGGGTACTTGCCGCCGAACGCGATCAGGGTGCGCATCGCCGGGTCGTAGATGGACGGGAAGGTCACGTGGCGGTCATCGACGAAATCGAGGGCCGCCTGGCGGTTGTTGTCGCGGACATCGATGCCGAGGAAGGACACCCCGGACGCCCGGGTGGCGTCGTACACCTGCTGCAGTTGGCTGACCTCCGCCCGGCATGGCCCGCACCACTGCCCCCAGACGTTGATCACGACGACCTGGCCGGCGAAATCGTCCAGCGAAGGCGTGTGCGCCGGATCCGCCAGGTCCGGCCCGGACAGCGGGCCCGGGCGGCCGCGGCTCGCGGGCGGGTCGTAGTAGATGTCGGTCTTGCCGCCGGGGGAGACGAACTCGAAGGTGCCGCCCTGGGCTACCGCATCGCGACCGGAACAGCCGACCAGCAGGGTCGCCAACATTACCCCGGCCATTGCCAGCCGCCACATGGTCAAGCGTCCGCCGGTTGGAAGTACTCGACGCCGACCAAACGGTCGCCGTCGTAGACCAGAGTGGTCACAGAGGCGAGCCCGCATTCCCGTCGCCGCGGGTCGTGCCAGAGGCGCCTGCCGGTCAGGTGCAGCCGCAGCGTCCATACCGGCAGCTGGTGGCTGACGCACACCACCTCGTGGCCCGCGCCGCGGGCTCGCGCCTTGTCCGCCGCCGTCGCCATCCGGTCCGCGATCTCGACGTAGGGCTCGCCCCACGACGGGGTGAACGGATTGCGCAGCTGCCACCAGAACCGCGGGTCGCGCCACGCGCCGTCGCCGGGGCCGACGCGCCGGCCCTGAAAGTAGTTTTCCGATTCGATCAGGTCGGGGTCGGTGTCCACCGACAGGTCGTGCTTTGCGGCGATGGGCGCGGCGGTTTCCTGGGCGCGCTCCAGCGGGGAAACGATGACGGCGACGATGTCGCGGTCGGCCAGCGCGTCGGCGACCGCATCCGCCTGCGCCCTGCCCTTCTCGGAGAGGTGGAATCCGGGCAGCCGCCCGTAGAGGACGCCGGTGGGGTTGTGCACCTCACCGTGTCGCACCACGTGGACCCGGGTTTGCCCAGTCATCAGGATTCCCCCTGCCGGGCCGCTGCGGCTGCCGCCGCGGGCAGTGCGCTGGCGATCCGGTCGAACGCGGTGTCGTCCAGCGCCGTCGAGACGAACCACGCCTCGAAGGCGCTGCACGGCGGGTAGACGCCCGCATCGAGCAGGGCGTGGAAGAACGGTGGATAACGGCGGGTCGCGCTCGCCCGCGCGGACGCGAAGTCGGTCACCGGCGTTTCGGAGAAGAACACGCTGAGCATATTGCCGGCCCGCGGAATCTGATGTGGCACACCGGCTTTCGTCAGCACCTCTGATAGCAGGCCGGCCAGGCGGTCGGCGTTGGCGTCCAGCGTGGCGTAGACCGCGTCGTCGGCGGCGTGCAGCGTCGCCAGGCCGGCGGCCACCGCCACCGGGTTACCCGACAAAGTGCCGGCCTGATACACCGGCCCCAGCGGCGCCAGCCGCTCCATCACCTCGGCGCGCCCGCCGAACGCGGCCGCCGGCAATCCGCCGCTCATCACCTTGCCGAAGGTGAACAGGTCGGCTGCGACCGGATCGATTCCGTACCAACCACTTCGGCTGACCCGGAAACCGGTCATCACCTCGTCGATGATCAGCAGCGCGCCGTGCTCGGCGGTGATCGCGCGCAGCGCCGCGTTGTAGCCGGGCGCCGGGGGGACGACCCCCATGTTGCCGGGGCTGGCTTCGGTGATCACCGCGGCGATCTGGTCGCCGAATCGGGCGAATGTCTGGTGCACGGCGGCGATGTCGTTGTAGGGCAACACAATCGTGTCGGCCGCCGCCGCCCCGGTCACCCCGGGCGAAGACGGCAGACCCAGCGTCGCCACCCCCGAACCCGCGTCGGCGAGCAACGCGTCCACGTGGCCGTGGTAGCAGCCGGAGAACTTGACGATCTTGGCCCTACCGGTGAACCCGCGGGCCAATCGGACCGCGCTCATCGTTGCCTCGGTGCCGGAATTCACCAGCCGTATCCGCTCGACGGGCGCCACCCGCCCGATGATCTCGGCGGCCAGCCGGCTTTCCGTCGGCGTCGGCGCCCCGAAGGACAAGCCTGAGGCGGCGGCCTTGGCGACGGCGTCGACAACGGCCGGGTGGGCGTGGCCCAGGATCATCGGCCCCCAAGAGCAGACCAGATCCACATACCGGTTGCCGTCGGCGTCGGTGAGCCAGCATCCGCGCGCCCCGGTGATGAACCGCGGAGTGCCACCTACCGCGGTAAAGGCGCGCACCGGGGAGTTCACCCCGCCGGGAATGACCGTGCAGGCGTCCTCGAACAGCCGCGCCGACGCCGCTGTAGCCCTTGTAGCGGCCCCGGCGTGCGCGGTCGCCCGGTCAGTACTGCCCATGACGACTAGTGTTCCAGCCGCAGCGGCCCGCTCAACTACAGGGTGTAAGAGAACACCCGCCATGGACCGGTGGTCGTAGTTGATCAGTGGTTGTGCGTGGCGTTGATCACCGCGTCGACGACGTGACGGATGCGCACGGCTGCTTGATCGGGGTCGGGCTGGCCGGCGTCCAGCCAGGCGATGACGGCGTCCGTGGTGAGCGTCGGCAGTAATTCCGCCGCCCAGCTGCGCCATCGGTCGTCGGGGATGTCGGCGAGATTACGGTGGGCAATCTCGGTCGCCGTCGATCGAAAGGTGTCGATGACGTCCAGGAATTCGGGTTCGCGCGGGGCATAGCGGAACAGCAGCCGAAATGCGGCCGGGTCGGCCGACGCGGCTCGTAGCAGTGCCGGGATGCTGGTGTCGTCGAAGGTGTCTGTCCCGACAACCTCGCGTAGCCGGGCAGCGGCGGATTCGAGTACCGCCCGGTAGAGGTCGGCCTTCGAGGCAAAATGCCGGTAGAGAATCACCGGCGTGACGCCGGCCTCGGCGGCGATGACATCCAGTCCGGTGTTCGCGAATCCTGCGCGGGCGAACGCGCGAGTGGCAGCACCAAGAATCTGTTCACGGCGTTGGGCGCGCGGCATCCGCCGCGTCGGCGCAGCTTTCGCAGTCGTCACCCGCGACCCCTTCTTGTCAAAGGTGCATTTTACAAATACCATTGTATATGCCGTCTAATACAAGTAGGCCTATACTTGGAGGGCGTGGTGCCGACATCAACGCAGTTGCCGCAATTGCCCTTCCGACAGACGCATCCACTCGAAGTCCCACTCGCACTGCGTGAGCTGCGGTCGCGCGGTGCAATCCATCGCGTTCGCACCCCGGTGGGTCACGAAGCCTGGCTAGTCACCAGCTACACCCACGTACGCGAACTGCTCGATGACGACCGGCTGGGCCGGTCACACCCGCGACCCGCGGCCGCGGCGCGCAGTGGGGAATCAGCGCTGTTCGGGGGCCCGCTGGGCGATTTCGACACCGAAGCGGTCGATCACGCCCAGATGCGGGCCCTGCTGCAACCGCACTTCGCACCCAAACATCTGCGGACCCTGATAGCCAATGTGGAGGCACTGACGGCGGGGTTGCTGGACGACCTGGACGCGGGAGGACCGCCCGCTGACCTGCACGCGAAATTGGCCCTGCCGTTACCGATTCTGGTGATCTGCGAGCTGCTTGGAGTGCCTTACTCCGACCGCGACCAGTTCCGTACCTGGACAACGGATGCCGCCAACGTGTGCGATCACGTTCGCTCCGAGCGCGGACTGGCTGAGCTGTACCGCTACGGCATCGAGTTGATCAAGCACAAACGCACCCATCCCGGCGACGATGTGATATCACGGCTGTGTGCGACCGACGGGGTCTCCGACGAGGAGGCCGCCGCCAGCTCCATGCACCTGTTGTTCGCCGGACATGAGACCACCGTGGTGCAGATCGGATTGGACGCACTACTGCTGCTGACCAATCCACCCATTTGGCAAGAGCTTTCGGAAAACCCGGCCCTGATTCCCAACGCGATCGAGGAGCTGTTCCGGGCATCGACGCGAGGCGGTACCGGCATCGCCGGCATTCCGCGCTATGCGCGCACGGACGTCGAGATCGATGGCGTCATGATCCGCGCCGGAGACCTGGTACTGCTGGATATCGGATCCGCCAATCACGATCCGGCGGTCTTCATCGACCCGGACGCCGTGGATCTCGGCCGCAAACAATCACCCCACCTCACCTTCGGATACGGGGCGCGCTATTGCATCGGCGCACCCTTGGCGAGAATCGAGCTCAAAACGGTATTCGCCCAACTGATTCCACGATTCCCATCCATGCAGCTGACGGTTGATCCGGCAACACTGGCGGTGCGCCGTGATGTGCTGGCCGGCGGACTCGACGAACTGCCCGTGGCATGGTGAAGCACAAGCCAAATGAGTCGCCATCATCGACAATCGAGTTGTGACAGGGCAGACGGCCGCCGCCGTCGCGCTCGACAAGGTCGGCGCGGTCCGCGACGATCCGAGCGCGCGGCTCGCACTGATGCGGGCCTCCTACCGGGTCCCATCCCGCGTCGACCGTGGCTATCTGCCCTTCCGCCAGGCCGCGTCGGCGTTCATGGGATGGCAACTGCACCGAGGACTCCTCAACCCAGTCGGTTCGCCTACCCCGGGGAGCCCATGGTGGCGAGCGATCAACGAACGCCTCCTCTACGACGGCTGCGAAGCCCGCGCCCTGGCCTTCGGCAGTCCAGGATCACCAAGTTCTGCCACGGCCGCCGCCTGGCTGGAGTTCATCCGTCGGCCAACCGCACGGAGCTGGTACCGGGCGCACAACATGAGCGTGGTCAGCGCATACCTCGAACACCAGCACCTCGCCTCCGGCGAATCCCGCGTCGAACGCTTCTTCATCAACCTGGTGTTGATGCGGGTTCTCTACGCTCACGCGTTGGTCGCCGCGCCCCGGCTGGCGCTGGGCCGGTTGGCCTTCGCGGGCCGACCACTCGGTGACCCGCGATTGGGCATGACCGGGATATTCCTGTCGCTGTCGCGGGTGCTTCCCGACCGCTACCCGCTCGGCGATGACCTCATGCCCTACCTGCGGGCTGAACATGGAATAGGGCACCTGCTCGATGTCGGGGTCGTTCAACCTCGGCTCGAGCGCCTCTACGACTGGTCGGCGAGCGAACTGGGCCTTCCCGATCTGCGACAGCTACTTTGCGGTGAAATCCCTTGTTACGCGTGGCCTTCAGACGAGGAGCAGCCGTGGCGCCCGACGCCGTCTCGGGGAGCTCGGCTGGCACGCGCGCTGCTGCCCGCGCCGCGCCGCACGGGTTGATGTCGGCCGGTGCCTGCGAGTTGAATGGTGGTATGCAACTTCCTCAACGGCTCGCTCGATTCAACCGGCACGTCACCAACCCCATCCAGCGGATGTGGGCCGGCAGGGCCCCAACGTTCGGCATCGTCGAGCATGTCGGCCGGCGCTCCGGAAAGGCCTACCGCACGCCGGTGACCGTGTTCAGCGCCGAGGTCGACGGCAAGCCCGCCGTGGCGATCCTGCTGACCTACGGCCCCGACCGAGACTGGCTGAAGAACCTGACCGCCGCCGGAGGCGGGCGGATGCGCCGTTACGGCAAGAGTTTCGGCATCGCAGACCCGCGAGTGGTTTCCCGGGCCGAGGCGGCGCCGCACGTCGCGCGCGGGTGGCGACCGGTTTTCGCGCGGATGCCGTTCGAGCAGGCGGTGTTGTTCACCAAAACGGGCTGAATACCTATCCCTCCGAAGGGATTTCGCGCCCAACACCGATCCGGCCGCGGGCCCGGGCGATAACGTACATCGTGATCACCACCGCCCAGGACAGCAGGCTGAGCCAGAGCTGACTGCGTGCCGTGCGGTCGAACGCCATCTGCACCAGCACGGCGGTGATTCCGGCGAGTGTGAGGATCGAGAGCACCGGGAAGAACCACATCTTCACCCGCAGCTTTTCCTCGGGCGTCCTGCGGCGCAGGATGATTTGCGACAGCGCGATCAGCCAGTAGACAAACAAGATGATGGCGCCCGACGAATTGAGCAAAAAGAGAAACACCGTGCCGGGCGCGACCCACGCCATGATGACGCAGCCGAAGCCGATCGTCGACGAGCACAAGATGGCGATATGCGGGACGCCGCGCCGACTGAGCTTGATCAGCCGCGCCGGCGCCTCGCCCCGGTCGGCGAGCACGAACAGCATGCGCGACGCCGTGTACAGGCCGGAGTTCAGGCAGGACAGCACCGCCGTGAGCACCACCGCATTCATGACCTGATCCGCACCGCGAAGGCCCATGTGCTTGAGCGCGGCGACGTACGGCGAGGCACCCAGCTCTATCGAATTCCAGGGCAGGATCACCACGAGCAGAAACACCGACCCGACGAAGAAGATCCCGATGCGCGCGACCACCGATCGCGTCGCTCGCTGGACGGCGAGTTCCGGGTCCTGACTTTCGGCGGCGGCGACGGTGACGATTTCGGCGCCCACCATGGAGAAGATCACCACCACAATGGCGGCGAAGACCGCCCCGACGCCTTTTGGGAAGAACCCGCCGTGCGAAGTGAGGTTGGAGAAATCCGTGTGATGGCCCGGCAGGAATCCGAGTGCGAAAACCGTGCCGACGATGAGAAAGATCACGATCGTCGCGACTTTGATTCCCGCGAACCAGAATTCGAATTCGCCGAAGGATGACACCGAGAACAGGTTCGTCGCGGTCATCAGCACCATCAGGCCCAGCGACAGTAGCCACAGCGGCGCGTGGAACCAGTAGTTGAGGACTTTTCCGCCGGCGACGGCCTCGAACCCGACCACGATCACCCAGAAGTACCAATACAGCCAGGCGACGGAAAACCCCGCCCAGTCGCCCAGGGCGTTTGCCGCGTAATCGGCGAACGATCCGGTCGACGGGTTGGCGGCGGCCATTTCGCCCAGCATCCGCATCACCAGAACGATTAGCAGACCGCAGAGGGCGTAGGTCAGGAACGCGGCGGGTCCGGTGTCCTTGATCACCACGCCGGACCCGACGAACAGTCCGGCGCCGATCACACCGCCGAGAGCGATCATGCTGAGCTGCCGCTGCGATAGCCCCGGGCGCAGCTGCGAAGTGCTACCCACGACTCGCCATCTCCCGGACCCTTCCGGCGTTGCCCCACCACGTAGTGCTGGTGATTAACCACAGCACATCGGCGGGCGGGGCACCACCGGGCGGCAGGCTCGCGAGAGTCCGTCTCGCCGTCGAGCCTGCGGTGACGGCGCCCAGCCTGCGCACAGAGCGCCGGACGCGGCGAAACCACGCGCTCAGCGCAGGCTCGCCGCCGGCCGGCTCAAAGATGCAGGTCTTGCTCGCGGATCAGCGCCGTGGCGAACACGCTGATTACCGCCGTCGCAACCAGGTATCCGCACGCCAGCCACGGCGTTCCCCCAACGACCGCGATCAGTGCGGTCAGGATCATCGGGGTGACACCGGAGGCGTAGATACCCGAGAACTGGTAGACGAACGACAAACCGGTGTAGCGGGTGCCGGTGGGATACAGCGCCGAATACAGCGTGCCCTGCGCGCCGTAGAACAGCGCGTGCACGACGCCGAACACAATGATCATCGCCAGCCCGAACCAGACCAGATTCTTGGTGCCGAACAAGGCGAATGCGGGAAAGGCCACAACACCATAGCACGCCACACCGGCCAGATATACCCGCCGCGCGCCGAAGCGGTCGGTCAAAGCTCCCGACACGGGCAGCAGCACCGCCATCAGCAGCGCGGCGATGGTCACCACGACCAGAACCGACACCTTGTTGAAACCCAATGCGCCGGTGGCATAACTGATCGCGAAAACACCCCAGGTGTTGAACGCCGAACCCTCGGCCCAGCGTGACAGCAGTCCCAGCACGGTGTTGCGCCGGGAACGGGGTTCGCGCACGATCTCGCGAAGCGGCACGGTGGACCTCGCCTCGAGGTCGCGAAGCTCGAGGAAGGCCGGTGTTTCCTCGACCCGCAACCGCACCACGACGCCGATCGCGACCAGCACCAGGCTCAGCAGGAACCCGATCCGCCAGCCGAAAGCGAGAAACCGGGCCTGGCCCAGGGCGACTTGCAAGAACGCGAATATGCCGGTGCCCAGTGCCAATCCGAGCGCCAAGCCGATCTGCGGGATCGCACCGAAACGGCCGCGCCGGTCTGCGGGGCCGTGCTCGACGGCGAGCAGCACCGCGCCCGCCCACTCGCCGCCAAGGGCGAAACCCTGCAGGATGCGCAGCACCAACAGCAGCACCGGCGCCCAGACCCCGATCTGCGCGGCGGTCGGCAGCACCCCGATCAACGCGGTGGCGGCGCCCATGATCAGCATCGTCAACGCCAGGCTGCGCTTGCGGCCGATCCGGTCCCCGATGTGCCCGAATACCAGCCCACCAACCGGACGCATGACGAACCCGACGGCGAACGTGGCGAACGCCAGCAGCGTGCCCACCAGGGAACTGGCGTTGGGGAAGAACACCTTGTTGAACACCAGACCGGCCGCGGTGGCGTACAGGAAAAAGTCGTACCACTCCACCGTGGTGCCGAGCAGGCTCGCGGCAACCACCGTGCGCAGCCGCCGGCGACGCTGCTCATCGGATTCGTCGTAACCTCCCGGCGCCGCGATCGCCGCGTCGGGCAACGTCGTTGCCATGACTAGACCGAAGTTACGACGGCTTTCGGGCGTGATCTGATCCCTGAGCTGGACAGAGGGCTGTGAACCGGCTTAGATATGTAGTCAGAATTATTGGCGTGTCGCATTCACTGATTCGTCGATACCCGA